>JBQTII010000139.1:0-29589 GCA_052388275.1 Sporichthyaceae bacterium | reverse complement strand
GGTGCCGGCCAGCGCCACCGCGAAGAGCGCCAGCATGATCGACGTACCGCCGAGCAGGAACGCCCCGTACACGCCCAGACCGATCAGCAGCGCCGTGTAGACGGCGGACTCCAGGCCGATGGCCATACCGGCCAGGAAGCCGGCCAGCGGCGCTGTACCCAGGCCGAACCCGACCGCGATCGGGGCCATGATCGCCAGGATGCCCGGCGTGGAGAGTTCACGCAGCGAGTCCCGGGTGCAGATGTCCACGACCCTGGCGTACTCGGGCTTGGCGGTGCCTTCCATGATCCCGGGGTTCTCCCGGAACTGCCGGCGCACCTCGAACCCGATGGCGCCCGCGGCCCGGGCCACGGCGTTGATCGCCAAGCCTGAGAACAGGAACACCGCGCACGCGCCGAGGATCAACCCGACCAGGATGTTCGGGTTGATGATGTCGAACACCGCGAGGGACTGCTGGGTACGTAGTCCCAGTTCGCTCGGGTCGATCCCGGTTTCGTCGATGGCCTCGATGACCTCTTGGAAATAGGACCCGAACAAGGCGGTCGCGGCGAGCACCGCCGTCGCGATCGCGATGCCCTTGGTGATCGCCTTGGTGGTGTTGCCGACGGCGTCGAGGCTGGTGAGCACCTGCGCGCCCTCGCCGTGCACGTCCCCGGACATCTCGGCGATGCCCTGGGCGTTGTCCGAAACCGGGCCGAAGGTGTCCATCGCGACGATGACGCCGACCGTGGTGAGCAGGCCGGTACCGGCCAGCGCGACCGCGAACAGCGCCAGGATCAGCACACCCGAGCCGAGCATGTAGGCCGCGTACACGGCCAGACCGATCAACGCCGCGGAGTACACCGCCGACTCCAGACCGACGGAGATGCCGGCGAGGATGACGGTGGCCGGACCCGTCAGCGCGGTCTTGCCGATGTCCATGACCGGGCGCCGGTTGGTCTCGGTGAAGTAGCCCGTCAACTGCTGGATCGCCGCCGCCAGCACGATGCCGATCAGGACGGCGACGATCGCGAACATCCGCGGGTCACCATCGACGATGGCATTGCCGGAGTCATCCAGCAGTTCCGAGGCCGCACCCAACTCGCTGTAGGAGTCGGGCAGGAAGGTGAAGGCGGCAATGCCGCACAGGATCGCCGAGGCGAGGGCGGAGATGAAGAAGCCGCGGTTGATCGCCGCCATGCCATTGCGGTCACCCGGGCGCGGGGAGACCGCGAAGATGCCGATGACGGCAGTGAGAACACCGATCATCGGGACGATCAGCGGGAACACCAGGCCGTCGTCACCGAAGGCGGCGACGCCGAGGATCAGAGCGGCCACAAGGGTGACGGCGTAGGACTCGAAGAGGTCCGCCGCCATCCCGGCGCAGTCACCGACGTTGTCACCGACGTTGTCGGCGATCGTGGCGGCATTGCGCGGGTCGTCCTCGGGGATGCCCTGCTCGACCTTGCCGACGAGGTCCGCGCCGACGTCGGCGGCCTTGGTGAAGATGCCGCCACCGACACGCATGAACATAGCGAGCAGCGCGGCGCCAAAGCCGAAGCCCTCCAGGACCTTGGGCGCTTCCTCCTCGTAGATCAGCACGACGAGGGAGGCACCGAGCAGGCCGAGGCCGACGGTGAACATGCCCGCCACACCACCGGTGCGGAAGGCGATCCGGGTGGCGGGGAGCTCACCCGATTTGCCGACCCGGGCCGCGGCGGCCACGCGCACGTTGGCACGCACCGCCAGCCACATGCCGACATAGCCGGTGATCGCGGAGAACACCGCGCCCACGAGGAAGAAGATGGAACGGCCGACCCGTTCGTTCGTCGAATCCGCCGGTAGGGCGAACAGCACGAAGAACGCCAGGACGGCGAACACGGACAGGGTGCGGAACTGGCGGGTCAGGTAGGCCGCTGCGCCTTCCCGGACGGCCCCGGAAATCTCCTTCATCTTCTCGGTGCCCTCATCGGCGGCCAGTACCTCGCGTACGAGGTACCCGGCGACCAACAGCGCGAATACGGCGACGAGGGCAACCACGACAACGATGGTCAGGTTCCCGCCCGTCAGGGAGACCGTCTCGCCAGATGCGGCGAGGTTGATCCCTGACATCAATCCTCCTAGAGACATTGGCACAAATGCCCCAGGCGACTTGGACCCATGTGAGGGTAAAGAGCACGTCAGGGGGCCGTGGCGGGCCGAAGTCTACGCAGGTGCACCGCGACCGACCGCACTTCCCCCGGGTGGCGCGCCCGATATAGGTGGGCAGGTTTGTCACACTTCCGTGGTGACCATGCTCGCCGAGGACCCCACCGGCGGCGTGCGGACGACGCTCACCGGCGACGATCGGCTGGCCGGACTGCTCCACGGGCCTGGACGGTCCGAACGGATCACCCATGTCCAGCACCTGCCCGCACGCCCCGAGCGGTGCGCGCCTTGGCCACCTTGGGTGCATCCGCAGCTGAGATCGGCCCTGGCCGCCCGCGGCGTGCACCACCTCTGGGCGCACCAGGTGGCCGCCGCGCAACACGCGCACGCCGGGCGCTCGGTCGTGATCGCCACCGGGACGGCATCCGGCAAGTCCTTGGCCTACCTGCTGCCGGGGCTGAGCGCGATCCTGACCGGAGCCCAGGAACAGCCGCAGCTCGGCGCCCGCAAGGTTCCCACTGTCCTGTATCTGACCCCGACCAAGGCGCTGGCGGCGGATCAACTCACCGCCGTGAGCAGCCTGGCGCTGGCCGGTGGCGGTGTCCTGCCGGCCACCTTTGACGGCGACACCCCGCTCGAGGCCCGGGACTGGATCCGCGAGAACGCGACCTACCTGTTGACCAATCCCGACATGCTGCATCGCACCCTGCTGCCGGGCCACGCCCGCTGGGGCCGGTTCTTGCGCAACCTGTCGTTCGTGGTGATCGACGAGTGCCACAGCTACCGCGGGGTGTTCGGCTCGAACGTCGCGGCCGTGCTACGACGGCTTCGGCGCGTGTGCGCGCGGGTCGGCGCGCAACCGGTCTTTATCCTCAGCTCCGCCACCGTCTGCGAACCCGCGAGGGCGGCCGCGCGCCTGACCGGTCTCGATGTCACGGCGGTAACCGGTGACGCGTCCCCGCACGGGGAGTGCACGTTCGTGCTGTGGGAGCCGCCGCTGACCGGACTCACCGGGGAGGCAGGCGCCCCGGTGCGGCGCACGGCGCTGGCCGAAACCGCCGACCTGCTCGCCGATCTTGTGGTGGACGGGGCGCGCACGGTGGCCTTCGTGCGCTCGCGCCGCGGAGCCGAGATCACTGCGTTGCTGGCCCGCGACGCCGTGCGTGAGGTGGATCCGGCGCTCGCCGCGCGCATCGCGTCCTATCGCGGCGGCTATCTGCCCGAGGAGCGCCGCGCACTGGAGGTTGGGCTGCGCGACGGGTCGATCAGCGCGATCGCCACCACCAACGCCCTCGAGCTCGGCATCGACATCGCCGGACTGGACGCCGTGCTGCTGGCCGGCTACCCCGGCACCCGCGCCTCCATGTGGCAACAGGCGGGCCGTGCCGGACGCTCGGGCGCAGCCGCCCTGGCGGTCCTGATCGCCCGCGACGATCCACTGGACACCTATCTCGTGCACCACCCGCAGGCCCTGTTCGATGCCCCGGTCGAGGCCACCGTGCTGGACCCCGACAACCCCTATGTGCTGGCCCCGCAGCTGTGCGCGGCAGCCGCCGAGTCCCCGCTGACCGAGGCGGATGTGGAGCTGTTCGGCCCGAGCACGGCAGCGGTGATCGACGTGCTCCTCGAGCGCGGCCTGCTGCGGGCTCGGGCGGCCGGTTGGTTCTGGACCCGGCGCGAATCCGCCGCCGCCTTGGTCGACATTCGCGGCGGGTCCGGTACCCCGGTCCGGGTGTGTGAGCAGGGCACCGGCCGCCTGCTCGGCACCGTCGACGCCGCGGGGGCGCATACGCAGGTTCACACCGGTGCGGTGTACCTGCACCAGGGCCGCTCCTTTCTCGTCGCGGAGCTCGACCTCGAGGCTGGGGTCGCCCTGGTCAATCCCGCGCAGCCGGATTACTCGACCACTGCCCGCAGCACCACCGAGATCGCCATCGCCGCGACCGAGTCCGCCGCCGCGTGGGGAGTGGGCACGGTCGCCTTCGGCACCGTCGAGGTCACCCACCAGGTGGTCTCCTACCTGCGCAGGCGACTCGCCACCGGCGAGGTACTCGGCGAGATCGGACTGGACCTGCCCGAACGCACCCTGCGCACCCGGGCGATCTGGTGGACCGTCACTGCGGAACAGGTCGCGCGAGCCGGGATCGCGCAGGCGGACCTGCCGGGCGCAGTCCACGCCGCCGAGCACGCCGGCATCGCCTTGCTCCCGCTGTTCGCCACCTGCGACCGCTGGGACATCGGAGGGGTCTCGACCGCGCTGCATCCGGACACCGGACTGGCGACGGTCTTCGTCTACGACGGCCATCCGGGCGGCGCCGGTTTCGCCGAACGCGCCTACACGGTCGCCGGCGCGTGGCTGGCTGCGACCAGGGACGCGATCGCCTCCTGCACCTGCCCGGCCGGCTGCCCCTCGTGCGTGCAGTCCCCCAAGTGCGGCAACGGCAACTCCCCGCTGGACAAGGCCGGCGCCGTCGCGCTCCTCGACGTCCTGCTCGCGGGCCGCCCCGCCACGCCCTGATCCGAGCGCCGGGCGCGGACCCGCCCGGCTCCGCGCCCGCACGGTGATGGTGGAACCGGCGATGTCGAAGCGACGCTCGACCACGACATCCACCGTGTCGCCGACGCGCCGACAGCTGAGCGACCGGGTCCGGTTCGCCCTGGCGACCAGGCGTGCGTGCGCGCACGGACCGGCCTCCCCCACCTCGCCCTGGGTGATCACCACGGCCCCCGCCAGCGCGGCGAGATCCGCCGCACCGGCGACCTGTTGACGCACCAACAGCGCCCGCGCAACTAACAGCGCGCCGAGCGCGGCCAAGGCCAGCGCGGCCATGGCCGCGATCACCAGAATCGAACCGGCGCCGCGGTCCTTCATCGCGGAGCCGCCCCGCTGGAGGCACCGTCATACTCCAGCGCCGCCACGGCCTGCCCGCCGACGTCAACTCCGGGGGCGGGCAGGCCCCACGGCGCCTCGATCCGCACTCGCACCCGCACCAGGACCACGGCGCCGGACACCCGCTGGGTGAGCTGGGCACCAGCCGGTCCGACGTCGCGCACGATCGCCCGCACCACGTGCTCGGACTCCCCGCGGGCGGCCGCTCGCGCGCCCGCCCGCGCGGCGTCCGTGCACGCCATCGCCGTACTCAGCACCGAGATCACCCACACCGCGGCGGCGAGCACCAACACCAGCGCCGGCATCGCCAGGGCCAGCTCCACGGTGACCGCGCCGCGGTCACCGTGGCAACGCCCCGCGCTGCCTCGGCCGCGGCCCCGCACACTCACATCGCCCCGGACAGTGCGCGCTCCACCAGGGATGCCAGTAAGTTCTCCACCGCGCCGGAGGTCAGCACCTTCATCAGCACCGCCGCGAGCCCGGCCGCCGCCAACGTGCCCAGGGCATACTCGACCGTACTCATTCCGGCGTCGTCCACCACTGCCAGCGGTGCCGCATCCCGATCGTCGAACTCCATGGTTCCCCCTCATTGCAGATTCTCCGCTTGGATGTGTCGATCAGTCAGAAACTGTTGTTGCCTCAGAAATCTGTCCAGACACCTCCCTGCAGGACGCTCGCCGCGAGCGAGATCACCACCGGCAGCACCCCGAGGCACATGAACGCCGGCAGGAAGCACAGCGCGAGGGGCAGGGCCGCAAGGGTGTTCACGCGCGCCAGCGCCGCACTCGCGCCATCCCGGCGCCGAGCCCGCACGCGGGCGGCCTCGGCGGCGACCACCCCGGCCACCGCCACCCCGGTCTCGGCGGAGCGCACCAGCGCGCGAGAGATGAGGGCCAGTTCCGTCAGGTCCGCAACCCCCTCCCACGCCAGGGCCGGCTCGGCGCCGGCGCGCAGCGCCACCGCGACCTCGTCCAGCACCGCACCCACCGCGCCGCCGAGGGCCTGCGCCACCGCGGCCGCACCCTGCTCGGGCGTGCATCCCGCGCTCAGGCAGGCCGCGAGCAGGTCAGCGGCGATCGCGGCCTCACCTGGGCGCGGCTCGCCGGCGCCTGGGTCCCGGCCGCGCCACCGCGCGCGCAGCGGTGCGTGCGGAGCGGCCACGCTCGCGAGGCGGCGGCGCACCATCAGGGCGCGGCGCGGCGCGGGGATCCACCGCAGGCGTGCGCGAATCCACCCAGCGCTCACCAGGCGTCCTCGACCCGGCGAGCCATCGCCCGCAGCCAGATGACCCCGGCCACGTCCAGCGTGACCCCCAGGGTGAGCAGCCCGGCACCCGCGGGGCTGCCGAGCAGCAGCGCAAGCGGCGAGGCCCCCACCAGTGCGCCCAGGCCCAGGCCGAGCACCGGCAGGCCGGCGAGCATCCAGGCCGTCACCCGCACCCCCGCAAGTTCGGCCCGAACCCGCGCGGCGTGCGCCGCCCGCTCGGCGGCTGCCTCACACGCGGTGCTCAGCCCGGTGGCCAGACCGGTACCGGAACGCTCCGCGACGCGCCAACATGCGGCGACGTCGCGCAGGTCCGCCGCCCCGGGCGTGCGCGCCATCGCTACCAGCGCCCCCGCAACATCACCGTCGCCACGCCCGACTGCCGCCAACTGCACCTGCCACGGCGCCCCCGTCGCCGCCTGCGTCGCGCTCACCAGCGCCACCCGGGCTGGGCGCCCGGCCCGCAGCTGGGCCGCCAGGTCGGTGACGAACTCCGCGACCCGGCTCGCCTGCGCAGTGTGCGCCCGGCGCGACGCCCCGATCCGGCGCTCGCGCCGCACGGCACCGCTCACGATCACCGCGGACAGCAGGAAGAGAACTCCGGTCACGAACACGGCGGCACCTCGACACCGCGCGCCGCCAGGGCGCGGGCCAGGGCTGGGAGTCCCGGTCCGGGTTGACACGACCCGGACCGCAGGTCCAGTGCGGTCTGGACCTCCACCAGCTCGCGTGCCCCCCGACCCACCACGGCTACCTCGGCCACCTGGCGCTGCCCGTCCCGCCCGCGCATCACGTGCACGACCACGTGAACCGCCGCGGCGAGCCGACTGTGCAGCGCGGCCCGGTCCACCCCGCCGGCCGAGGCCAGCGCTTCCAGACGTGCCGCCAGATCGGCGACGGCGTTGGCGTGCACGGTGCCGGCGCCACCGTCGTGACCGGTGTTCAGGGCCGCCAGCAGATCGACCACTTCCGCGCCCCGGACTTCGCCGACGACGAGGCGGTCCGGGCGCATCCGCAACCCCTGGCGCACCAGCTCACGCAGGGTGATCTCCCCCGCGCCCTCCACATTGGGCGGGCGGGCCTCGAGCCGGACCACGTGCGGGTGATCGGGCTCGAGCTCACGAGTGTCCTCGACGATCACCAGCCGTTCGGCCGGATCGGCCAGGCCGAGCAGCGTGGTCAGCACCGTGCTCTTGCCCGTCCCGGCGCCGCCGGTCACCAGCAGCGAGAGCCGTGCCTGCATCAGCGCCTGCAACCAGGGGGCGGCGCCGGCGGGAACGGTACCCACAGCCACCAGATCGTCGAGGCGAAAGCGCACTCGCCGCGGCACCCGTAGCGACAGGGCGGTGCCGCCGACCGCGACGGGAGCGAGCACCGCATGCAGGCGCACTCCGTCCGCAAGCACGGCGTCCGCGAACGGACGGGCATCATCGAGTCGCCGTCCCGCGGCCGCGACCCAGCGCTGGGCCAGCGAGCGGACGGCGCGCTCGTCGCCCAGGTGCAGCCCGGCGCGCTCCAGACCCTGCCCGCGATCGACCCACACCTGGTCGGGTGCGTTGACCAGCACGTCGGTGACCCCGGGTTCGCGCAGCAACTCCACCAACGCATCACCGGGGCGGATCGCAGACACCGGCGCCGGCTGAGCACTCATGCCGCCCGCTGCAGGCAGAGCTCGTCCAGGAAGCGGGCGCAGAACGCGCTCAGGGGGCTGCCCGCGCGCGCCCCGGGGGTGTGGCCGTCCTCCAGATCGTCGGCGATCCCCGGCTCGGGCGCCAGCTGCCCCGCCAGCGGCAGGCCGAGGCTGGACGCGATCCGACCGGCCGTGAGTCCCGAGGGTGCGGGCCCACGTACCACGACGCGCAGGTCGCGGCCCGGGGCCGAGATCGAGCGCACCACGCGGGCGGCGGCGACGGTGGCCCGCAGCTCCGCGGGAACGACCAGCAGGACCGGCCCACCGGCGCCCAGCGCCACCTCCGCCGCGACGTCGAGTTGCCGCGGCAGGTCGACGACCACCAGGTCGTTGCCGGCGCGTCCGCCCGCCAGTGCAGCTGCCATCGCCGCGCCCGGCACGGCCAGCACGTCGCCGCGGTCCCACGAGAGCAGCTCCAGCCCACCCACGCGCGGCAGGGTGGCGCCCCACCAGGCATCCTCTGCGCCCGGATGAATCCCGTGCAGATCCGACCAGCGGGCACCTTCGGTGCATTCCTGCCCGAGCACCAGGTCGAGTCCGCCGCCGAGCGGATCACCGTCGATGAGCAGAGTGCGCGTCCCGCGCCGGCTCGCGGTGGCGGCCAGGGCAACAGCCAGCGTGCTGGCCCCTGCACCCCCTCGGCCGCCGACCACGCAGACCGTCGGCGCCGGCCCGCTTGCTCCGGTGGGCGCGCACCGGCCCAGCCGGTCCCGGACGAAGTCCTCGGCCTCGGGCAGGAACACCACCTGCTCGGCGCCGAGCCCGATCGCCCGCTCCCAGATCGAGGCGTCGTCGAGGTCCCGGCCGATGAGCAGCACTCCCGCCCGGCGCGGTAGTCGGCGCCGCAGTACCTCGACGGTGCGGTCAGCCGCGACCAGCACGAGGGGGGCGGCTGACCATCGGGACCTGGCAGCGGAGACGTCCGCGAGCACGTCGACCTCGGTGCCGGCCTCTTGCGCCAGGGCCAGCACGTCGTCGAGGACCTCCGGATCGGCGGTCAGCAGCAGTGGTCGGGCGGGATCTCGGCGCGTGGTGCGGCCGCGAGCGGTGATGTCGGGAATCGTCATGGCGTCTCCTGGGTACGCAGCAGGTGGATGACATGCACCCTGCGCGGCCCATGGGCCGACGTCAGCCCCACAACCCAAATCTGTGGACAGTGAACGGCCCCGACCCGTCCTGTGCATAACTGTTCCACCGGGCAGGTACGCCGGCGGACTCGGGAGTTAACGAGGACGGCCCCCGCCGGGGGGGAGAGCGGGGGCCGTCACCACAGTTCGACTCGGGGGGGAGGAGTCGAACCGGGATAGGCACGGTCATATCGACCGGCACCCCCCATGGTGTACCCGAAGCAGGGCTCCCGTAAACACCGAGGGTGGGCAAGTCCGTAAAAAGTTCGCCGCGCCACGCGCCGCATCGCCCGCGCGACACACCGGTGGCGGGAAAAGAAGTGTGCCGGGCCCCTTCCGTGGCGGCCCTTGGAGGAGTAGACCTGAAGGTGGTGAAACGGATCGGATCCCCGGTCGCGACGGAGTTCTGTTTCGGTCCACCGCAGCGCCACTCGGGTACCCACGCGGACTACCTGCCCATCTAAGGGCCGTCGCGTCAGGCTGGTCCTGGTCCGACGATTTGGAGACTGCACGCCTGGTAGCCCGGGCCGACGCAACCTTCGCGGCGGCGCCCCCTCCCGGGGGGCGCCGTTCGCATGTGACCCGCGAGGCCCGGCGAGCGCCCGGTAGGTGAGCTCACCTCGTGCGGCTGATCCGAGTGCACACCGTCAGAGCGTCGGCGGCGGCGATTTCGATCGCCCGGGCGCAGTGGCACACCCAGGCCCCGACCCCCAGCGGTCCGCCGAGGGCGTAGGCGTCCAGGGCGTCGAGGTAGGCATCGACCCCGAGGGAGAGATGCACGATGTCTGGCGCGATGACGCCATGGACGTCGAGCCCCCGCTCGATCAGCACGCAGCGCGCCGCGGCCCGGGCGACCAGCCCGTTGCCCCAGCTGAATGCCTGCACCGACATCACCTCGGCGTGGGTGATCGCCGCGATCACCACCGCGGACGCCGGACCGCGCTCGATCACGGCCCTGGCCAGCACATCGAGGCGGGCCGCCGCCGCCGGTGCGGTGAGTCGGCCGAGCACCTCGGGCGGTAGGGGCCCGTCGCTCGCCGCCAGGGCGTGCAGGCGGGCAAGCGCCTGGCGCGGAGCGGTGGCCCAGACCGGCCGCAGCGCCCCGATCTCGGTGGCGACGCGCACCGCGCCGCGCGCCACCGGCCCGCAGGCCGGATCGGTGAAGGCCTCGCCGGTGCGCAGCGCATCCAGGTCAAGGGGGCAGCCCTCCAGTACCGCGGAGGCCCTGGCTCCGCGCAGCGCGGTCTCGGCGATCACCTCGTACGGCGAGGTGCGCAGCGCCGGATTGCCCGTCAGCCGGTCCACCGCGATTCGGGCCGCGGCCACCGAGTCGGCGACCCCGGGCAGCGCCTCGATCGCCGCGAAGTGGCCCCCCATCCCGGTCATGTGGGCAGACGCTACTGCGCACACCCGCTTAGGGTGCCCCCACCTGGGCGTTCGCCCACGCAGCGGAGGGTTCGGGAGGCAGGAGGGCGAGGTGGAGCTCATCACCGGGGTGCTCGCCCTGCTCGGCGTCGCCCTGCTCGTGGGCCTGCCGCTGCGCAAACTCACCCCGGGCCGCCGCGACCTGGGCACGAACGCGGATCTGGCCAGCTTCGAGACCCTGCACCTGGCCGCGCTCGCCTCCCCCGCGCTGCGTGCCGGCCTCACCGAGGCCGGCACGGGTAAGGCTGCCCGCCATCTGCGCACCCTGCTGGGGTCGGAGGCGGTGGCCATCACCGACGGGGTGCGCCTCCTCGCCTGGGACGGCAGCGGACACCTTGAACTCTCCCGCTTTGCGCTCGCCCACGCCGAGGCCGTCATGCGGACCGGGCGCAGCCAGGTCGTGCCGGCGATTGCCGCAGGCACCGCGATCCGTGAGGCGGTGGTCAGCCCCCTGGTCGCCGACGACGCGGTGATCGGCACCCTGGCGGCCTACGTCGAGCAGTCCTCGGCCGGCCTGATCCGCGCCGTGGACGAGGTCGGGCAGTGGGTGTCCGGGCAGCTGGAGCTCGCCGAACTCGACGCCAGCCGCACCCGCGTCGCGGAGGCCGAGGTTCGCGCCCTGCGCGCCCAGATCTCTCCGCACTTCATCTACAACTCCCTCAACGCGATCGCGTCCTTCGTGCGCACGGACCCCGACCGCGCCCGGGAGCTGCTGGTGGAGTTCGCCGACTTCACCCGCTACACGTTCCGCCGATCGGGTGACTTCACCACCCTGGCCGACGAGCTGCAGGCGATCAACGGCTACCTCAAGCTGGAGCGGGCCCGCTTCGGCGAGCGTTTGCATGTCACCCTGCGGGTCGCTCCGGAGGTACTTCAGGTCTCGATGCCGTTCCTGTGCCTGCAACCGCTGATCGAGAACGCGGTCCGGCACGGGCTGGAGACCAAGGACGGCATCGGACACGTCACGATCGAGGCCGAGGACGCCGGCGCCGATTGCCGGATCAGCGTCGAGGACGACGGCGTCGGGATGGCGCCCGAGCGGGTGCGCGCCGCGTTGTCCGGCGAACCCGGTACCGACAGCGTGGGATTGGGCAATGTCGACGAGCGCCTGCGGACCCTGTTCGGGGACGGCTACGGCCTGGTGGTGGCCACCGCCCCGGGTGCCGGTACCAAGGTCAGCCTGCGGGTGCCGAAGTTCTCCCCGGGGGCGCGGGCATGAATGAGCTGTCCCCCCTGGCCGTGCTCGTCGTCGACGACGAGGCGCCGGCGCTGTCCGAACTCGCCTACCTGCTGCGTCAGGACCCCCGCATCGCGGCGGTGCACACTGCCGATGGCGCCACCGAGGCGTTGCGTGTGCTGGAGAGCGAGCAAGTCGACGGGGTGTTTCTCGATATCCGCATGCCGGGGTTGTCCGGCCTGGACCTCGCGCGGGTGCTGGCCCGATTCGCCTCTCCGCCGCCGATCGTCTTCGTCACCGCGTTCGACGATCACGCCGTGGATGCCTTCGAGCTCAATGCCGTGGACTACGTCCTCAAGCCGATCCGCCGCGAACGGCTGGCCGAGGCGATCCGGCGGATGCTGGCGCTGCTGGAGACTCCCGGAGCGCCTACGAGTGTGTCCGACGCCGAGGAGATGATCTCGATCGAGCTCGGCGGAGTCACCAAGTTCGTCGCCCGCACCGACATTCGCTACGTCGAATCGCACGGCGATTACGCCCGCCTGCACACCAAGGACGGCACCCACCTCATGCGGGTGCCGATGGCGACCTTGGAGGAGCGCTGGGCGGACGCAGGGTTCCTGCGCATTCACCGCAGTTATCTCGTCGCCCTGGCTCACGTGACCGAGGTGCACCTGGCGACCGGGCGCGCCAGCGTCCTGCTCGGGAACGAGGAGCTGGCGGTGAGCCGGCGTCACACCCGTGCCCTGCGCGAGGTTCTGCTGCACCGGGCCCGCGCCGAGGCGAATGCGGAGTCCGCACCCCATGAATGACGGGGAGCGGGCCCGCCGGGTAGTGGTCACCAGCCCGCGTACCCGGGCTACGCGCGGGCTGGCTCAGCGCGGGGTGCGCGATCTTGATGAGCAGACCACGGTCGGTGAGGTGTATCTACGTTCCCTGATGCGCACTCAGCTGCGTCTCGCGCTCGGGGTCTGCGCCGCGGTGGTCGCGGTCGGCGGGGGGCTACCGCTGGTCTTCTCCGCGTTCCCGGGTACCCGCAGCGCCGAGGTAGCCGGGCTAGGGCTGCCCTGGCTCGTGCTGGGCGTGCTCAGTTATCCGGCGCTGGTGGCCGGCGGCTGGTTCTACGTCCGAGCGGCCGAGCGCAACGAGCGCCGGTTTGCGGCGCTGGTGGAACGCAGATGAGCATCGGCCGATCGTGAACACCGGATACGGACTGAGCGCGATCACCTTGGTCGTGGTCGTGACGGCGCTGATCGGGGCATACGGGCTAAGGATCTCCCGCACCACCTCGGATTTCTACGTCGCCTCACGTACCGTCTCGCCGCTGTGGAACGCCTCCGCGATCGGTGGTGAGTACCTGTCAGCGGCGAGCTTCCTCGGGGTGGCCGGGCTGATCTTGGCCTACGGCGCGGACATGCTCTGGCTCCCGGTCGGATTCACCGGCGGGTATCTGGTGATGCTTTGCCTGGTGGCCGCTCCGCTGCGCCGGTCCGGGGTCTACACGCTGCCCGACTTCACCGAACTCCGGCTGGGTTCGCCCCGGTTGCGGGCGATGTCCAGCGCCCTGGTCGTCCTGATCTGCTGGCTCTATCTGATGCCGCAGTTCCAGGGCGCCGGGCTCACCCTGCGCACCGTCACCGGGGCGCCGGTGTGGGTCGGTGAACTCGTCGTCGTGCTCGTCGTGATCGGCAACGTCGCCGCCGGTGGAATGCGCTCGATCACCTTCGTGCAGGCCTTTCAGTACTGGCTCAAGGTCACCGCGATCACCGTGCCGGCCGCCTTCCTCTTTCTCGCGTGGCATTCCGACGGCACCCCCGCGCTCACCGAGGATGAACTTCCCCGCTTCCGGGTGGCGACCACCGTCACGGCCACGGCCCCGCTGGAGATCCGGGTATCGCAGGCCGTGCGGGTACGGATCGACGGGATGGTCGACGAACGCGAACTCGAGAACAAGCTCGTGCGACTTATCCCCGGTGAGCACACCGTTGCCGAGGGCACCGCGCTGGCCTTCCCAGCCGGCGCCGTCGTCCCGGTCGCCACCGAACTCGCGACCAGCACCGACCAGGAGTGGTCGCGCCCGCTCTCCGGGGGGCGCGACCATCCGCTCTACACCACGTACTCGCTCATCATCGCCACCCTGCTCGGCACGATGGGCTTACCGCACATCCTGGTCCGCTTCTACACCAACCCGGACGGCGGCGCTGCCCGGCGCACGACCCTGCTCGTCATCGGACTGCTCGGGATCTTCTATCTGACGCCAGCTCTGTTCGGCGCGCTCGGACGCATCTACACCCCGGACCTGCTCACCACCGGCCGGGTCGACACCGTCGTGCTGGAGTTGCCCGGGAGAATGATCGGCGGGCTGGGCGGGGACCTGCTCTCGGCCCTGGTGACGGCGGGTGCGTTCGCCGCTTTCCTCTCCACCGCCGCGGGCCTGACGATGGCGGTGGCCGCCGCACTGACCCAGGATGTCTTCCGCGCTCCGGCCGGGCGCTCGACCTCTGGACGCTCCCACAGCGTGCGCGGCGGCGGGGTGCGCAGCTTCCGGCTCGCCGCGATCCCGGCCGCGGGGATCCCCTTCATCCTCGCGCTCGCGGCCGGTGAGCTGTCGGTGGCCGACGCCGTCAGCCTCGCCTTCGCGGTTGCCGCCTCGACCTTCTGTCCGCTGCTGGTCCTGGGCGTGTGGTGGAGCGGGCTGTCCCGCACCGGCGCGGCGGCGGGGATGGCGGTGGGCGGCGTGCTCGCCGGGATCGCCGTCATCGCCACGATCGTCGGCGGGCCGTTCGACGGCTGGACCGGGGCACTGCTGGCTCAGCCGGCCGCGATCACGGTGCCGGCCGCGTTCGCCGTGATGATCGGCGTCTCACTGCTGACTCCTGGTCAGGTTCCGGTCGACGTCCAGCGGATCATGCTGCGCCTGCACGTACCCGAGTCCCTGCTGCCGGGCCGCACCTTCCCCTAGCGTCCGATCAGGTGGTCGCTATAGCAACCATCTCATCGGACGTCAGGGGTCTGGAAAGCCGCTGCGCGACGGTGAGCCCGTCGCCGATCGGCACGATCACCGCCTGCACCCGGGCATCCGCGGAGACGTGATCGTTGAACGCCCGCAGGGCGACGGTGTCGGCATCCACGATTGCCGGGTCCACCACCGCCCCCGCCCACAGGGTGTTGTCGACGAGCACCAGGCCCCCTGGCCGCAGCCGGGACACCACGGCCTCCCAATAGGTGAGGTAGCCGGTCTTGTCGGCGTCGATGAACGCCAGGTCGATCGCGGGTTCGGCAGGCAGCGTCGCGAGCGTCTGCGCGGCCGGGGCGATCCGTACCTCGATGCACTCGGCCACGCCGGCGCGAGCGAAGTGATCGCGGGCGACGTCGGTCCATTCGGTGGAAATGTCGCAACACAGCAGACGTCCGCCCGGAGCCAGTCCGCGCGCCAGGCAGATCGCGGAATAGCCGGTGAACGTGCCGACCTCCACAGCGAAGCTCGGCGCGATCAACCGGGCCAGCAGCGTCATGAACGCCCCCTGCTCCGGGGCGATCTGCATCCGGGCGAGATCGCCGAGGCCGGCGTTGTGTTGCGCCAGCGCGGCGAGCACCTCATCGGGCACCGGGGCGTGGGCACTGACGTAGGCGGCAAGTGCGTCGGGCAGAAAATCGGACTTCGGCGACATGCCCGCGACGGTACCCACTGCTCTTGCGCACCCATCTGTTACCTCCACGACCACACATCGGGCTCGCTCGTGGTCGTGGAGGTAACACAGTCACGAGCTCGCCGGGATGCCCATCCCTTCAGAGGGCGAGGGCTCGCCGCAGACCGCGGTCGATCTGCTCGAGCAGCCAGTCAGGGGCCGCGCCGAGCTGGTCGGTCAGCCAGGCGCGATCCACGGTGACGACCTGTGTCACGTTGGCCACCGAATCCTCCGGAAGTCCGGTGACCGCGCCCGGCAGCGCGACATTGCCCGGCATAGCCGCGAGCCGGCGATTGGTGGTCACCACCACGACGGTGACGGTGTTCAGGCGGCTGCGGTTGTAGGCGTCGGCAGAGACGACGAGCACCGGCCGGCGCCTCGCGGGCGCCGAGCCCCGTGGCTCGCCGAGGTCGGCCCACCACAACTGGCCACGATTAATCTCCACTCTCGATAACCGATCTGGCGGCAGCGCTCACGAACTCTCGGTCATCGTCCGGTCCCGCGCAGGCGAGCGCGAGGTTCAGCGCTGCGGTGAGGTCGGCGCCCTCGAGTTCGTCCAGCCATCGACCCGCGGCGATGGCGAAGAACTCACTACGGGAGAGGCCGAGTCGTTCGGCGTGGCGCTGGACCCGGGAGAAGAGCTCGTCGGGAAGTGAGATCGCGGTCTTCATCGCGCTAGTATAACCGGGTTATACCCGGTGGTAGGCGACGTCGCCCGTTTCGTGCAAGACTCGCCCGCCGTGGCTCAGGAGCGCGTTACGGCCGAGGTTGCGCCCCCACAGGTGTGCCTGCTCGGTCCTGTCGAGCTGCGCGCCAACGGCGAGCAGGTACCGCTGACGGCGGCCCGCCAGCGCGCGGTGCTCGCGCTGCTGGCCCTGCAGGCTGGACGGGTCGTGTCCGTCGACGCGCTGATCGAGGGTCTGTGGGGCTCCGCGGTGCCAGCGGGGGCGACAACCACGCTGAAGAGCCTGACGTCCCGACTGCGGCGCACGCTTCGCCAGGGCTTCGGGGACGCCGTTACGCTGACCTTCCGCCCCCCGGGCTACCTCCTCGAGCTCGATGCCGACGCGGTGGACGCCCTGCGGTTCGCCCGTCTGCTGACCCTGGCTCAGTCGCTACCCGACCCCGCCGATCGCTCAGCCGTGCTGATCGAAGCGCTCGGGCTGTGGCGCGGCGCTCCCTTCACCGACCTGGCGGACCTTCCCTTCGCCCAGTCGCAGGCAACCCGGCTGGGCGAGCTTCGCCTCGGCGCGGTGGAGGACCTCGCGGCGGCCGAGCTCGCCCTTGGCCGCGCCCCACAGGCGGTCGGGCGCCTGCAGGCCCACGTGGCGGCCCACCCGTTCCGGGAGCGGGCCTGGGGCCAACTGATGGTGGGGCTGTACCAGGCGGGCCGCCAAGGCGACGCGCTGCGCGCCTTCCGGGACGCCCGCCGGATCCTGGTCGAGGAGTTGGGCGTGGAGCCGGGTCCGGCACTGCGGGCGATCCAGGAGCAGGTCTTGGGTCAGCGCGTCGACGCCGGGCCGCCCGCAACGGGCGCCGGCCTCTACCCGGCCCTGCCCCGCCCACTCAGTGGGTTCGTCGGCCGGGACACCGAGCGCGCTCAGCTCGCCGCGCTGCTGCGCACGGACCGCATGGTGACCCTGGTCGGGGCCGGCGGAGCCGGCAAGACCCGCCTGGCGCTAGAAGTGGCGCGCGAGAGCGCCGGATCCTTTCCCGACGGCGTCTGCTTCGTCGATCTTGCGTCGGTGGATTCCCCGGCCCTGGTCGCCCGGCAGGTGGCCGCCGCACTGGGCCTCGCGGCACGGGAGCGCGGCCCGGATCCTCGCGTGCTGACCGATCAGTTGGCCGAACTGCTGAATACCCGTCACCTACTGCTGATCCTGGACAACTGCGAGCACCTCACCAGTGCCGTCGTCGCCGTCCTGGAACCGTTGCTGCGCGGCGCCAGGTCGGTGGTGGTGCTGGCCACCAGCCGGGAACGCCTGCATCTGACGGGTGAAACCGTGTGGCGCGTCCCCCCACTGTCGCTGCCCGCGGCCGGGGCCGACGACCCGGCCCGCCTGCACGGCAGCGACGCCGTTGACCTGTTCTGCGCACGCGCCGCCGCCCTGGATCCAGGGTTCGCGCCGACCCCGGGCAACGCCGCCGCGCTGACGCGAATCTGCAGGCGCCTGGACGGCATTCCGCTCGCCCTCGAGCTCGCTGCGCCACACCTGGCCATCCTCGGTCCCGCCGAGCTCGCCCGGCGCCTGGACGATCGGCTCGCTTTGCTCACCGGCGGCGGTGTGGGCACGCCGGCGCGACATCGCACGCTGCGCGCGTGCCTGGATTGGGGTCACGACCTGCTGGCAGAGCCTGAGCGGGGGCTGCTCGCGCAGCTGTCGGTCTTCGTCGACGGTTTCGCCCTCGACGCAGCCGAGGCGGTGTGCGCGCAGGACGACGTCGACGTGCTGGCGACGCTGACCCGGCTGGTGGAGACCTGCTGGGTGGGCGTCGAGTCCGGTGCCAGCGGGGTGAGATGCCGGCTGACGGAGACTGTGCGCGAGTACGCCCGCGAACGCCTGGCCGCCCACCCGGCGGATGAGCGGGCGAGCGAGGTGGCCCACGGGGACTACTTCCTGGCCGTCGCACAGACCTATCGCGGTGCTCCCCTGTGCGCGCCGCGGGCCTGGATGTCCACCCTTGCCGCGGACTACGAGAACGTGCGCGCGGCACTGGGCCGGTGCGCCGCGCGGGGTGACGGCGAGGCGGCGTTGCGGTTGGCGGCGCGGCTGTTCGCCTATTGGGCCCTGGACGGCCGGTTCGCGGAGGGCCGCACGCGCCTGGAGCGGCTCCTGGCGACCGGGCCGGCGACACCTGGAGCCGACCGGGCGTGGGCGCTGATCGGCCTCGGGCTGATGGTCGGTCAGCTGGGCGATCTGGAGCAGGGGCAGGCCCATTTTCGGGCCGCAGCGCGCTGCGCCGAGGACTGTGGAGACGGAGGTTGCGCCGCCTACGCCACCGGTTATCTCGGCGGGTTCGCGATGCAGCGAGGGGACACCGAAACCGGGGAACGGCTCCTGCACGCGGCCATGGACACCCTCACCGCGGCCGGCGACGAACTCGGGGGCGCGTGGTGCGAGTTCAATCTCGGCTTCGCGCACCTCGCCCGCGGGCACCAAGGCGCCGCCGCCGAGGCACTGGGGCGTGCGCTGGCGGTGGGACGGCGCTCCGGCAGCGAAGTACTGATCGCGCACGCCGCCGGCGCCCTGGCAACGGTGGTGGCGCTGGCCGGCGATGCCCAGCGGGCGACGGCGCTCGCCGCCGAGTCGGTCGCTACGGCGGGCCGGCTGGGACTGCGCCACGTCGCCGTGATGGCACTGCTGCGCAGCACCGAAACGGCAGTGTTGCTCGGCGAACATGCCGACGCCGGGGATCGGCTCGGCGAGGCGCTGGCGCTGATCGCCGAGCTCGGCGGGGGCATGTGGATCAACGACGGCCTGCAGTTGACCGGAGTGGTGCTCGCACACAGAGGCGATGCCGCGGCTGGCCTGCGTCTGCTCGCCGCCGGCGGCGGCGCGGCCGCCCCGGCCGCCCAGGGCGGGCACCGCCCGATCCAGGGGGCCGTCGACGCCACCCGCATTGCCCTGGCCAGCACGTTGGATCCGGAGGAATTCGCCCGCCAGGCACGGTTCGGCGCCGCGCTCTCGACCCAGGAGGCCCTCGCCGAAGCAATCGCGGCGATGGCGTGCCCCACGTAGCCGCGCAACCGCCGCGCAACCGCCGCGCAACCGGGCCTGCGCAGGATCGGGACACCGAGACCAGGAGGATCCCCATGCGCGCCCGAACCCTTCGCAGTGCCCTACTCACCGCCCTGACCTCGCTGTCCCTGATCGCCGCACTGTCGGCAGCCGCGCCGTCGGAGGCGAACCGCCCCGTGATCGGCGCCACCGACGTGCTCGCCAAGGTCCCCTACCCGGGCCAGCCCTACGGCCTGCTGGTCGAGGGCAACACGGTGTGGACCACCCCGGCGGCGTTCGGGCAGGTCGAGGTCGACGAGTGGCCGATCCGCGCCTACGACCTGCGCACCGGGCGCGAGCGCACGGCGGAGACGATGAAGCTGCGCCGCCCCGGCCTGACCGACATGGCCCTGGCCGGGATGGCCCGTGACAGCGCTGGCCGGTTCTACGCCCTGGACATGAATGGGCGGCTGCTGCGCACCACCGACGCGCGCCGCCCGGCCGGCGGCCGCGAGTGGGTGCAGTACGGAACCATTCCGGGTCTGGCGACGATTCCGGCGTATGTGACCTGGCCGCTGCGTAACTCGATGCCGATCGACATCACCTTCGATGCGGCGGGCAACGCCTACATCGCCGACTTCAACCACCCCACCATCTGGCGGATCCCAGCCGGCGGCGGGGCAGCCCAGCCATGGTTCGTCGACCTCCGATTGCAGGGTCTGCCGTTCGGCACCGGCGCGGTCGAGGTCTCCCCCGACGGCAAAGAGCTCTTCTTCAGCAGCTGCCTGGCCAGCTCCGCGCATGCCCTGGCCGAAGGTGTGCTCTACCGGATGCCGCTGGACTCCCCGAAAGCCTCAGCAGTGACCGAGGTGTACCGCTCGGAGAAGGTCTCCTGCCCGGACGCGATCCTGTTCGGTGAGTCCGGGAAGATCTACCTGTCGATGTTCTACGGCAACCAGATCGTGATCCTGCGCCCCGACGGCACCGAGGAACGCCGCATCGGCCCCTCCTCGCCCGGCCAGGACATCCCCCTCGACCAGCCCGGCGCGTTGGCCTTCGACGGCCGCGGCAACCTGCTGGTGGCAAACCAGGCCCTGTTCCCGGCGCACCCGGAGAACTGGGCGCTGCTGCGGGTGTTCGTCGGCGACGATGCCGCGCCGGTCACCGAGCCGGACCTGCGCTGACGGCCCATTTCCGGCACGCTCTTCCGTGTGACCGTTTTGTCCCTTACCGTCGGAACGATCGTTTGTCCGGCGGCGCCACCTCGGTGAGCCCCGGCATGCCCCCGCATGCGAAGGAGCATCGATGTCCTTGGGTAACCGCTCGTCCCTGCGTCGCAGTCCGGCCCTGCGCCTGGCCCTGGCCCTCGGGTTGGTCCTGACCCCGATCGCCGCGTTCACGATCGGGTCCAGCGCGGCCGCGGGGTCGGGATCCCCGTTGGCGCAGGCGGGCAACGGTGAGACCGCCTCGACGTTCCAGGGTCCGGTGCCGCGCGCGAGCTGCGGCAAGGGTGCGGTGCCCGAGGTGGGTCTGGCGGGCCAGGTCCCGGTCTCCGAACGGGTCAGCGGGGCCTCCTCGGCCGGTTACCGCTGCAACCTCAAGCTGGTCGGCAAGTACGGCCCCGAGGACCCGCAGGGATTCGAGGGTGCGGAGTGGCAGATGGCGCGCTATGGGCACTGCGCCTACTACAGCCAACGCCTGTTCGGCGGCGGCCTGCCCGCACGTAGCAGCAGCGGGCTACCCGAGTTCTCCGCGCTCCCCACGCCGCCGCAATCGCGTCCAGGCACCGTGGTTGTCGACGTGTCCAACCCGCGCGACCCCAAGTTCGCGACGAACATCTTCACCCCCGGCATGGCCGACCCGTGGGAATCGCTCAAGGTGCACCAGGGCCGCGGCCTGCTGGTGGCAGTGAACGCCGCCAGTGCTTATGGCGGGGCGTTCATGGGCGTCTACGACGTCTCGAAGGACTGCACCAAACCGGTCAAGCTCTTCGACGGGCCCACCAGCTTCACCAACCACGAGGGCAATTTCGCCGCCGACGGGATGACGTATTACAGCAGCGGACTGGCCCCCGGCGTCATCTCCGCGATCGACCTCGCGGACCCGGCCAACCCGAGACTGCTGGCGACCTTCTTCACCACCAACGTCCAGCACGGCCTGTCCACCAGCAAGGACGGCAACCGGCTGTTCCTCTCCCACATCAACGACGAGACGATCCTCGTGCTCGCCGACAGCACCGGCGCAATTCCTTCGGTCGCCGCCAACAACGGCATGGGCATCTACGACATCTCCGAGATCCAGGCCCGCAAGGCCAACCCGCAGGTACGTCAGATCAGCGCCCTGCGCTGGCAGGACGGCCAGGACGGCCAGCACACCCTCAACGTGTTCAAGGGCAAACGCGAATACCTCATCCACGTCGACGAAGGCGGCCACGGCGGCGCCCGCATCATCGACATCACCAACGAGGCGGCTCCGACGGTGATCTCCAAGGTCAAAACCGAGATCATGATGGCCGAGAACCGGGACCTCGCTAAGGCGGACACCCAGCGCCTGCCGTTCGAGAAGGGCGGGGTCTTCGGCTTCGGCTACAACTTCCACTACTGCAACGTCGACCGCGTGGTGAACCCGGCGATGCTGGCCTGCAGCGCGTTCAACCAGGGCTTGCGCGTCTTCGACATCCGCAACCTGGCCAAGCCGAAGGAGATCGCGTACTACAACCCCGGCGGCGACGGAACCCTGCTTCCCGGCTCCTTCGGCGGCTCTTACGCCGGGTATCCCGCGGCGATGCCGCAGTTCGTACCCGAGCGCAAGGAAATCTGGATCACCGACCAGGACCGCGGCCTGTTCATCCTGCGCTTCACCAACGGCGCCTGGATCTCCAAGGTCCGCTCTAGCGCGGAGACCAGCTACGGCAACTGATTCGTCGAGGACTAGCATCTCTGTGTTACTTAATGTGTTACCCTTCTGTCATGTCCAAGACCCTGAGCATCCGCGTCGACGAGATCACCGAGGCCGAACTCAGCGCGCTCGCCGAGCAGGCCGGATCCCGCAACGCTGCGGTGGTCAGCGCCATCCGCGACGCCTACCAGCGCCACATCCATGATCGGCTGCGCACAGAATCGGCGGCTCTGAACAACGACCCGGAGTACCGAGCGGAGGTCCAGGCTGCCCGGGCCGCGATGGGTGATGGCGATGCGTGGTGACATCCACCAACTGCGCACAAATCCCCACGCAGTAGGGCACGAGCAGAAGGGCCCGCGCTATGCGGTCGTCCTGCAGAGCGATGCACTCCCGCTGTCCACCGTGATCGCCGCGCCAACATCGACGGGTTCCTGGACGAGCTCCTTCCATCCGCAGATCACGGTGAAGGGGCTCAGGAGCAAGGTCCTCGTCGAGCAACTTCAGGCCGTCGACGTCGAACGTCGCCTCGGCCGCAAGGTCGGTCGCGTCAGCCCGGCCGAGCAGGCCGACATCGACGACGCCCTCAAGCTCACGCTGGGTTTGCTCGGATAGCCCGGCGACATCAGCACCCGTACCGCCGCGTGGGCCGAGCGGATTGCCCGCGACGAACGCGCACGATGGGGCCAATGAGTTCGTCGACACCTCGCTCTGGGTGCTGGCCTCAAGGCCGACGAGCGCCACGGCACGGCGCGCACGTAGTGGGCAGCACACTCCGGGGCGCTGCTGACGAGCATTCAGGCCCTGGAGGCTACCAGGGCATCCTGGGATCAGACACTCCTGACCCCGCGTTCAGGGTGTCGACTTCGCTCCGGTGCGTGCGGGCGCAGCCATCTCCAGGACCCGCGACCGTGAGAGCCGCCACGACAGGTATGCGATCCCGACGCGCACCCGTCCGTACCCATCGAACGGGTCAAAGCCCATCTCCGCGATCACCGCATCGATGCGGGTCTGCATGGTGCTGTGATGCACACCGGCGACCCGGGCCGCCTGGCGAGCCGAGGTGGACCGGGTGATGGCATCCAGCGTCTCGCAGCCCCACGGGTGTCGACACACGGCGTCGACGAGGGCGACATCAGGCTGGTGAGTATCTGCCGGGGCATCCGCGAGCAGGTCCACCAGGCCGGCGTAGTCGTCGGCATTAACTGCCGGCGTCCGTGGCGGGTCACACAGGCGCAGGGCAACCAGGCCCGTTCGGAACGAGTGGTGCAGGGCTTCGATCGGTGTCGCCACCCCGATCCCGCAAGGGCCCGCCGCCAACATACGCGTCGAAGCGGGAACCACCATCGCGTGCATGGGCCCATACGCAGTCGCAACAACGTCCTCCGGGACAGCAGGGTGTTCGATCCAGATGGCGAACAACGGTGCCACGGCGATCCGATATTGCTGACCTGACCTCAGATCCAGGGCCGCGGCAGCGACCCGGCGATCCTCAATCGGAAGGCTGGGGTCGAGCAGGCGCCCGAGATTGCGACGACCGTCGATCTCCCTCGACCCGCTCCCATGACGTATGCGCACACTCAGGGCCAGTCGCTCCAAGATCATCGCGTCGTTCGCCAGCGGGTCACCTTCACGCTCCAACCACACGGTCATTCCGTGTGAGGCATCAGCGCTGGTCATCGTCGCCGGCTCGCCCACCTCACGTTCACCGCGCGGATTGATCCGCATGGTGCGGGCCGGCGTGGTCGACCGGAACCCAGCCACAGTTCCGGACAGCGCAGCGGCCGCAGCCAGCAGGCCCCTGGTGTTCACCCCGCCGATGGACAGCTCGTCGAAGCACGCGATGACGCGCAGCGCCTGGCTCGCCTGCGGGTCCAAGGCCGTCATCCGGCCCAGCAACTCTTGCATGAGCTTTACCTCCTGCGGCCTGCGCGCCGGTGATCAGTCATCGAGCATCCTGGCCACCCAGGCGTCACGCGTGCGCATCATCTCGCGCGAGACAGCGGTGTGCGGGGCAAAGATGTCGCACGCATGAAAAGCGCCGGACCATATGTGCAGTTCCGCGTCGCCACCCGCGGCCCACAGGCCCCGGGCGAAGTCGATGGCCTCGTCGCGGAAGATCTCCACCGCCCCGACGTCAATGAAGGCCGGCGGCAACCCTGCCAGATCCAGCGCGCGCGCGGGAGCCGCGTAGGGGGAAACTTCTGGCCCGCCGCATGCGGCCCCCAGCAGGGCGGCCCACCCAGTCTCGTTGCTGGTCCGATCCCAAATGCCCATGCCGTCGAACTGGCGCGTGGACGCAGTGATCCCACGATCGTCCAACATCGGGTAGTCCAGCAGCTGGGCGCACAAGGACGGGCCGCCCCGATCTCGCGTGGCCAGCGCCAGGCCTGCAGCAAGTCCCCCACCGGCACTGCCCCCAGCGACCAGAATGCGTTCCGGCCGGATGCCCAATTCGGAACTCGCCTTGCCTATCCACTCCAGCGCGGCATAGCAGTCTTCCCGCGGGTAGGGATCACCGAACTCCGGCGCCAGGCGATATTCGACGGTGACCAGCACCGCGCCGAGCTGGTCGACCCAGGCAAGGGCGAGCTCGATCGCGCTGAAGCGGTCACCGAACATCATGCCGCCTGAGTGCAAGAACAGCACCGCAGGGCGCGGTCCGCTGGATCGCTCGTGGCGTAGCACCGAGACCTCGATGGCCTGCCCCCGGTGACCCGGAATCAGAAAATCTGTGCGCGCGATGCCTCGGGCGGCCAACACGGAATCGATCTGTGGATCACTGGCGTATACCGCTCGCATGTGCTCGGTCATGTCCGGGGTAATGGTCGGTGGGAACCACCCGCCGACCACTGCCAACCCTGCGCGAAGCTCGGGGTCGTACTGCGGTCGCGCCTTCATGGTCGACGCACCCCTTCAGATCGATTGCTCCACCGGCTACAGCAGAGCGAACGCTGCACATCTTTGCGCCCCTGGCATCAGCGAGGGAAGTGCTCTACGGGAATCTGCGCGCCAGAACCGCCCGCGTGCAGCGTGCAGTTTCACGCACTGACCACATTGGCCACCCGAGCGAAACGGTAGGCCGCCACTTGGCGGTTGTCCGGATTGTGGCCGATTGCCACCCTTCGGAGCACCCCGCCGGAGGTCTGACAGGCGACTGCTCCCGCATCCCCTGACGCACCCTCACCTCCGTGCTCTCCCTAGCGAAGGACGTCCCTATGCCCTCACGACGAACGACGGCACTGCGCAGCGTGCTTGCTGTGGTCGCGGTCATCTCTCCGATCGCCGCGCTCACGGTGCCCGGCACCTTTGCCTCGGCTGCCGGTCCGATCTACTCACCGCTGGACCGCTACGGCAATGGCGAGACCGCGCAGACCTTCCAGGGCCCGGTACCCGAGGCAGATTGCGGCAAGGGCTCCAAGCCGGAGGTCGATATCCAAGGCCGAGTCCCGGTATCCGAACGCACCAGCGGCGCATCCTCGGCCGGCTACTGGTGCAACCTGGATCTGATCGGCAACTACGGCCCCGATGACCCGAACGGCTTTGAGGGTGCCGAATGGCAACTCGCCCGGTACAAGAACTGCGCGTACTACAGCCAGCGCCTCGTGGGCGGGGCCTACCCCAATTTCGCCGGTGTCACCCAACCGGGTAGCGCCGACTATCTCGCGGAGTATGCGAGCGGCCTCGGCCCGCAGAAGCGACCCGGCACCGTCGTGGTGGACGTCTCCGACCCCACCGATCCGAAGTACGCGACCAACATCTTCACCGCGGGTATGGGCGACCCGTGGGAAACCCTCAAGGTTCACGCCGAGCGCGGGCTACTTGCCGCGACCAATGTGCTCGACGGACAGGGCGGCTCGTTCATGGGGATCTACGACATCTCCCAGGACTGCACCAATCCGGTCAAGCTCTTTGACGGACCGATCACGGCGATCAACCATGAGGGCAACTTCTCTGCCGATGGCATGACCTACTACACCGGCGGCCTGGACCCGGGCATCATCTCCGCGATCGACGTCTCCGATCCCCGCAACCCCGAGCTGATCACCACCTTCTTCTCCAAGAAGGGCCAGCACGGGATGAGCACAAGCCGCGACGGCAATCTGCTGTTCCTGTCCCACATCAACGAGGACTGGCCAAAGGTCTTCGTTGAGGCCGCAACCCGGCCGCTGCCCAGTGCTCTCGGCGGCAACGGGATGGGCATCTACGACATCTCCGAGATTCAGTCCCGTAAGGCCAACCCGCAGGTCCGCCTGGTCAACGCTCTGGAGTGGTCCGACGGCCAACTCGGCCAGCACACCCTGAACTTCAGCAAGGGCGGCAAGGACTACGCAATTGAGGTCAGCGAGAGCGGCCACGGTGCTGCGCGGATCATCGACATCAGCGACTTGAAGGACCTCAAGGTCGTCTCCAAACTCAAGACCGCGATCATGATGCCGGAGAACGCCGGCCTGGCCGAAGAGGACCTCTACCGGCCGCCGTTCGAGATCGCCGGGATCATCCCCTTCGGCTACAACTTCCACTACTGCAACCTGGACACGTTGGTGAACCCGACGATGCTGGCGTGCAGCGCCTTCCAGCAGGGGCTGCGGGTCTTCGACATCCGCAACCTGAGCAAGCCCAAGGAAATCGCGTACTACAACCCAGGAGGCGACGGCACCTTGCAGGCCGGTTCCTGGGGTGGCACCTACTCCGGATTCCCTGCCGCGATGCCGCAGTTCGTACCCGAACGCAAGGAGCTGTGGTTCACCGATCAGGACCGCGGCCTGTTCGTGTTGCGCTTCACCAACGGGTCCTGGATCAGCAAGGTCAAGTCCAGCAAGGCCATCAGCCACGGAAACTAGGTCAGCCGGCTGCGAAGCCTCGGCCATCTGATCTACTCAGCCGCGCCGATCCCACGGTTCCCGGGGTCGGCGCGGCAACGTCCCTGCGGGAGTCGACATGGGAACACCTCGTGGCGAATTGGCGCTGGCCCACGGGCTGGCCGGCGGCCGTGAGGTCCCGATCTCCCTGACCCTGGCAATGGCCGGCGCGGGACTTGCGGTGCTGCTCTCCTTCGTCATCATGGCGGCACTGTGGCGCACCTCGGTGTTGCGCGGCGCCGCCGCCGGACGCCCGCTGCCGAGCGTCGTGGCACGCTTCGCCGACGCACCAGGGACCCGGTGGACACTCAAAGCACTCGGCCTGGCGATGACGGGGCTCTTTGTGGCCGCTGCCGCCTACGGTCCACCGGACACCTTGGTCAATCCGAGTGCGGGCATCGTCTACATCTTCTTCTGGGTCGGCCTGATTCCGGCTTCCCTGCTCTTCGGCCCCGTCTGGCGCCTGCTCAACCCACTGCGCACCCTGCACCAACTCATCGCCGTGATCGCTGGGCAGCCGGCCGACCGGGGGCTGCGCGCGTTGCCCGAGCGCGTCGGCTACTGGCCAGCGGCGCTCGGGCTCCTCGCGTTCACCTGGCTGGAGCTGGTGGCCCCGGCCGGGGAGGAGCCGCGGGTCCTGCTGCAGTTCTTCGGCTTCTACGCGATCGCCCACCTGATCGCAGCCTCGATCTACGGGGCCGCGTGGTTCGAACGTGCCGACGCTTTCGAGGCGTACTCCAATCTCACGGCCAAGCTCTCGCCCCTGGGCCGCCGCGATGACGGCGCGCTGGTGCTGCGCAACCCCTTCGACGGTTTGGACTCGGTGCGGCCGGCCCCGGGCCTGGTGGCGCTGGTCTGCGTCTGGCTGGGTTCGACCGCGTACGACGGCTTCACCCGCTCGGGTGCCTGGCGCACGATCGTCACCGAGGGCCTGGAGGCCGGCGTCGTTCCCTACGACGCGGACGGCATCAAGACGATCGCCTTCGTGCTGATCATCGCGCTGGCCGCCGGGCTCTACATCGGCGCCACGGCCTCGGCCGCGAGGTTCGGGGGCGGGCGGGCGGCCCGCATGCCCGGTCAGTTCGCGCACTCACTGGTCCCGATCGCGATCGGCTACACCCTCGCGCACTATTTCTCCCTCGCGCTCTTCGCCGGGCAGCGCACGCTCGCTCTCGCCTCGGACCCGCTCGACAAGGGCGCGAACCTGTTCGGGACCGCGAACTACCAACCCGATTACGCGGCGCTCTCTGATGGGCAGATCGCCGTGATCCAGGTGGCCGCGGTGATCACCGGGCATGTGCTCGGCGCTGTCGCCGCGCACGACCGGGCGGCCCGCCTGTTCAGCCACAAGGCGGCACTTACCGGGCAGCTCCCATTGCTCGCGCTGATGTTGGCCTATACAACGGGGGGGCTCTCGCTCCTCTTCGCAAACTGAGGATTTATCAGCGAAAGTCCCGGTTCACGCGTGTGACCTGCCCCCCTTGGCGCCACCGCGACGACCGTTTGTCGCACACATCGCCCTCCCGACGATCGGCCACGATTGGCCCTGCCGATCATGACCCGCTATTTCCTACTGTTAGCTCGCACCGCTGTGCTTGCCCGCTGTGCTCGCCGCCGTCAGAGACCGGAGAACCCTGTGTCCGAACTCGAGGAATCCACCAATCAGGGCCGCCGAGCCCAAGTCGACGATGCCCATCAGGAGATCTACAACTCCCCGGAGTTCGCCGAACTGCGCTCTCGGTTCCGGCGCTTGGTGTTCCCGCTGGTGGTCGCCTTCATGGCCTGGTACCTGCTCTACGTGCTGGTCGCGACCTACGCCCGTGACTTCATGGCCGAGGAACTCGTCGGCCGGATCAACGTCGGACTGGTGTTCGGGGTCCTGCAGTTCGTCTCGACCTTCGGCATCGCCTACTTCTACGCCAAGCGCGCCGAGACCGAGATCGACCCGCTCTCCGGCCAGTTGCAGGAGCGCTACAACTCCCACGGAGGCCACCAGTGACCGGCACCGAGGTACTGACGCTGTCCATGTTCGGCGCCGTCGTGGCGCTGACACTGTTCATCACGCTGAGGGCATCCCGGCAGAACGTCACCGCCGGTGACTTCTACTCCGGTGGCCGCGGCTTCAGCGGCTTCCAGAACGGCCTGGCGATCTCCGGGGACTACATGTCCGCCGCGAGCTTCCTGGGCATCTCCGGCCTGATCGCGCTCAACGGCTACGACGGCTTCCTGTACTCGATCGGCTTCCTGGTCGCCTGGCTCGTCGCACTGCTGCTGGTCGCCGAGCTCATGCGCAACACCGGCCGCTACACGATGGCGGACGTGCTCTCCTTCCGGATGAAGCAGCGCCCGGTACGCACCGCGGCGGCTACCTCGACGATCGTCGTCTCGATCTTCTACCTCCTCGCCCAGATGGCGGGCGCGGGCGCGCTCGTCGCGCTGCTCATCGGCGCCTCCAGCGATACGGCGAAGAACCTGACCATCGTTGCCGTCGGCGCGCTGATGATCATCTACGTCACCGTCGGCGGTATGCGCGGCACCACCTACGTGCAGATCGTCAAGGCCGTTCTGCTGGTGACCGGCACGCTGGTCGTGGTGTTCCTGACGCTGCTGGAGTTCAGTTTCAACTTCTCCCGCATGCTCGATGAGGCGGTGACGGCCAGCGGCCGGGAGGTCGAGGAGTTCCTCGGCCCGGGTCTGAAGTACGGCCTCACCGGGACCACTC
>JBQTII010000138.1:0-23125 GCA_052388275.1 Sporichthyaceae bacterium | reverse complement strand
GTCGAGCAGTTCTGTTCGTGGTCGGCGTGCAGGATGAACAGGACGTCGAGGGCCTTCTCAAGAACCGGGTCCGGGTCGTACTTGGGCTCGGACATCTTCCACATCATCGACAGGAAGTTGCCCGCGTAGGACAGGTCGTTGTCCGGGTAGACGTAGGGCAAGCCACGCGCGTGCCGGGAGGCGTAGGCCGCCAGCGTCGGGATCTTCGCGATCATCCGAGCCATCTGCAGACGCCGGTTGAGCGGCTCGCGGAAGTTCTTCGCCTCGGGGTAGAACGTGGACAGGGCGCCCAGGGTGCCGACCAGCATGCCCATCGGGTGGGCGTCGTGGTGAAAACCCTCCATGAATTTCTTGACGTTCTGGTGCACGAACGTGTGGTGGGTGATCGTGTGGTTGAACTCCGCCAGCTGGTCGGTGTTCGGCAGGTCGCCGTTCATCAGCAGGTAGGCGACCTCGGGGAAGGTCGAGTTCTCCGCGAGCACGTCAATCGGGTAGCCGCGGTAGCGCAGGATCCCGGCGTCGCCGTCGATGTAGGTGATCTCGCTGCGACAGCTGGCGGTTGCGGTGAACGCCGGGTCGAAGGACATCAACCCCACATCGTCGGCATCGACCTTGATCTGGCGTAGGTGGGCCGCTCGGATCGCGCCGTCCTCGATGGGAAGCTCGTAGGTGCTTCCGGTGCGGTTGTCGGTGACCGTCAACGAATTGGATCCCGACGCGGCGGGGCTGGCCTCGCTCATGATGTCCCTTCCCGACCGGCGGTCCTGCCCGTCGCGGAGCTGTTCGCCGTGCGTGATGCGTGCGACTGATGGGGCAGCCTGCGGCCGGGTGTGCCGCAGCTCACCGGTCAGTCTCGCGCACAGCAGCGAAAGGGGACAACACGGGGCGAAGGTGGCGCTCGACACCTGATCGTCGGCCAGTCGAGGCCGACCCTTAACGCAACAACGCTGCACAGCGCCCCGAGAGGGCTGTGCAGCGAGTGCTACGACCGTGAACTCGGCCGCGCAGAGTGTGCTGGATTCAGCTGGCCGTCTTGCGCGCCGCAGCCGCCACCGGCTTGCGGGGGCTCGCCGGAGCCGGCACGGAGGCCGCAGCGGAGCGCTCCAGCTCGGACATGGCGACCATCGCCTTGTACGAGCGGTCGATCGCCGGCGACATGACCGGGTTACCGACCTCGGCGATAAGAGCGTCGAAAAGGGGGGTCGTCTCGTTCGTCATACGGTTCACAGTAAGCCTCGTCATTCGTCGTCGCAGGGAAATCGATCAACGGGCCACCGGACCGATCGACCGGCGTCACAAGCTCCCCGTTTCTCCTGCTCAGACGCACAAAACGTGGCTTTGGTTGCAGGTTTTCGGCCTTTCTCCACCAAATCGCCCAATCGGTGGATCATCACCTCCACCGTTCGGTCCACGTCGGCCCATCTCACCGAGCGTCGCGGCTCGGGCGCGTAAAGTGAAGGACAGTCGGAACCGGTCCGGCGAGTGGGAGACGGGCATCAGATGAGCGTCGAGATCTCGGCGGTGTGGCAGGAGTTCAAGGCCACCGGCTCGCCGGAACTGCGCAACCGGCTCGTGCTGCAGTACGCGCCACTGGTGAAGTACGTCGCCGGCCGAGTGCGCTCCGGGCTGCCGTCCACGGTGGACACCAACGACCTGATCTCTGACGGCGTCTTCGGCCTGATCGACGCGATCGACAAGTTCGACCTGGGGCGCGGCCTGGAGTTTCAGACCTACGCCGTCCCCCGGATCAAGGGCGCGATGATCGACGCCCTGCGCTCGGCCGACTGGGTGCCGCGTTCGGTGCGCGAGAAGATCCGCGCGATCGAGAAGGCGCACCTCGAACTGCACAAGCGCCTGGACCGCTCCCCCACCGAGGACGAGGTGGCCGCCGAGCTGGGCATCACCACCAAGGCGTTGCGTGAGCTGTACGCCAAGACCTCCTACACCTCGATCGCCGCGATGGACGAACTCGCCATCGTCGACGAGGCGGCCGCACCGGGCGAGGCGTTGCAGGACGACGCCGCGAAGGCGGTGCTGCTGCGTCACGTCCGTGAGCTGCGCGAGCGCGACCAGGTCATCGTCGCCCTGTACTACTACGAGGGCTTCACCCTCGCCGAGATCGGCCAGGTCCTCGGGGTTAGCGAGTCCCGGGTCAGCCAGCTGCACTCGCGCGCCATGCTCGACCTGCGCGGGCTGCTGCAGGCCGCCGCCTCCTGAGACGCCGACCGCCCCGATAGCGCCACCCCCACGACCACGTCTGGGCGTGACACGTGGTTGTGGGGGTGGCAATGAGCAGACGCGCGTTACCTGGCCGCCTTGGTCGGGTCGACCAGCTTCGGCATCACGTACATCTCTCCGACGATGGTGACGGTCTGGCGAGGTGGTCCGGCGGGCGGCGCGGGGACCGCGACCGCGCCGGGGACCGGAACGAGGGCCGGCGGCGCGGGCGCGGCGTTGACCAGCGACATGGAGGTCACCGCGAAGGCGCGGGGCAACTTCTCCAGGTTCGCGACCAGCGCCCGGATCTGCGCCGCGGGCGCACTGACGTTGAGCGAGATGCGCTGGGAGGCGATGTCAGTGGGGGCGCCGGCCACGCCGGGCAGCTGAGCCGAGGATCCACCGGCGCCGGCCAGTGCCGCCGGTGGATCCACCGACAGGTTCGTCAGCGACTGCGGGGCGATGCCGGCCTGCCCGGCGGCCGCCGTGATCATCTTGAAGAACTTGGCCTGCTCGGCGGTCGGCGGAAATCGGTCATCGAGGGCGGCCGAGATCGTGCGCATCCGCGGCAGCTGCCTCTTCTGGGCGGTGCGGGTGGCGATCTGCGAACGCAGTGCCGCATTGGCGCCCTGGGACGCTGTGGTCTCTACCTTCACCGCCTCCACCGCGTCGCTGCGCGGACTGAGCACGAACGTGTACGCCGCCACCGCCGCCAGCGCCAGTCCGGCCGAGGCGAGAAGCCTGGTTTTGCGGGCGGGAGTGAGTCCGCCGTGGCCGCCGAGATTGGGCATGTGGGTTACTGCTCCTTCTTCTTCTCGTCCTGCGCGGCCTGTTCCGCGGCAGCCGCCGCAGCGGCGGCCGCGGCGGCGGCCGCCGCTGCCTCCAGCTGCTTCTGGGCCGCCTTCTCCGCTTGGCGCTGAGCCCGTCGCTCAGCCTTGGCGTTCGCCTCGGCGACGGCCTCGGAGCGGGCCCGTTCCTGGGCGGCGAGAACTCTGGCCGCCTCGGCCAGGCGCTTGCTGGCGGTGTTGCCCTCGGCGATCATCCGCTCCGCCTTGGCCAGCACCGCCGGGTCCGCCAGCCAGCTCAGGTCGGCGTAGCGGCCGGAAACGGCCCGGCCGGTAAGCCCGACGCTGCCGGCGAACTGGACGACCTCGACCCCGTCCGCGCCGGTGGCGGAGGTGGTGCTGATGAAGGGGTCGGCGTAGAGGTCGGCCGCCCGCAAGCTGTTGACGAACACCCCGACGGTCTCCCGGCTGCTCGCCGTCCCGGTCAACGTCACGCAGCCGATGATCGGGGCGGGGTTGAACGGGTCGGGCCGGGCACAGGTGACCGGCGGGACCACCGCGGTGGGACGGGTGGCGGGCACGGGGTCAACCGCTCCGGCGGGGTCGGCGGTTCCCGGCGTCGCGGGGTCGGCGGTGAGCGCACCGCGGACTGCGGAGCCCTGGGCTCCCGCGGGCGGAGTGCTCCCCGTGGTGCCCGTCGTGCCCGGGGTGCCGGCAGGCACCTGGCCGGCGGTGAGGTCCCTGCCGGTCCGCGGGTCCAGCCCGGCGGTGGCCAGCGGTGACTGCGCGCCGCCGTAGGTGTCGACGACCGCGGAGTTCAGCGTCACCGCGAGGGTGGTGAGCTCGAGGCCGGCGGGAGTGCGCGCCACCAGATCCCCGAGCGCTTTGGAGAACAGGGTCTCGGCCGACATCGCCGTCGAGGCCGTGCGCATCCGCGCATCGAGCAGGGCGTGGTAACGCGCAGCCGGCTCGAGCGCGGCGACCGCGGAGGACAGCGCCGGCGTCAGGGACTGTTCGGCCGCGAGCGCGGCCTGCGCCTCGCCGAGCCGTTGGGTCTGCGCCCACCAGCCCGCTCCGACCAGCAGCGCCCCGGCGACCCCGGCCGCCGCGAACCGTTGCAGGATTCTGCGCACCGCGAGGGCTTCCAGGCGAGCGGCCGGTAGCAGGTTGACCGCCGGCACCGCGTGGGTGATCCGGCCGCGCCGCGCCGGGCGCGGGCCGGGCACCTTCACCGCGGCGCGCGCCGAGTCGGATTGATGACTAAGTGTCAAGTTCGCCATGTCCTCATACCCCCGCGACAAGTCCGGACAGCAGAGCCAACGCACCGAGCTCGGCCGCCGCGGCGTCTGCACACACTCGCGCACGCTCGCCCGGGGCGGCGGTGAGCAGCACCGCGTCGGTGTCCAGGACCTCGGTGACCTGCTCCATCAGGGCATCCGCGCGTGCGCCGCCGCCGGTGAACACCAGCCGGGACAGTGCGTCGATCCCGGTCCCGGCCGCGAGGAAGAAGCGCAAGGTGGTCGCGATCTCGGCGACCACCGCGTCGCGGCGCTCCGGGGACACCGAGGCCACCGCGGGCTTGTCCGAACTCACCGCAGCGGCGCTCGACGCCGCGCGTGGCCGCGGCAGGGCCGGTGCCGACCCGGCGGTGGCCGCCGTCGCGGGACCACCGGCGAGGAACCGCGCGCCCATCCCGCCGACGGTACGCACGAAACGCGGCTGACCGTCGGTGTGCACCACCACGGTCAGGGTCTCCGCGCCGATGTCGACGATGGCCTCGGCTGTGTTGGCCGCCGGGGACGCCGCGGCGTTTCGGCCGCCGTGCACCGCCCGCACCAGGGCGAAGGAGGCCAGGTCGACCCGCAGCGGAACCAGGCCGGCCTCATCGAGGGCGTTGAGGTAGGTGGCCACCATGTCCCGGGCGGCGGCGACGAGCAGTACTCGCAGCATCCGTCCGCCACCGTGCGCACCGCCTGGGGTCACATCGGTGCTCGCCGTCGCCGGGATGTCCTCCAGGACGTGATAGTCCAGGTTGGCCTCCTCGACCGGCATCGGGATCTGATCGCCCACCGTGTACGCCAGGGCCTTGCGGAAATCGCCCGGCTCCATCCAGTCCAGATCCAGTTGACGGACCAGGACCCGGTCGTTGGCCACGGCCAGAACGACGCGCTTGGTGGAGAACTTGCCGGCCGCCCAGAGCCGGCGAAGCGCCTTTCCGACGGCGGCGGGATCGTGGACGACACCGGCGCTCACCGCGCCGAGCGGGAGCTCGACCTCGGCGTAGCGGTCCAGATGCGGCTTGCGCCCGCGCAGGGTGAACTGCGCGCCGCGCAGCCCTGCGCTGCCGATGTCCAGGGCCACGACCCTGCGGTAGATCTCCGGACTCACGTGAGTGGCTCCTGCAACTGGGTGGGGGCGGCACGCGCCCTGCGTGCTGAAGGCCTTATCGGGCGGCACCGGGCCCGGCTTGAGCCGCGTCGCGCACGTCCGACCGAACCGGCAGAAGATGGCGTCTGGTCAGCCGGAGGCAGGGGCTTAAGTCGGCGGACCCGGCCGCCGATATTTCCGTCGTGCCTCTACACCTCACTCCCCTGCTCCGCGAACTCGCCGAGCGCGCCGGCTCCGATCTGCACCTGAAGGCCGGCCACGTTCCGCGGATCCGGATCTCGGGTTCGCTGGTCCCCCTGGAGCGACGCGCACCGACGCCGGCCGAACTGGAAGAAGTGCTGCTGGAATCGATGTCGGCGGAACTGGCCGAGTATTTCGCGCGGACCAGCGAGGTCGACTACGCGCTCGCAGTTGACGGCGTTGGTCGTTTCCGGGTCAACGTCTTCCGTTCGCGCGGTGAGATCGGGGCCGTACTACGCCTCATCGGCGACGAACCGCTGACGCTGGGTCAGCTCGGGATGCCCGACGTCCTGACCAGGCTCGCGCTCGAACCGCGGGGTCTGGTGCTGGTCACCGGCCCGACGGGCTCGGGCAAGACCACCACCCTCGCCGGAATGGTCGACGCGATCAACACCACCCGCGCCGTGCACATCCTCACCCTGGAGGACCCGATCGAGGTCACCCACCGCGACAAACTGGCGCAGGTCAACCAGCGAGAAATCGGCATCGACACCCGGTCCTGGACCAGTGCTCTTCGGGCCGCGATGCGCCAGGACCCGGACGTCATCCTGATCGGCGAGATGCGCGACGTCGACACTGTCAAGGCCGCGCTGGCGGCCGCGGAGACCGGGCATTTCGTGATGTCCACCCTGCACACCACCGACGCCCGGGAAACCATCAACCGCATCGTGGACTTCTTCCCCGAGCACGAGCAGAAGCAGGTACGCCTGTCGCTGGCCGCGGCCCTGAAGGGCATCGTCTGCCAGCGCCTGGTGCCCCGGGCCGACGGCGCCGGTCGTACCTGCGTGATGGAGATCGCCGTCACCGACGCCCGGATCGCCGAGGCGATCGCAGATCCGGACAAGACGGACTCGATCCCCGACCTGGTGGCCGGCGGCGACTACTCGGGGATGCAATCCTTCGATCAGCACCTGCTTCGGCTCGTCGTCGACGGTACGGTGTCGTTGGCAGACGCCAAGCTGGTGGCCAGTCGGCCGCACGACCTATCCGTGATGCTGCGCAGGGCCGGCCTGAGCGCCTCGATGGCCGCCGTGGTGGCCCGATGAGCATCGCAAGACAACGCACCGGGGGGTCCATGAGCGAGAACACCAAGCGGCCGCGGCGAGGCGTGCTTGAACCAGCCGCAGCACCCCAGCTGGCGGAGCTGACCCTGGCGCAGCTGCGGTCCTACCGCCGTGACTTGCAGGAAGAAGAGGAAAAGGTCTCCTACTGGCGCCGTCTGGTGCACGCCCGCCTGGACCTGCTCACCCTCGGCGCGAACACCGAGGGTTCGCTGACGCTGGATCAGCTGATCCGGGTCCTCGGAGACACCGGGACGGGCGCGTCACGCAATGCGCTCTCTGCGGTGCACTCCTCCGATCCACTGCCCGACCTTCCCGAGTCCCGCTGGATGTGGGTCACCGAGATCGATCCCCACGATGGCGTGGCCCTGGCCGAGGCGGTGGGGCGGTTGAAGGCAGCGGAGGAGAAGCTGACCTCCTACCGCAAGGCGCTGTTCGAGCGCATCGACACCGCGACCGCAGACCTGATCGCGCGCTACCAGGCGAACCCGGCGGCAGCGCTCACGGCATTGCCGGACTGAGTCCGATGTCGAGCTCCGAGGCGGAGCTGGCGAACGTCACGGTCGATCCCGCCGCCGCCGCGCTGCTGTCGGCCGACTTTGCCCGGCGCTACGGGGTACTGCCCCTCGGCTGGGAGAACGATGAGCTGGTCATCGCGGTGGACTCGGCGCAGGCCGGCAACATCGTGCTCAAGGACGACATCACCCGCCTGACACGCATGCCGGTGCGGTTCGTCCTCGCCCCGGCGGCCGAGATCGCGGTGCGGATCGACAAGATCTTCCGTGCCGAGGGCGAGTTGCTCGACCTGACCTCGAACATGGGTGTGGACGAGACCGGCGAGGCAGATCTCGCCGCGTTCACCGCCGTCGCCGAGGAGGCTCCGATCGTCCGATTCGTCAACCTGCTCATCTCCCAAGCAATCACCGACCGGGCCAGCGACATCCACATCGAGCCGACCGAATCGGATCTGCGGGTGCGCTACCGCATCGACGGGGTCCTGCACGAGTCGCACCGCTCACCCAAGTCGATTCAGTCCGGGGTGATCTCGCGGCTGAAGATCATGGCCGACATCAACATCGCCGAACGTCGCATCCCGCAGGACGGGCGCTTGTCGGTGAGCCATCAAGGCCGCAAGGTCGACCTGCGGGTAGCGACGCTGCCCACGGTGTGGGGAGAGAAGATCGTCGCCCGGATCCTGGACAACTCCACCGCCCGCTTGGGCTTGGACGACCTCGGCTTCTCCCCGGGCAACTTCGTACGCTTCGAGACCGCCTATCGCAAGCCCTACGGGATGATCCTGGTGACCGGGCCGACCGGCTCCGGAAAGTCCACGACGCTCTACGCGACGCTGAACATCATCAACTCAGACGCGGTCAACATCATCACCGTCGAGGACCCGGTGGAGTACCGGCTGCCCGGGGTGAACCAGGTGCAGACCAACGCCAAGGCCGGCCTGACCTTCGCCCGAGCACTGCGCTCGATCCTGCGCGCGGACCCCGACGTCATCCTGATCGGTGAAATCCGGGACAACGAGACCGCGCAGATCGCGGTCGAATCGGCGCTGACCGGGCACATGGTGCTGACCACGTTGCACACCAACGATGCGCCCTCGGCCGTCAGCCGGTTGATCGAGATGGGGATCGAGCCGTTCCTGGTCGGCTCAGCCATCGACACCGTGCTGGCCCAACGGCTGTGCCGGATGCTCTGCGAGCTGTGCAAGGCTGCCTACACCCCTACCGAGGATGAGCTTGCCGAGGTGCGCTTCACCCGCGATCCCCGCGCGGAGCTACCGGTGCTCTACCGTGCGGTGGGCTGCGCGGCCTGTGCGCGGACCGGCTATCACGGCCGGATGGCGCTGCACGAGGTGATGCCCGTGACCGAGGAGATCGAGCGCCTCGCCGTGGCCCGGGCTTCCACCGACGAGATCGAGAAGATGGCCCTCGCCCAGGGCATGATCACGTTGCGCGAGGACGGCTGGCTCAAGGTCCGAGCCGGAAAGACCTCGATCGAGGAGATCCTTCGCGTCACGACCTGACGCGCGCCCGTTAGGCCGAACGGGTGACGGCGCTCACTGGGCGCCGAGCGCGAGTGCGCAGCTACGAGTGGCGATTGACGCCGGATCGATTCGAGCATTCGACTGGCACCGAGAGCGTCCCTGTGGCAACAATGAACACTCCAGTACCACTTGTCACGCACGTATCAGGGGAGACACGCCGTGGTGGACGAGCAAAATTACGCCCATGTAATTCGGAACGGTCGACACCGACGGACCGGTGACAAGGCGCCCTTCCGACCTGCAGCAGGCACGCTCGCGCGGCTGACCGGTCCCCCGTCGCTGGATCCGCTGCATCGCATGGCCAGCCCCGGTGCGGTGGACCCGGCAGACGTGCTGGACCTGTGGGAACCCCGCCGCCGCCATGGCGTCGCCGTGGTCGCCGGGGTGCTCGCCTCCGCTGTGAGCGTGCCGGCAGGACTGGGGCTGAGCGTGAGCAGCGCCGCGATTCCGCCCGAGCCCACGCCGATGCCGGCGTTCGCGCTGCCGAACCAGACCGAGACCCTTTCGCCCTACCTAGGGCAGGTCTCGTGCGACCCGCACGCCAAGCCAGGTGTCGCAGCCTTCGCCGAGCTCATCCTGAGCACCTACCAGCACGGGCGCAGCGCCGGGATCTCGCGCGGCTGCGGCGTAGGGGGACAGTCCGAGCACAAGGAGGGGCGGGCCTGGGACTGGGGCCTGGATCCGGCCGTCTACGAAGATGCCGTGGCCGGGCAGCGGGTGCTCGATTTCCTGCTGGCCAACGACGGCGCCAACGCTCGCCGGTTCGGGATCATGTACATCATCTGGAACAACCGGATCTGGGCGGCCTACCGGGCCGCCGACGGCTGGCGCCCCTACACCGGCGGCGACCCGCACACCTCCCACATGCACCTGTCCTTCTCCTGGGCCGGAGCGATGGGGCGGACCTCGTGGTGGACCGGTGCGGTCGCCCCCACGGAGTTCGGCCCCTGCCGCAAGTTCATCGGCGACGCGATGCCGGCCTACGGCGACACCGTGAACCTCAAACCCTGCAAGGCACCGAAGCCGAAACCGGAACCGGACAAACCCAAGGACGAAAAGAAGAACGACAAGAAGGACAAGGACGAGAAGAAGAAGGACGAGAAGAAGAAGGACACGGACCGCGAGGGCCCCAAACACAAGAAGGACAAGGACGAGAAGAAGACGGAGCAAGGGGCCGCGTCGGCGGCGGAGTTCCGCACGATCACGGTGAAAGCGGGCGACACGCTCGAGGGCCTCGCCCGCCGGTACGGAACCACCGCAGCCGCGATCGCGAAGGCCAACAACCTGCGCAATCCCGACCGCATCTTCGTCGGCCAAAAGCTGCGTATCCCCGTGTCCTGATCCTCAAGTTCTCCCCCGCCGAGGACGACACCTGTAGATGACGCCGCGCGACGCCACCGGCGCCCGCGTACCGGAGTGCTCCGGTGCCTACCGTCGAGGCGTCGGGGGTCGGTGCACATCGTGAACAACCCAGTTGATCTGGACGAGCTCCTGCTGCACCTGCTCGAGGTGGGAGGTTCGGACCTGCACCTGACGGCGGGCTCGCCCCCGGCGGTGCGCCGGCACGGGCACATCAGCGCGATGCCGGATGCAGCCACCCTCAACGGTGACGAGTTGCGCGAGCTGCTGTACGGCATCCTGACCGAACGTCAGCGCAAGATGTTCGAGGAGAATCTCGAACTCGACCTCGCCTACCAGTTGCCCGGGCACGCCCGATTCCGCATGAACATCTTCTCCCAGCGCGAATCCCTCGGCGCGGTCCTGCGCGTGATCCCGTGGGACATCCGCAGCCTGGAGGACCTCGCGATGCCGGCGGTGCTCACCCGCTTCGCCGAACTCAAGCGCGGGCTGGTGCTCGTGACCGGACCGACGGGCTCGGGAAAATCCACGACGCTGGCGGCGATCATTGACTTGATCAACCGCACCCGCCGCGATCACATCATGACCATCGAGGACCCGATCGAGTTCCTGCACCAGCACAAGCTCTCGATCGTCAACCAGCGCGAGGTCGGGGGGGACACCCACTCGTTCCGCAACGCCCTCAAGCATGTGCTGCGTCAGGACCCCGACGTCATCCTCGTCGGTGAGCTCCGGGACCTGGAGACCATCTCGGTGGCGTTGACCGCCGCCGAGACCGGGCACCTGGTCTTCGCGACCCTGCACACCCAGTCGGCCCAGGACACCATCACACGGGTCGTGGACGTCTTTCCCGCCGATCAGCAACAGCAGATCCGCACCCAGCTCGCGGCCACGCTGCAAGGTGTGGTGTGCCAGACCCTGTGCCGCACCGCCGACGGCAGCGGCCGAGCCGCCGCGGTCGAGATCATGGTCGCCACCTCGGGCATCCGGGCGATGATCCGCGACGACAAGCTGCCGCAGATTCCCGGCGCCCTGCAGGCCGGTGCCCGCGACGGGATGCAGACCCTGAACGCCCATTTGGCGGACCTCGTGCGGATGGGCCGAATCACGATGAACGAGGCGATCGAGCACTGCACCAACCGCGAGGACCTCGCCACGCTCACCTCGGCGACGCTGCGGCGCCCACCGACGCAACTGGCGCACCACAACAACGTCGTCCCCCTCTCCCTCTAGCCCGAGCGTCCGAAGAAGTGGTCGCTATAGCAGCCACCCAGTCGGACGTCAGAGATCCCTCGTCCCGCGGAAGCAGGAAGCACATGGCCACCACGCAGTACGCCTACAAGGTCCGCGATACCCGGGGCCGCCTCGTAGAGGGCAAGGTCGACGCCGAGACCGAGGCCGCCGTCGCGGACAAGTTGCGTTCCATGGGCTACCGGCCACTGGAGATCCGGGCCGCACCACAGGGCATGAACCGCGAGATCAAACTCCTCAAGGAGCGGGTCAAGCTCAAGGACCTGGCGATCTTCTCCCGCCAGTTCGCCACGATGATCAACGCCGGCCTGTCGATGCTGCGGACCCTGACGATCCTTTCCGAGCAGTCGGAAAACAGCGAACTCAAGCGCGTCCTGCGGCTGGTGAAGGCCGACGTCGAGGCCGGATCCTCAATCTCGGCGGCCTTCACCAAGCACCCTCGCACGTTCCCACCGTTGATGGTCAGCATGGTCAAGGCGGGCGAAGCCGGCGGCTTCCTCGACGTGAGTATGCGTCAGATCGCGGACAACTTCGAGGCCGAGGTGAAACTGCGCAGCAAGGTCAAGGCCGCACTGACCTATCCCGTGGTCGTGCTGATCCTCGCCGTGGTGATGGTCATCGGCATGCTGCTGTTCGTCGTCCCGGTCTTCGAAGACATGTTCGCCCAACTCGGCGGGAGCCTGCCGCTGCCTACCCAGATCCTGGTGACGCTGTCGGGCTGGATGAAGTTCCTCGCCCCGCTGCTGGCAATCGTTACCGTCGGCACTTTGGCCGCGTGGCGCCGGTGGGGCCAGACGCCCCGGGTGCGCAACGTCGTCGACCCGCTCAAGCTCAAGGTGCCGGTGTTCGGAAACCTTTTCCGCAAGGTGGCCCTCGCCCGCTTCGCGCGCACGCTGAGCACGCTGCTCAAGTCGGGAGTTCCCATTCTCGCGGCCCTGGAGATCACCGGCGACACCACCGGCAACGTGGTGATCACCAAGGCGCTGACCGACGTCGCCGAGTCGGTCAAGGGCGGGGAGTCGATCTCCGGACCGCTCGCGCGCCACGAGGTCTTCCCGCCCATGGTCGTGCACATGATGGCCTCCGGCGAGGAGACCGGGGCCCTGGACGACATGCTCGCCAAGATCGGAGAGTTCTACGACCAGGAGGTCGAGGCCACCACCGAGTCGCTGACCGCCCTGATTGAGCCGCTGATGATCGCCTTCCTCGGCGGCGTTGTGGGGTCGATGATCATCGCCCTGTACCTGCCGATCTTCAAGGTGTTCGACCTCATCCAGTAGGCGGAAGGTAGCGGCGCCCGGATCCCGACCGCAATGGCCGGGACCCGGGCGCCTCGGTATATCTGACGTGATGTCAGACCTGGTCGTTCTCGCCCGCCTTGTCGTCGTCGACGAAGTCTGGTGAGGTGGCGAAGTTCTTGGTCGCGGTGAAGGCCTCGGAGTCGAACTCGCCCTTGACCCGCTTGCCCTTGACGTTCACCCGGTCACCGGCCTGCAGGTCCGCCAGGGTCGCCGCTACCTCGTCGCGCTTGATTCGCGCGTCGGGAGCCACCGCGATATCGAGTTCCTTGCCCTTGGCCCGTTTGACGTTGCCGCCCTTGACCTTGACCACCACGGAGTCGGCGTCGACGGAGATCACCAGGGCGCGCAGGGCGAACTTTGCTTTGCCCTTCTTCTTGTTGGCCTCGCTCTTGTCCTTGCTCGCCGGGGCGCTGGCGATGGGCTTGTGGTCCGCAGGCGAGGCGATGGCCGGCGCAGCAGAGGCGACCAGGGCGAAGGACAGGGCCGCGGCGGCGGCCATTGGCGCAATGCGCATGAGTTGCTCCTTGGGGTGAGCGGGACGCCTGGCGACGTCCTCACTCTGAACAGCGCAATAGCTTCCCGCGATGTCACGCCCGCGGCGAGGAAATCTGACGGGCCGAGCGGAACGCGGCGACGGCCGCGGCCTCGCCGGCCGGCTCACCGGGGCGAGCCGGCCCGACAAACTTGGACAGCGCGGCGCACAACGCAGCACTCTCGGCTGCGGTGGCGCCTGGGAGCACGGCTTCGATTCGAGCGGCCAGGTCGGGCGGGGGCTCGCTCGGCAGACGGCGGAACGGAATCGTGGTCATCTCATCTCCTCCAGCGCACCCATCCGCCGCGATGTCACACCGGGTAAGAACTCTGCCTGTGCGCCTGCCTCCAGGCGGGCGGCCAGCGTCGTCAATCCGCGGTGCGCCGCCATGCGCACAGCCCCCGCCCGCTTGCCCAGCACCGCCGCAGCCGACTCCGCGTCCAAACCGACGATCACCCGCAGCATCACCGCCTCCGCCTGGTCCGGGGGCAGGGTCGCGATCAACGCGAGCGCCGCGCTTCCGTCAGCCAGCTCGAGGGCAGCGGCGGTGGTGTCATCGGGCGCCGGCAGGTCGACGAACTCCTCGACGGGCATTCCCGCGGCAACTGGGCGGCTACGGAGGCGGCGCAGGTGATCCACTGCCCGGTTGCGGGCAATGCGGGCACACCAGCCACGAAAACCGTCCGCGTCGCCGCGAAACTTCACCAGGTCACGCGCGATCTGCAGCCACGCCTCGGACGCGACGTCCTGCGCCGCGTCGCCGACCAGCACCCGCAGGTAGCTCAGCAGGCCCGGCGCCAGGTTTCGGTAGAGCACGCGGAAGTCGTCCTCGCCGCCCTGCTGGGCACCGGCGAGCACACGTGCAAGCTCGTCGTCGCTCACGCCGCCGGGCCACCGCCTGGTGACAGTGTGCTGATCAGGTTCGGACGCGAGCCGGCCAGCGCCGGTTCCGGCAGCTCGGTAAAGCTCACCGGTCGAGCTCGCGGTAGGTGCCCGCCTTGACGTCGAAGAGCCCGGGCGGCGGGTTCCCGAGATAGCAGGTGTCCAGCGAGACGTTGAAGTTGCCGGCAAGATCCAGCGCGTCGGCGTACAGCATGCCGACGTGGTTGATGGTGCCGTTGCCCTTCGTGAGCCTCCCGCCGGGTGCGCTGCCCGCCAGATAGATCGAGGCCGCCAGGTTCATGTTGCTGTTCAGCTTCGCGTTCCCCCCGGCGACGACGACCAGCAGCGAGGCGTCCAGGCACAGTGGGCTCGACACGTCCAGCCGGGTCCGCGACCACAGCGAGGTCCCGAGCGGGTCCAGGTCCACTGTCTGGTTGGCCGCGAGGTCGAAGAACAGGATCGAGTGGGGATGGACGGTCCCGTTCGGAGTGCTCCAGCCAGTCGTGGAAGTGTAGTAGTTCCCCTGGGCTAGGGCGATCGTGCGCAACTGCTCGATCTCGGCCTCGCTCAACGCAGGGCGCGAGATCCCGAAGCTTCGGAACAGGGCTCGCTCGTCGGAGATGAAGGATCCATTGATGTCCAGGGATCCGTCGAGGTCGAGGTCTCGCGGGAGGTAGGCCTCGTTGGTGGCCGCAGGAGCGCAGGGTGCCAGCGCGAGCAGGCCGCCGAGCAGCGGGAGGTCGGTCAACGAGCCACCGAACCGGTCCTGGTCGAAGGGGTACTTGCTGTTGCAGGGCAGCAGCGAGACCCCAGCGAGGTTCAGCCCGCCGTGGATCGGTTTGGCCGTGTTCGCGCAGTACTGGCCACTGCCTTGTGACTCGGTGATGATCTGCGCCGAGTGCACGGCGGCGGGCACGTTGTACACGACGTCCGGCCCGGCACTGGCGTCCACAGTGATGTGGTTGCGTTTGTAGACGCAACCGGTGGAGAACATGCTGATCTGTTTCAGGTCGACGGTGCCACCGATCCCGATCGTGCGGCCGAACACCGCCTTGGGCAGGTCGATCGGGGTGACGCTGATCTCGACCTCGATGGTGCGCTCGGCGGGCCCGCCCGCAGTTCCGGTGGAATGCACGAGGTAGGTATCGCCGCCGTCGCCGTTGCCGACCGAGAGCGGGGCGATCCAGGCCGTCCAGCGCCCACCGCCGGCGGTCGAGGCCGTGACCGGCGTCGTCGGGTTCCACGGGTTCGTGGTGCAGGCCGGGTAGCAGGCGAGTTTGCGTACGCCGCGGGCGCGGATGTAGGTGATGGCGTGGGCCACGCCGGCTTCCGCCGAACCCAATGCCGTGCCGGCCTGCTGGGCGTGGCCGGCGCCGCGCAGGTCACGGATCGCCATGGTGGTCCCGAGGCCGGCCAGAGTGGTGACCAGGACGATCACCATGGTGGTGAGGATCATGGCCGAACCCCGGTCACCGGCCGTGCGCCACTCGCGAACCACGCCGGCTCGTCGTGATCTCATCGACATCTGCTCCTCTGACGGGTCATCAGCCACCGTGCCTGTTGCGGAAGTCGACTGCGGTTCGGTAGTCCTGGCGCCGGCCCCCGCGAAACACCGAGACCGTGAGCTCGACCGAGTCGATGTGCGCGAGTTCGGCTCCGTCGGGGCGACCGTTCTGATTGCCCACCGGAGCCGGCACTGCGTCGATCTCGGACCAGTCGACGATTCCGTCGCCGTTGAGGTCGTACTGCCATTGGCTGCTGCGCAGCTCGAGGGTGAAGGCGGTGACGTTGTCCGCCAGAACCGGGGTGGTGATCGCCGAGCCGCCGGCGTCGTTGACGGTCAAGGCGATCTGCGCGGAGGAGGGCGTGAATCGGTAGGTGAGCACCTCCGGGTCGGCGGCGTCCAGATCGCGGGCGCCGTCGTTGTCGAAGTCGGCCCAGAAGGTGATCGCGGTCGGCTCGCCTTCAGCGCTCGGCAGATCGACCTGGTCGATGGTGCCGGCCTGGCGCAGCTCACGGACCAACCGCTCCATCGCGCGGCGCACGTCGGCGGTCAGCTCGCTGTTGGACTGAGCGTCGTTCGCCACCGTGCGGGCCCCGAGCGCGGCGGTGAGGACAAGGGTGGAGATGACGCCGAACAACACCATGCCGACCAGCAGCTCGATCATGCTGACACCCCGGTCAGCGCGCCGGTCCCGCCGGCTCGCCCGCCGAACGTCGCGCATCAGCGGTTGTCCTCGGCGCGGCAGTAGGAGGAACCCAGGGCGAGGGAGAGCGCGGTTTTCTCGTCCCCGACCACGACCGGCTGGGTTTGGATCGAGACCAGGGCGGGGATCACCACCTCGGCCACCGCGCCGATCGCGGCCGTAGTTACGCGGGCGGCCGTGACGCCGCTGACGGATTCGATGTAGTCGCTCATGGTGGGTGGATCCAGCGCCGGGGTCGGCCCGACCTGGGTACCCGGCGGGATCTCAGCCAAAGCACTGCCCGGTGACGCGGAGGAGATGACGCCCGCGCCGACGTACTGCCCGTACCCGGGGATGAGCTCGATGCCGAACAGGTCGAGGACCGCGGGGGTCCACCTCCAGTACTCCACCTCGGCCCGGTAGCTCGCGGTTGCGCTGGGCACGTGAGCGGTGCCGGCGACCTTGCAGTGCGCGGCCGAACGCACAGTGACCCGGATCAGCCCGTCGGGGGCATGGCTGGTCGGCAGGATTCGCACCACGTTCGTCGAGGATCCGCCGCACGCCTCGGCCGAAAGCGGATCGACGAGGGCGAGTTCGTCCGTTGCCTCGATGAAGCCACTGCCGCTCACGTGCGAGAGGGGGCCGGTGAGGGTGAAAGCGCAGTTGTGCAGACCGGCCACCAGGCTGGTCAGTAGCGTCCCGGCGGGCGGGGTCGCGTCCATGGACACCAGTGCGCCACTGAGGTCCGCCAGGGTCGGCGTGCTCGCCGCCGTGAACTGGAAACCGTCGCGGGTCAGGTTGTCCGGCAGTTGGGTCTGCACCGGACCCAGCAATCCGGGTATGCCTGAGACACCGGCGCGCGGCAGCCCATCCTCGGCGGCAAGGACGAACGGCGGAATCGCTGTTGCCCCCCAGCAAGGCCCCGAGCATCCCGACTCCAGTTCGCCGAGCGACACGTTGAGGTTGAGCAGATTGGTGTAGGGCGCCTGCACGGACAGGGCCGCGCCCTCGACGCGGCCGGTCACCGAACTGGCGGCGGCCATCGCGGCCAGGTTCGCGCGGGCCTGGCTGGTGGTGGACAACGATCCGGCCAGGTCGAGCTGACCACCCGTCAGGGTGATGGCTTCCCCGGAGGGTCGCGCAGAGCCGATCTCGATCGCGCTGCCGCGGGCGTCGAGCTTGATCCGGGTCGCCGAGGCGGTGCGCGAGGCGATCTGGGTGTAGACGGTGACGGGCTTCCACCGGCCCCGGTCCTGGTAGAGCACCGTGGCGGTGACCCCGACCTGCGGCGAGGGCGGCCGGTCACGGGAGGCGAGCTGGGAGTCGTAGTTCGCAGCCGGTTCGACGACGGCGGGCACGGTGGCAGCGGAGATGAACGCCGTGTTCAGCACGACGGCGAAACCCACCGGGATCTCGCCGGTCCCGCCCACCACGACCCTGCGATACATCGATCCGCCCTGCTGTTCGTAGGAGCAGCGCGCCGCGTTGGCGGCCGAGACGAATCCGCTCCAAGTGGCCAGCGGGGCCGCCGGCGCGCCAGTTCCGCACACCGGGGTCGCGGAGGGCCCGGTGCGGTTGCGGTAATAGGTGTCGAGCAGGTCGCGGTGATCACCTGCGCTCGGGGTGACCCGGAACGGCAGCGTGCGCATCGCCTCGAGTTGGCCTTGGAGCACCCCCTTGGCCTGCGAGATGAGCTTGGCGGTGCCGGACGCCCGGATCGAGCCCACCATCTGCGGTCCCGCCGCCGCCATCACGGCGCCGAGGATCGCGATCGCGATGACGATCTCCAGCATGGTGAATCCGGCCTGAGTGATTCGGGCTCGGCCGCCGACCTCCGAGGCGGCACCTACACACCGTCTAGGCACGGGACACCCGCCCCGTGAGGCCGTCGACGAGCAAGGTGTCGACGCGGTCGCTGCCGCCGCGCACGATGGTCGCCGCCCCTGGGCTGGCGGTGCCGCGCGGATAGAACGTGACGCCGGCGGTGGAACCGGCGCTGTTGGTGAAGCTCGCGCTGGAGATCGTCGCGCCGCCATCGGGTCGCATCGGACCACGCAGGTGGGTCAGGCTCGCGCCGCCGCATTCGCCGCGGTACACGTCATAGTGCTGGGCAGTCAGGTCAAAGGCCACGCACAACGTCCGCCCCTCGGTCACGGCGCGCTGCTGAGTCTCGCGCAGCAGGGCCTCCAGCCCCGCAGTGGTCGAGGTGTGATTCGACGCCGCGACCCACCCGTTCATCGACGTGAGCGCAGTCGCGGCGAGAATGCCGGCGATGGCCATGGCCCAGCACACCTCGATCAGGGTGATGCCGAGGTCGGTGCGCCGAGCCGCGAGGGTGCTCACGTCAGATCATCGGTGCGGGTGCGAGCGCCCTTGAGGTGCCAGGGACCGGAGGTCTGGGTCAGGGCACGTCGATCTCGGCGAAGCTCTGCGGATCCCAGATGACGGTTGCGGGCATCGGCAGGAACGGCGGCGGACTGGTACGTAACGCTCCGTCATAAATCATCCGGAACCGGTAGCCGATGTCGAGGTCGGCGGCGGTCAGGCTCAGCGAAGGCACGCCGAGGTTCAGGTTGAGCAGGTCCGCCCCGATGATCCCGCGATAGCGCTGGGCCACCGATCCGTTAACCGTGAGGGTGGGCGCCGCAATGCCCAGGTTCACGAGTTGATTCAGCAACGCAGTGTTCATCGCGACCGACAACACCGGCAGTTGCACCCCGAACCGCGAGTTCAGCGCGAGGATTGCGGCATCCACCCGAATGTTCTGTCCGTACCCAGGCACCAGCGCGAGGACGTCACGCAGGTTGCCGGTGCCCGAGGTGGCCAGCGCAGTCAGTGCGGTGGTGAGGCTGGTCGCCAGCGGTGTCAGCGACAGGCAGGTACCCAGCGCGAGGGTGCATTGCAGCGGGTTGTAGACCTCGATGGGACCCGTCGCGATGAGGCCGAGCCGGTCGTTGTCGGCGTTGTCGTCGGACCGGTAGGTGAGGTTGCTGGTGATCACGATGTCGCCGGCGACCCCCACCGTCGCCGTGCCGTCCAGGGCGCCGTCGACGAAGAGCCGGCCCTTGGTGCAATTGGATCCGACGGTGCCATTGGGGTTGAGCAGACCGGCGCTCACGTTGGTGTCCAGCGTTGAGTACATGCCGGCCACGGAGCCGACCAGGCAGCTCACCAGTGTGGGATCGGGGATCGGTGCCCCGGGGGCGTTGTCACGGACGTAGATCGCGCCATTCGCCGGAACGTCCACCAGATCCCCCGGCGCCACAACCGCGGCCAGAGTCTGGAGTAGCGCATTGCCGCTGAGCAGGTTGTTCGACAGGGCCGTGGACAACGTCGAGGGCACGGTGCTGCCGACCGGGAACAGGCCCAGCAGGTTGCACACGAGGAGCGTGACACCGCCGAGCAGGCTGCAGATTCCGGTCCGGTTCAGCGCGGTGACCACGACGTCGACTCCGGTGGCGAGGAAGGCCGCGGAGGTCCCGCCGCCGCACGCGGCGGTGTACGGGGTCTGCGGGCTCCAGACCCGCATCTTGGCGGTGCCTTCGTAGTGGATCCGGGTCGGGCCGTAATAGGTGCAGCCGGCGGCGGCCGCGGCGGCGGCGATCGCGGCGAGCCCGTTGGCGGGCAGGTCGAGGTCGTCGGCGTAGGCCGGTGGACCGGAGTTGTAGTCCGGATCGGCACCCCCGTCATAGGTCTTGCGTACGCAGGCCGTTGCGTCGCTCGCGCAGCCCTCGATCGCGGCGGTGACGCGGCTGTCAAAGCTCGGATCACCGACGACCTCGAAGACGTCGTCGGTGTGCACGCGACTGCCGTCGGTGGCGTCACCGCCGCGCCAAGTCGGGATCACGCAGCCCGAACTCGGCCGCTGACTCGGGCCCCACGCCGGGTTCCCGCACCCGGGCGGGGCGGCGCCGAGCAGCGGCGGGTACGCAAAGCCGTCGGCCGGATCCGCTGCCTCGACCTCGGAGAAGTACAGATAGTCGGTGAACGCGCGAGCCTTCAGCACGACCTGGACTGCGCGGGTGAGCCCGCGCGAGCGGCCGGTGGAGGTGACGGTGACCAGGCCGTCGGCCACGGTCGCAGTGTGGCGGAACTCCGGGCAGTTCGGCGGTAGCGACCCCGCGAGGTCCAGGCACGGTGTGCCATTCCCATCGACCGATCCCGGTACCGCGCGCCAGGCCGTGTCCGGGGAGTTGACATAGGTGGGGTCGGCCATCTGCCGGGCGACGAAGTCATCGACGCCGGCCTGCGCAGCCTGGACCGCGGCACTGGACCCCTGGGTGCGCCCGGCGCTGCCCATGGTCTGGATCGCATAGCCGCCGACCGCGCCTACGGTCAGCACCATCGCCGTGCCGAACCCGATGACCGAGAGCAAGGCGTAACCGTCCTCGCGCGGTCGCGCCGCTCGCGGTCGCGCCTTGCCGATCGTGGAGAACATGCTCATCGTCCCATCGCGGAATTGGGCAGGAAGATCGTCGAGGTCACCGACGTCCCCGGGTTGTCCCGGGCGCCGCCGACCGGCAGATCCACCCAGACGCACGCGATCTCGGCGAGGGCGACGGTTGCGGAGAACGTGGCGCAGTCGGCGCCCGCGGCGGCGAACACGGGTTCGGCGGCCGGTACCGGCCAGCTCAGCCCCCGCGCGAGGGTGCGCGCCGTGCACCCCGCATCGCACACCAGCGAGGGCGTCCCACCCGCCGGCGTGGCTGGGTGGCGCTCCTCGACCAGGCGCGCCGTCCCGGGGCGGACGGGCAGATCCTCTTCCAGACGGAACGTGGTGAGGCGGACCTTGCCCGGCCCGCCGTTGGCGTAGAAGCTCAATGCGGTCGCCGAGGCGGCGCGGAAGGCGCTGGTGCAGTTCGCGGTGCAGGCCGGGTTCACCTGCTCGGGACGCACCGCCGTGCGCACCTGCTTGGACAGCGAGTCCATCGCCACCCGAAGCTGGTCGACGTTGCTCAACCGGGCGCTGGTGCCGGCACTGGTCCGGATCATGTCAAGGACGAAGCCGGCGAGCAGGCCGCCGAGCACGGTGAGAATGCTGATGCCCACCATCACTTCGACGAGCGTGAAACCGCCGTCACGGCTGCGCCGGCGACCCGCTGGTAGACAAACTGACGGCCTCACATTTGATGACGCATCAGTTGTTCTCACGACAGCACCGTGGTGCTGATGACCGGTGGACGTGAGCCCAGCCCTGGCCAACGAATCCGGACCTCGACCAGCAACGAGTCCCCGGTGGCCGCGGTGTAGGAGAGCCCCGACACCGGATGCACCAGCGCGCCCGCACCATCGACCCAGGCGGCCTCGCGTTCGACGGTGTAGGTGTTCCCGTCGAGCAGCGCGGCAGTGACGGTGACGCCCTCGACGATGTTGCCGGCCGAGATGCGGAACTGCGCCCGGGTCCGCTCAATCTCCGCGGTGGCCAGGCTGGTGGCACGCACCCGGTCGCGGTTGTCCCCGGCGGTGCCGAGGGAATCGAGCGCGACGGTGGTGCCCGCGATCGCGAAGGTCAGGAAGACCCCCAGCGCGACGATGATCTCCACCAGAGAGAACCCGGCGTCGGCGCGCGAACGCGCCGCAGCCGGGACCGGCGAGGGTGCTGAGGGCACGAGAGCTCCTGCGATGGCTGGCACGACGTCAGGAATGTCGGCCCGTTCACGCGCCACCTTGAGGCCCGATATCGCCCGCGGTGCGGCGCCCGCGCATCAGCCGTCCGGCTGATATTGCCGCTCGCTCCTCAACCCCGTCGGGCACCGGGCCGACATCTTCGGCGATCTGCTGCGCCGGCCCGGAGCCCTACCAGGACGAAGGTCCCCGGCACCCACCCCGCCACCCCAACCCCGCCAGGGAGACCACCCGTGTACACCAGCTTCCGCAAGTCCCTCGACAACCGCAGCCGCGACGACAAGGGCTTCACGCTCATCGAGCTCCTCGTGGTCATCATCATCATCGGCATCCTCGCCGCGATCGCGATCCCGATCTTCCTCAACCAGCGCAAGAAGGCCGTCGACGCGTCGATGAAGTCCGACGTTCGTACGATTGCCACTCAGCTGGAGACCTATTTCACTGACACGCAGACCTATCCCGCCGCGGCCGACGTTGTGTACGTCGCGCCCACCGCGACCGCCTCCGGCACCCTCGCCTTCGGCGCGGCGCCTAGCGAGAACGTGGTCCTGTCCCCGGGGAACCTGGTGGACTCCATCACTCTGGATGACGCCACCGTGGCCGGTTCCTCGGCGTTCTGCATCGTGGTCTCCAACCCGAAGGGAACTGACACCTTCGCGTGGGACAGCACCTCGGGCGGCCTGGCCGAGGCGTGCTCCGCCACCTTCACCGGTGGCCTGGCCATCGTCCCGTAACCACTCATGCACCTGAACAGGAGCCGGCGCCCGGGGATCCGCATCCCCGGGCGCCGGCCCATGACCTGGGCCGCCCTCGTGGGGCTGGCGGTGGTGCTCCTCGTCGATGGCGGATCAGTGGCCTGGGTGCACGTGTCCGTGCCCGACCACGCAGGCGAGGCAGCGCGGGCCGGGATGGCACAGCTGCGGCCCGACGGCGGCGTCACGCCCCAGGCGGCGCAGCTCGCCTACACCGCCGCACTCGAGGTCGGAGATCTGCACCGGCTCACGATCGACACGGCGGACTTCACCGTGTACGCGGGCGGCGGCCTCACCCTGACGGCCCGGCGGAGCGCGCCGACGCTGCTGTTCAAGCACCTGCCCGGACTGCGAGAGCTGGTGGAAACCGAGGTCACCACCACCGTGGAGCCCCCGCGCTTCTGATCCGCTCCCGCGCCCCTTCCTACCCCTAACGTCCGAAGGGTTGGCTGCAATAGCAGCCAACCCTTCGGACGTTCGTGGCTCGGGC
>JBQTII010000137.1:0-20078 GCA_052388275.1 Sporichthyaceae bacterium | reverse complement strand
AAAGCAGGAACGCGGGAGTTCGATTCTCTCAGACCCGACGCAGCAACTATTGCCTCTGAGTGGTGGTCACGGCTCGGTCTCCAAAGCCGAAGCCAGCGGGTTCGATTCCTGACAGGGGTGCTCGTTCGGCAGTAGCACAACGGAAGTGCACCGCTCTGATAAGGCGGTGACGGTGGTTCAACTCCACCCTGCCGGACCATGACCCGCTCGGCTACCGGCTAGGCCGCCAGATTCTCAGTCTGGAAAACGGGGTTCGATTCCCCGGCGGGTTACGCAATCGATGGGTTGCAGCTCAGCCGGTAGAGCGCTCCGCTGTTAACGGAGATGTCGCAGGATCGAAGCCTGCCAGCCCAGCTCCACGCACGAGCCCAAAGCATTAAGGTGATGCACCAGACTCTTAATCTGGGGAATACGGCTCAATACCGTATGGGCCCACGCCTCGTTAGCTCATGTAGGTAGAGCGCCTCTCTTGTAAAGTGGATGCGGAGGGTGCAAGTCCTTCACGAGGCTCGGAAATCCCCAGGCGGGGAGGAAGCGGGCACGGGCACGGGCAGGGCTTCTGGGAAGCGGCGCCGCTGTAAACGGCCACCGAGCGAGGTTCGATCCCTCGACTTGCCACTGCGACGCTCGGGCCACCGAGCATGATCGAGTTTGGACAAAGCGCCACGAGCGGCGCCAATCGGGTATTAGCGTCAGGGCGGTCGACGTTGGCCAACTGCCCGGCACCTACCCGCTCCGCGCTCTCCCGGAGGACCCCATGCGCGCCACCCGCACCGCTCTCGGCCTCATCGCCGCCACCGCATCGATCGCCCTGTACGGACTTACGTCCGCGACCGCCGCACCTGCGCCATCGGCACCGGGAACCACGATCGCCTCCACACCGCAGGGCGCAGCGGGCGTTCTGATCATCTGCCGTACGGGTCTGGGCCGGGACGGGAAGGTGAACGTGAGCGGCAGCCAGACATTCGCCGACGGCAGCGCAATCAGCGCCGTGTCCTCCGGCGCCAACGCCACCGGCGATGAGTGCTCGCGCCAGTCGATCACCGAGCGCACTCAGATCGTGCACCGCGAGAAGCCTGCCGGCCCTTACGAGTTGCAGGCCATCAGCATGCGCCTCGGCGACGGCGGGTCCGCGTCGTCCCGGGTCGCGGGGCCCACCCGCGGTGGCACCTTCACCGCCACTCTCGAGCCGGGACACTCCGCGCGCGTCGTGTTCCGCTACATCAACGCCGACAAAAGTTGAGCCACAATCTGCTCACCAGAAGGTGCTGCCCGGCCCGCCCTTGAACGGACCGCAGACCTCCGGGGTGATCCAGCCGCCGTAGAAGCCGCCGGGCTGCGGGGTGACCGCAACGCCGTCGAGGGTCACCGACTCGAACGGGCCCGCGTACACCGCGACCCGGTCGCGAAGCTGGGGGTAACGCGGGTGCGGCTCGGGGTACCACCAGCCGACCTCGTGCAGCACGGGAGCGCCGGGCACGGCGATGTCGACGTACCGCGCGGCGCCCTTCCACTCGCAGAACGTCGTGCGCGAGGCCGCCGTGAGGTAGTCGCCGAACGCGGCGCGCGGCAGGTAGAAGGTCGGCGGGCCGGCGGTCTCCAGCACCCGCACCAGGTCGGTGGTGTCCGCGACGACGACGCCCGCGTGGCGCAGCACTGCGCGCCGGTTGTCGATCTCGGCGCGAGGCGGGCGCGGGTAGTCCCAGACGGATTCCTGGCCGGGTCCGACGGGGTCGGGTTTCGGGTGCATCGGCCCATCATGGCGTGTCGGCTCGGCCCTGTTGGCGAGGGGCAACGCCCTCTTGGCTACCGCCTCGACCAGGATTGCGGCGACTTCTTGGTCGAGGCGGTAGCAGAGCCGAATCGCCCTGCTCTGCGACGGAGCAGGGGTCAGAGGCTGAGCACCGGAGCGAAGTGCGCCATGGTGCTGGGGCCGGCGAAGAAGTCCTTGACCAGGGCCACGAACTCCCCGAACTCCGGGTTCTTGGTGAACGCAACGTGGTCCTCCACCGTGTCCCAGGTCAGCAGCAGCAGGTAGGTGCTCGGGCTCTCGATGCCGCGCGAGACGCTGAATCCGCGGCAGCCGGGGGCGCCGCGCAGGATCGGCATGACCTTCGGCAGCACCGCCTCGAAGGCGGCCTCCTGACCTTCCTTAACGGGGATCTCGGCCCTTTCGATGACGGTCACGGCGTTCTCCTCAGGTTCGGGTCGCGGGCCGCATCGGCCGGCGCGCATCGGGGGCGACCTTACCGAGGTGCTCGTTGCCCGGCGCCGGGGTCCGGCCCGCTCAGCTTGTCCGACACCGAACGCATCGCCGCGAGCCAGCCGTCGGTGTCGGTGGCTCGTGTGACGTAGTAACGATGAACCTGCGGGTGCGGCAGGATCAAAAACCGATCCTCGGCCATCCCCATCTGCAGGGAGTCGGCGACCTGCTCGGGAGTCAGCGTCCCGTCGACGGTGGCCGCCCGTGCGATCTCTCCCAGGTCCGTCAGCATCTGTGTCGCGACACCTTGCGGGCAGAGGCAGTGGACGTCAATCCCGCGCGAGCCGTAGGTCATCGACAGCCATTCCGCGAACGCCACCGCCGCATGCTTGGACACCGAGTAGGCGGCCGCGCCGGGCATCGTCAACACCCCGGCGGCGGAGGCCACCACGACGAAGCGGCCGCGGCCACGCGTCAGCCACGCCGGCACCAGGAGCCGGGCCGCCCGCAGGTGGGCGAGGACATTGACCTCCAGCGTCTGTGCCCAGGCGTCGTCGGAGTCGCCGAGACCGGTTGGGCCCCGAACCCCGGCGTTGCCGACGAACACCTCGACCTCCCCCGCCTGCGCGAGCAGTGCTGCCACGCCCCCCGGCGCCGCGAGATCACCCGGCACAGCGAGTCCCCCGATGGCCCGGGCGAGGGAATGCGCGGCGTCGGCGTCGAGGTCGTTGACGACGACCCGTGCTCCGTCCGCGGCCATCCGCTCGGCAATCGCTCGCCCGATCCCCCGGCCCGCTCCCGTGACGACCGCAACCTGTCCGCTCAGATCCATACCGCCCGAGTGTGCCCTCCCCGCGAGCGTTGCCTCCGGGCACCCGAGCGTTCTCATCCGCGAAGGGTCGGACGTCAGGGGGTCACCGCGTGCTGTGTGGCGGGAAGAAGGTGTGAGGATCGTGCGATGACGGTCGAACTCAGCACGGACGGCCCGGTCGCGGTCGTCGCCATCAACCGGCCCCAGGTGCGCAACGCGGTGGACCCGGCCACCGCCGCCGCCCTGCGTGCGGCGTTCGCCGACGTCTGGGCCAAGGACGCGGTGCGCGTGGCAGTACTGACCGGCCGGGCCGGCGCGTTCTGCGCCGGCTATGACCTGAGCGCCCTCGCGGCCACCGGCACCGAGCCGGCGACCCTCGACGAACTGGGCCCCGGGCACCCCGGCCCGATGGGGCCCACGCGCAATTACGCGCCCAAGCCGGTGATCGCCGCGATCGAAGGGCACGCGGTCGCCGGCGGCCTGGAGCTGGCGCTGTGGTGTGACCTTCGCGTCGCCGCGACCAGTGCAATCTTCGGCGTCTACTGCCGCCGTTGGGGGGTGCCCCTGATCGACGGTGGCACGGTGCGGCTGCCCCGAGTGGTCGGGATGGGGCGGGCGATGGACCTGATCCTGACCGGGCGCGGCGTCGACGCGGCGGAGGCGCACGCGATGGGGCTGGTCGATCGGGTGGTGCCCGACGGTCAGGCGCTGGTCGCCGCCATGGAACTCGCGCGCCAGATCGCGGCGTTCCCGCAGGGGTGCATGCTCGCCGATCGCGCCAGCGCCTACGGCCAGGACGGGCGCGACCTCGCCGCGGCGCTCGACCTGGAAGCGTCCGACGGGCTGGCGGTGCTGCACAGCGGGGAGAGCATCAACGGTGCCACCCGCTTTGCCCGCGGAGCGGGTCGGCACGGGGACTTCCCTGCCTGAGGCAGCATCACCACCAGGTGGGCAGCGGCGGCAGCTGCCCGGCGCTGCTCAGCGCGCGACCGGCGCTGCGTCCGGCCACCCAGGCCAGCAACAGCGGCAAGGCCAGCGGAAAGTTGTGCCCGGCCGGCAAAGGCACACCAGGTACCGCGAGTTCGGCCCCAGACCTGCCGGCACCGCGCGGGCCGCGCGGTGTAGGAGTAGTCGAAGGGGGACGCGCACCCCGAGGCGGATCCGTGGACGCTGGATCTGACGGATACTCGAATTGCCGAGGTGCGGGTCGTGCTGCCCGCGCTGGGGTGGCCGTTCATTCAACTCAGCGCACTGGCATCGCCCTTGATGAGGCTTCTGCTTGGGGCAGGTTTGATGGTCCTGGGTGCATTGCTGCTCATCGCCGAGCGGCGTCGGACTGGGCCCCCTCGCCAGCACGACGGTTCTGCTTGAGCACCAGCACGAGCAGAACCACGGCGGTGAGGACGCTCAGCGCACCGGCGATACCGAAAAGGGCGAACCACAGGCTGCCCTCGAGGCGAGGGCGGGCGTCGAGGCACGGATTTCGTGACACCCCATCAAGTCCGCCGATCGCGTCGGGCGGACACCCGCGCTCTGTACGTGCCTGCACCGCCAACGCGGCGCTGACCAACGCGAGGGTGAGGGCGACGCCGATCCCGCAGCGCGGTCCTCGATAACGCAGCGCGGTGCGCCAATCGGTGGGTCCGGTCTTATCTGCGGCCGGCACAAAGGCTCGACGAGCTGCGGGGGTCGCAGCACCGCGCTCATCGCTCACCCCGCCACTGTGCCAGCAATTCACCCAGGCAGCTCGATCTCGTCGGCGGGGACGTCCGGGTGGCGGATCGGGCGAACATCGAGACCGTCGATGGATTCGAAGTCCCGTGGGTTGCACGTGTAGAGCGGAAGATCGTGGGCGATCGCGATCGCCGCGATCATCGCGTCGTAGGTCCGTGCGGCGGTCTTGCGTCCGGCCTGGTGCAGCGCGGCGGCCACGGTTGCGAAGCTGCGCGCGGCCACCGCATCGAAGGGCAACGGGTCGGCTGCCGATTCGGCCGCTTGGAGGTGGCGTTGGCGCCTCGCCCGAACGCTGGGGTCGTCGGTGACCAGCGGACCGACGGATAACTCGGCGAGGGTGATGGCGGTGATCACCGGCACGTGCGGAAGATCGTCAGGATTCAGCCGGTCGGCCAGAACCACTGCGTTGGTGTCCAGGATCCCGCGCTCTGGGCGAGAGCCTGGCGGTTCACTGGCCTCACTCACCGAACAGGCGGGGATCGATGACGGCGTCGACATCTGCCCGCAACTGCTCCGGGTCGAGGGGCGAAAGCCCGCGGAATCGGGCGAGGAATGCCTCGCGCGAGAGGGCCCTGCGTCCGAGCGGGCGAAGTTCGGCGACCGGCTCCCCATCGCGGGTGATGGTGACGATCTCACCGCGGAGCACACGCTCGATCACCGCACCGCCGCGGTTGCGCAGCTCGCGGATGGTGGCCTCACTCACGTGAGGAGCGTATCACGGGTGAGACATGCCAGGCCGGGCTTGCTGTTCGGCGCCCAAAGAGCGAGCAGGTTCCGTCTCAGCAGGGCGTGTTGGTCGCCTTCGCGTCCTGCATTGCAGCCGCAAGCTCGCGCAGGCTGCGATCGCCCGGCTGGATGAACGGACCGAAGGTGCTCGCCACGGTCTCCAATCCCGCCGAGGCCGCGTCGATGAACGTGTTCCCGCCTTCGTTGAACGCGGCGCCGGGGGCGAAGAACTCGCGGCTGCTCTGGAAGGCGGCCGGACCCTCGTCACTGATCCGTTCGACGAAAATCGCGCTCTGGGCCAAACCCTCTGCTTGGAATTGGGCGAAGGGTTCCGGCAATGGGGTGCCGATCACCGCCAGCGCGATGCCGTAGAAGACCCCAGGCCCCGCCGAGGAGCCGGTCTGGAAGGCGTCCAGGAAGTAGGAGATCCCCGCCACCCGCGCCGGCGGGCAGGCGTTCGCCGAGCCGGGCCGCAGGGAGGAGACCCGCCAGGTGAGCACCTCAGATGAACCGGCGATCGGCATGGACAACGGCGCCGAGGGCGCCGGGTCCCCGGGGAGAGGAGTTACCGCGGGGGCCGACGCGGGCAGCGCGCTGTTCACCGACGCGTCTCCCGTGGGGAGCAATGGCTTGCAGCGCAGACCCGGGCCCGGGTACCGGTCGTACTTGCCGCCCTTGACCACGACCACGCCGTAACAAAGCTGCTTCTTCATCGGCTGACCCGCCGTCATGGTGATCGGGTAGGTCAAGCCGTTCAGATTGTTGTTCTTGATCTTGTAGATCCCTTCGGTGATGTCCGCCGGCGTCGGGTTGTCCGGCAGGCTCTTGCCGGCCGCGGCGAAGAACTCCCCGAGAATCCACCCGTTGTTATTCCCGCCGGTGAACTGCGTGCCCGGGGCGAACTTCGCGAACGCCCGCACCGCCTGCGCAGTGCCGGGCACCGACAGATCCGTCCACGGGGCCTGCTTGGCCGCCACGATCAGGCCATCGGCATTCGGGTCCTCGGCCAGCGAGGGCAGGGCGAGGGTATCGGCGGTACCGTAGATCGGCTTGTAGTTCTGCCGCGCGCAGTCGCCGGCGAAGCGGCGCAGGCTCGCGGTATCGAGCGCGAGCATGACCACCTGGGCTCCGGCCTGCTTGGCCGCCAGGCACTGCGAGGTGTAATCCGGCTGCGTCAGGGACGGGCGCCCACGCGCAACGAGTTCGAAGCCGACCTTCTTCAGGCCTGCTGGGTTGGACCAGCGCTGATCAAAGTTGTCGCACAGCCCGAAGTCCGAGCAGGCGAACTCGGCGAACTTTGTCTTGCCCTGCGGTACGGCGACATCCGCGAGGGCGTAGAGGATCGAGTCGGCGTTGACCAACCCAGTCGGGTTCGGACTGAGTACAAAGGGGTTGTTGTAGGCCGTCTCCAAGCCACCTTCGGGGCCAAAGGCGAAGATTTTCGTCGAGTCCAGGTACTGGTTGTTGCCGTTCGGTGAGACACCGAGCGTGCCGTAGAGGAAGGCGATCACGCCTTTCTCCTCGACGAACTGACGCTGCGTCGAGATGTAGCGAGCCGGGTCCCCACCGTCGTCACCGACGAGAATCTCGACGGGGTGACCGTTCACCCCGCCGGTGGAGTTGACGTGCTGGGCCCAGACCCGGATCCCGGTGACCGTGTCCTTGACCAGCGAACCGACCGGGCCGGAGAAGGTACCCACCGCGCCGAGCTTGATGACCGACTTGTTCGCCACCGCCGGGGCCGCGGGGGCGACCGGAACGCCCCCGGAGGCAGCCGGAGCCTCGCCCGCAGCTCCACCGGAGGGGTTCTTACCCGGCGCAGGCTTACCACCCGCGCTCGCCGGGTCCCCGGCGCCGCCGACGCCCTTCGACGCGCTCGGGTCGGTCCCGGGGGCCTCACCTGCGGTGCCGGGCGCGACCGCCGGGGCACCCGGGTCACCGCCGGCGGAGTCCGTGCCAGGTGCGCCGCTCACGCCGGTACCGGCGGGCACGCCGGCCGGGTTCGCCGCGTTGGTGCCGACCCCGGCGGCGGCCTGGATGGCCTCGTCACTGACCCGCGTCCCGCCGCAACCGGTGACGAGCAGGGCGAGCGCGGCCGTCGCGGCCGTCAGCGCCGCGCTGCGACCGTGAAAACGAGTCCTAGACATGAGCGGATCCCTTCGTTGTGCTGGTACCTGCGTAGGCGGCGAAGATCTCCACTTCGCCGAAGGCGTTGGAGGCACCGGCCAGGCGGATGGCGCCGCGCGCGATGACGACGACGGAGTCGGCCAGGCTCAGTGCCTTGTGCACGAACTGCTCGACCACGATCAGCGCGACGCCTTGGGACTTGAGGGTGCGCAGAAACTCGAAGATCTCATCGACCAGGTTGGGCGCCAGGCCCATCGAGACCTCGTCGAGCAGAACGACCTTGGGGTTCTGGATGTAGGAGCGCGCGACCGCGAGCATCTGCTGCTCCCCGCCGCTCATGGTCCCGGCGGTCTGCCCCAGTCGCTGGCCCAGCCGCGGGAAGGCACCGGCCGCCTTCTCGATAGCGCCGGCGGCGCCGCCGCGCGGAGCCTGCAGGATCAGATTCTCCTTGACCGTCAGGCTCGGGAAGATCCCGCGGGGGTCCGGGATGTGGCATAGCCCCGCCTTCACCCGGACGTGGGTGGAGGCCCGGGTCACGTCCTTGCCGTCGAGCAGCACCTGCCCGGCGGTCGGGCGGAGCAGTCCGGAGCAGGTCTTGAGGAACGTCGTCTTGCCGGCGCCGTTCGGGCCGAGGACCGCCATCGAACCGGCGACCGGCAGGGCCAGGCTCAGATTGCGCACCACGGTCTTCTCGCCGTAGCCCGACGTGACCCCGCGCAGCTCGAGGATGGGACGGGGGTGATCAGGCGCGGTCATCAGTGCCCCCCCGCCAGGTCGTCGGTGCCGAGGTAGGCCTTGCGCACGACGTCGCTGGAGAGCACGTCGGAAGGCCCTCCCTCAAACAGCAGCTGACCGAAATCGAGGACGTAGACGTAGTCGCACAGCCCCGAGATCACCGACATGTCGTGCTCGACGATGAGAATCCCGATCCCGGTCTCGGCGACAACACGGCGCAGCAACGCGGTGAACTGATCGCTCTCGGTGCCATCGAGCCCCGAGGAGGGCTCATCGAGCAGCAACAGCGAGAAGTCGCCGGCCAGCGCCCGCGCCAGCTCCACCAGGCGCCGCTGCCCGGTCGAGAGCCGCCCGGCCCGCTCATCGGCGACGTCGCTGATGCCGCACTGCTGCATTGCCTGCTCGGCGGCCGCGGCGACCAGTGCGCGTTCGCCGCGGCGCGGCAACAGTTGGGTGATCGGCGAGGTGCCGGCGAGACGGGCCTCGCGGCCGAGCGCGACGTTGTCGCGCACGGTGAGGGAATCGAAAAGCTCGATGCGCTGGAAGGTACGTCCGATGCCCAGGTGCGCCCGCCGCGATTCGGGCGCCTTCGTCAGATCACGTCCCGCGAAACTGACGGTGCCCGCGGTGGGGCTGATCGCCCCCGAGCAGGCGTTGAAGGTCGTCGTCTTGCCGGCGCCGTTGGGCCCGATCAGCCCGGTGACCGACCCGATCGGCGCCGCCAGGGTGAGGTGATCGACGGCGACATGTCCGCCGAACCTGATCACCAGGCCATCGATCTGCAGACCACCGAGCCCGGACCGATCCGCGCGGGTGAGGGTGGATTCGCGCACGCTCATTGCGGTCCCCCCGTCGAGACGAGTTCCGCCGGTTCCTCGCGCCGTCGGCTGCGCCCACGGGCACGCGAAGACTCACGTGCCCGGGACGCCCGGCGCCAACCCTTGTCGCCGGTGCGCGCGGGAATCGGGCCGCGGGTACCGAGGCGGGGGGACCCGGCGTGCGAATCCCGGAACCAGCTCACCGGGTCGAAGCCGCTCGCCGCGATCAGCGAGGCGAGGATCGCCGCGACACCGAAGGCGATCGCCTGGTAGTTGGCGTTGAGTTCGGTGATGTAGGACGGCAGTACCGCCAGCAGCAGGGCCGCCAGGACCGAGGACCGGACGATGTTGTTGCCGGTGATCGCGATGACGGCCACCCACAGCAGCGATTGCAGTGAACCCAGCCCGCCCGGACCGGCCGCCCCGTTGCCGACCGCGATGACGCCGCCGGCGACCCCGGCGATGAAGGCGGAGATCGCGAACAGCAACATCAGGGTCGTCGTCGTCCCGGTTCCGTAGGTCGACAGGGCCAGCGGGGAGTCCGCCAGCGCACGCAGCAGCCGGCCCAGTCGGGAGCGCTGCAGGATCATCACGCCGACGATGGCGAGAGTGAGGACCCCCAGCGCGACGTAGAAGTACTCCTTGTCACTGGCCGATCCCAGGCCCGGGATGTCCGGGCGTGGGGCATCGCGGGTACCGCCTTGCGGGAACATGAAGTCCTTGCGGTAGATCAGGTTCTCCATCAGCAGCCCGAACGCGAACGTCGCCAGCGCGAGGTAAATGCCGGAGAGTCGGATCGCCGGCAACGCGACCAGGATGCCCAGGGGAACGGTGACCAGCCCTGCCCCGATCAACGCCAGGAACCAGGGCAGATTCGCCTCGGTCGACAGGCGGCTGAAGGCGACGGCTCCGACGGCGACGAACGCCGCATGACACAGGCTCACCTGCGCCGACATCTTCACCAGCAGACCGAGGGAGAGGAACATGATCGCCAAGCCGACGGCACTGGTGTAAACCGGCAGGCGGGCGTCCACCAGCGACGGCAGGCACAGCACCAGCGCACCTACCGCCAGCGCCGTGCCGGCGCGGATCGGCAACGGCAGCCGCGTGAAGTGCTCGGGCTGCACCCTGCGCACCGGGGGCTGGGTCGGCAGGCCCCGCTTGCCCACCACGATGAGCACGGCGAACAGCGCGAGGAACGGCACGCTGGCCGGCAGGCCGGACAGCGAGGCGTTCTCGGCCTCGAGTTTCTGGCCCAGAGCCGCGGCGACGCCGATCACCAGGCCGCCGATGAAGGTGGCCGGCAGGCTGCGGAACCGGCCGATCGCGGCGGCCCCGAAGGCCTGCACCACCAGGTAGGTGAGCCGGATCGGATCCAGGCCGACGATCGGGGCGAGCAGGATCCCGGAGACGACCGCGACCGAACCGCCGATCATCCAGGCCAGGCGCCGGATCGCCGGGCCGGACAGGCCGGTCAGCTCCATCAGGTCGGAGTCGTCGACGACCCCGCGCATCGCGATGCCCACCCGGGTGCGCCCGAGCACGAACGCGAGCCCGGCCGCGATGGCGACACCGACGAGGACGATCGTCAGCTGGTCGTAGCCGACGTTGACGCTGATGTCGAAGGTGCCGGTCGGCAGGAAGCTTTCGATCGTGATGGTTTCCGAGCCGTAGCGTTGCGCGGCCGCGCCTTGGATGATCAGCAGCAGCCCGACGGTCGCCACGACGATGACGGAAGGCGGCGCCTTGGCCAGCCGCCGAGCCAGTTGCTCGAGCACCATGCCGAACGCGATCCCGACCACGATCACCGAAATGGCCGCGGATACCCCCCACGGGATGCCTTGATCGACCCAGAGCTCATAGAACAGGTACGCCCCCGCCGTGGCCAACGCGCCGTGCGCGAAGTTGAACACCCCGCTGGTGCGGTAGGTCAGGACCAGGCCGACCCCGGCCAGGCCGTACACCGCGCCGGCTGTGATACCGACGACGACGAAGGGCAGCCACGCATCCATCAGGGCAACGCCTCCGCCTCGCCGAGGGTGCGAGCACGCAGGGCGCGAAGGCGGCGCTGCATCCGCCGCCGGAAGGCCCACAGGTAGAACCCGCAGCCCACCAGGACCACCAGGGCGCCGAGGATGGCGAGGTTCAGCCCGATGCTCTGGTCCGCGAAGGCCGCCTCGCCGCTGACGTCGATCCAGCCCAGCACCAGCAGCAGCACCCCGAGCGCGCTCGGAATGGCCGCCGCGGTCAGGCTGGGCGGGTCACCCGGGCGCCGCCGCCCGGGCCGGGCCCGCTCCGACACCGTCGCCATCAGGACGTGCTGGCGAGGTCGCGCGAACGTGCCTCAAGCTCGCGCACCCGCTGCGCGAGCGCCGCGAACTCCTCCCGGTCCACCGCGCCTGACCGGGCCGCGTCCTCGAGCCGGTCCAGGGTCCGCCACTCATCGTTCAGGTCGGCGGAAAGCCACAGGGTGGCCGCCACGACGATCAGGACGAGTCCACCGATGCCGTAGGAGACGACGTAGGGAACCTGCTCGGCGATGAACGCAGTGTCAGATACCCCGGCCCAGCCCAGCACGACCAGGACGGTGCCGCTGATGCCCGCCACCACCGCAAGCGCACGGTCCCACTGCTGGCGGCACCATTTGAGAAATTCCATGGGGGTTACCTCACTCAGATGAACGCACGCGCGCCGAGGGCGGCCAGCGCGAGGACCGGGACAAGGACAGCGAGCAGTGGGTAGAACTCGATCTCGGTGAGCTCCCGCTCACCGCCCGCGGCGGTGATCAGGTCGACCGTGGCCGGAGCCGCTGGGCTCTGGGGTGCGGCGGGGGCCGGGGCGCCGGCGGGGGCCGTGACCACCGCTGTTTGCGGCGTCAGCACGGGCCCGGCGCTCGCCGCCGGAAGCTCGGCGACCTCGCTGAGCGCGGGCGAGGCTCCCGCCGGGGTCTCGGTGGCGTCGGTGCCGAGCGAGGTCACGCTCCCGCCGTCCGCCTGGGCGAAGCTGCGCCCGACGATGTAGCTGACGACGGCCGTGGCGCTGCCGACATTGGGTACCGGCCGGGTGAAGGAGATCTCCAGGCCGGAGGAGAGGATCGAGTCGGCGGTCTCGACGGCGGGCAGGAAGTTGACGGTCACGCCCTCGGAGGCGAAGGAGTCCGTCGGGCCGGCGGCGCTCTGCTCGCCGATGACCAGGCCGTCGTTCGTCACGCCGATCTTCGTCCCGCCAAGGTTGATGAGCCCGCCTTCAAAGGAGGCGGACTTGACGATCTTGCCGCTGGTCTTACGCACGACCTCGGCCTTCGACACGGCCCCTTCGAGCGAGAAGGCGCCGATGGCGAATCTGGAGCGGGCCTCACCCCGCGAGGTGAGTACCCCGTCGATCACCTCGACGAAGACGGTGGAGAACGAGCCGAGCTCCTCGCCGGAGTTCGTCGTCGTTCCCATCTGCGTTTCCGCGGCGGAGCGGGTGTCACTGGATTCGGCGTGCATGATGTAACCGGGCTGACTGATCGTCACTTGCGGTACCGAAGGGTTCTGGCTCTGTGCGATGAACGGGTAGCCCGGCACCGACTTGCCCGACAGCGTCGAGACCAGCCCGGGGAAGGCGACCCCGGTCTCGCCCGGATAGGGCAGCGAGGAGAACGCCGTGCTGTCGCCGAGACTGTTCAGTGCCGCCTGCGCTGTCGGTCCACCCCCGTCGATGAAGTCTTCAACGATCAGGTAGTCCTTCAGGGAGATCCGGGCCCGGATCCCGTCGGCGCTGGCCTTGCCCGTGAACGAGGTCAGCGTCGAGGTCGTCCCGCCGAGCGCGCTCGGATCCTCGGCCGCCGCCGCAGCGGGCATCCCGAAGGTGGCCACGGCCGGCGTGATGACCGAGACCATCGCGCCGGTGGCGAGTCGGCGCCGCGCGGTGACGGGCTGCCTTCTGTGCTTACCGCTCATGTGCTACTCCTCAACTCAGCGCACGCGGGGTTCGGTGGTGTTGATGGCGGCGTACTCGGCCCGGATGGCGACCTTGGCGAGCTTGCCGTTGGGCAGTTTGGGCAACGGTTCGGTGCGCAGCACGACATAGCGCGGAACCTTGTAGTCCGACAGTTCGGCATTGCAGCGTTCGATCACCACATCGACGCTCACGCCGCCGTCCGTTACCAGGATTGCGGCCGGGGTTTCACCGAACTTCTCATCCGCCGCCCGGATCACCGCGACCTCGGTGACTCCGGGTATCGCGGCGATCACGCGTTCGATCTCGACCGGGGAGACGTTGATGCCGCCGGTGATGATGAGGTCCTTGATGCGGTCCAGGAACTTCAGGCGCCCGTCGTCGGTGGTGGCCCCGAGGTCTCCGCTGTGGATCCAGCCGTTCCGGATCGCCTGCGCACTCGTGTCGGGGTCGCCCCAGTAACCGGGCGTCATGCCCGGGCCCCGCAGGATGATCTCACCGGCCTCGCCAGGGGCACACTGCGCACCATCCTCTCGGACCACCTTGAACTCGGTGAACACCGAACCAGTGCCGCAGGTGTCGGGGTGGGAGTCCGCGTCTCGGACCAGGGTGCCGGTGGCGACCCCGCCGGCCTCGGTCATCCCGTAGATCTGACGCAGCTTCACGCCCTTGGCGCCCCAAGCTTGCAACAGCGGCGCGGGTACCGGGGCTCCACCGGTGAAGGCGGAGGTCAGGGAGGTCAGGTCGGCGGTGGCGAAGTTGGGGGCGGAGGCGATCGCGCCGAAGATCAGGGGTACGCCGAACAGCGCGCCGATGCGGTGGCGCTCGATGAGGTCAACGGCCCGCGCCGGGTCGAGGGTCTTCTCCACGACGAGCATTCCGCCGAGGACGGCGGACAGCGTCAGGCCCCAGACCAGACCCGGGGTGAACGCCAGCGGCAGCACCAGCAGGGTCCGCCCCCCGGGGCGCAGACCCTCTTCGGTCAGGCTCGCCTCGAAGGCGATCGAGAGCAGGCTGCGATTGGTGCAGATGACGCCTTTGGACAGGCCGGTGGTGCCACTGGTGAAGATCACCATCGCGGGGTCGTCGGGCGCGATCTCCACGACGAAGTCATCGGTTGGCCCCCCGCGCAGGTCGGACACGGCGTCGAATCCGATAAGCGCAAGTTCCGCACCGAGCGCCTGGACTTCTTTGAGCAACGGCTCAAAGGCTGCATCGGAGATGACGGCACTCGCACCGGCGTCGGAGGCGATCTTGTGCAGCTCCGGGGCCACCAGTCGCGGATTGAGCGGCACGAGGACCGCGCCGGCCTTGAGCACGCCCAACGCCGCGGCGCACCATTCGAGGGAGTTCCCGCCGAGCACCCCGACCCGGTCGCCGGGATTGACTCCGCGCCCGGCGAGGTCGCGGCCCACCGCGGAACTCCAATCCTGAAGCTCGCGGAAGGTGAGCTGATCGGTTTCGAGGATCAGCGCGGTGTCCTCGCCCTTGGTGCGAGCCCACCAGCGCAGCGCCGAGGTGACAGACGCCGTCACGAGAAGACCACCACCCCGCGCACGTTGAGCCCCGCGTGCATGTCCGCGTAGCCGTCGTTGATGTCCTCGAGCCTGTACTGCCGGGTCCCGAGCTGGTCGAGCTGCAGGTGCCCGGCTCGGTAGAGGTCGAGCAGTTGGGGGATGGCTCGGGCCGGCGACATCATGCCGAACAGCGCGCCCTGAATGCGCTTCTGGAACATCGCGAGCTCGAAGAGATTGATGGGGATCTGCGCAGAGTCGATGTTGGCCATCGCGGTCAGCACCACCGTGCCCGACTTGCGGATCGAGGCGAAGGCCTCGGCGACGTGGTACCCCTCGACGACGCCGACGGTGACGATCGCGGAGTCGGCGCCCTGACCGCAGGTCAGGGATTGGGCAAGATCGGTGGCTTCGTTCATCGTTTCGCAGGCGTCGGTGGCGCCGAGTTTGAGCGCGCTGTCGCGCTTGAAGACGACCGGGTCCACCGCGATGATCCGCGCCGCGCCGGCGTGCTTGGCGCCCTGCACGGCGTTGATGCCGATGCCGCCGATGCCCATGACGATGACGACCTGACCGGGCTTGACCTCGGCGGCGTTGACCGCCGAGCCCCAGCCGGTCGGGACTCCGCAGCCGACGAGCGCCGCGGTCTCCAACGCGATGTCCTTCTCGATCTTCACTGCGGCCCACTCCGGGACGACGCTGTACTCAGAGAAGGTGCCGACCAGCGAGGTCTGCGCGATCTCCAGGTCGTCGCGCCGCATGCGGAAGGTGCCGTCGAGCTGAGTGCCCATCATCATGAACGCGCCGTTGTCGCACAGGTTCTGCTGCCCGGTGGCGCACCAGCGGCAGCGCCCGCAGCTCGGGATGAACGCCGCGACCACGTGATCCCCGACCTGCAACTCGCGCACGCCGGGACCGACCGCCTCCACGACGCCGGCGCCCTCGTGTCCACCGCACAGCGGCAGGTGCGCCATCGGCACATCGCCCTTGGCGATGTGGTCGTCGGAGTGGCACAACCCCGCCGCGGCCCACTTGACCCGGACCTCGAAGTCCAGCGGGTCATCGACGGTGACCTCGGCGATCTCCCATTGCCCCGGAGCGTCGAACAGGACTGCCGCGTTGCACGTGATCGGCACGTATTCACCTCCGCAGACCCGGATTACCTACAGGCTTTAGCTTATGAACGGCATGTGACGTACGTCAATAGATCGCAGCATCACCGGACATAGTGTCCAGATGCCTAGTCCATGTCAAGCGAGTGAGCGCTCACAACATGTTCTTGGACGAGCCGGTAGCCGCTTCGTCCTAGGCTCGTGCCATGGGGGAACCGGGGGCAATCGGGCGCAAGCGCGGACCGAAGTCCGCGCTCGGCGAGAAGGCGTCGAAGGCAGGTTAGGGTCGTCCTCGCCAACGAGATCGTCGAGCAACGGTTCGCCATCGGGGCGGAACCCCTCGCGGACCCGTACCTCGGTCGCGAGGCGCTGGCCGCCGTGGTTACCCAGATGGTCGACCGGTGGATGGCGGACGCCCGGTTGCTTGACGCAGTCGTGCAACTGTCGGAGGACGACGCCGCCATGCGCGAAGTGTGGGTCGACGCGGTCCACGAGGTCGGGGCGATGGGCGCGAAGTTGATGCGTGCCCGCTGGGGTGATGGCGCCGGTTCCTTTGGCGACCCGGAGACCTTGGGCCAGGTGCTGGCCTGGATGTTCGAGCGCTCCGCCCACCAGCTCACCCGCGACCCGACCCGCCGCGGCGAGGTGATCGAGGCCGTCACCGAGGTCGTGTGGCGGATCTTCGACTACCGCGCCTGAACCTTTCGAAGCGTCCGCGCTATCCGAGGGCGGTTGCTGAGCCGAACAGCACGGCGCCGACCTGGGGGGCCATCGGGCCGCCGAGGAGTAACGAGACCTGCGCGTGGGGAACCTGGTTCGGGGACTGGCCTCGGATCTGACGCACGGCCTCCAGCACCACGCCGATGCCGTGCACGAATCCGTCGGCAAGGTTGCCACCGGCGGTGTTCATCGGGAGCCGGCCCTTGCCGACGGTGAGGTTGTCCAAGGTCATCACCTCGCCGGCGGCTTCGCCGGGAGGGACCAGGCCGACGTCGATAAGGGAGGCGACGGCGGGCCCGGTGAAGTTCTCATACACCTGGGTGACGTCGACGTCCGCCGCGGTGACGCCGGATTCGCGCCAGAGCCGCTCGACCATCGTCGGTGCGAGCCCGCTTGAGGTGTAGGGGTCGTCGTTCTCGGTGAGCTCACCCCAGCCCGCCGCGAAACCCTGCACCCCGCCCAGGATCCAGGCCGGTGCAGTGCGGGCATCGCGGGCGCGGTCGGCTGCCATCACCAGGATTGCGGCGGCACCGTCATTCTCCCGGGAACAGTCGTACAGACGCAGGGGTTCGGCGATCAGCCGGGACGCGCGGTAGGTCTCGGCGTCCAGTGGCCTGCCGAAGGCGACGGCGCGCGGATTGGTCTGCGCGTGGTGGTAGCCGGCCAGCGCCAGGGCTTCGAGCGTCGAGGCCGGAACCTTGTCATGCTCGAGCATCCGCTGCGTGCGGAGCGCACACAACTGAACCGGCGTCAGAATTCCCGCGGAAAAGTAGTGGTTGCCGAAATGGCCCTTGGCATAGGGCATCCTGCCTTCCTCGGCCTGGTTCATCCCGCGGTAGACCGCGACGCACTTGGCCTGGCCACTCGTCACCGCCGCGGCAGCCTGCAGGATCGCCGGAACCTGACCGCCGCCTCCGCCGCCCCAGGCGAGGGAGGACCAGCGCAGCTCCCGGACCCCGAGCGCGGTCGCGACGTGGGTACCTTCGGAGGAGTCATCGCCCCAGGAGGAGAAACCGTCGATATCGCGCGGGTCGATGCCGGCGTCGCGGGCCGCGTCGATCAGCGCCTCCAGGACGAGCCCCTTGGTGCTGCGCGGGGCCTGTCCGCGCTTGTAGTACGGGGTCTGCCCGACGCCGACCACCGCCGCCGCGCCACGTAACGCGCTCATGTGCGCAACCTTCGCGCGGGTCGGGGGCCAGCAACGCGCGGCGAAGGACCCGCCGCGCGAGAGCAGTAGCGCATCATGGCGGGCTCCAACGCAGCAGGGGCCAGCACGTCTCATCCGGCGCGGGCTCGAACTCCCCATGCACCTGCGCCCCGATCACCGGGTCGCCCTGGCCGGCGTACAGGCCGAGTACCCGGCGTCCACCGGCTTGCGGGAGTTCCACGATCACGCTGAGGTAGGGGACCTCGACGCTCGGGTGAAACCGGTTGTGCGTCCGCGTCCAGGAGAAGACCACTCCCGCGGGCTCGACGGCCTCCCACAGCGGGTCGAAGGTGTGGCAGGCCGGGCACATCGGCTGGGCTCCCCAGATCCAGCGCCCGCATGCGGCGCAGTGCTGCAGGCGCAACTCCCCCGCGCGCAACCCGTCCCAGTAGGGCGCGTCGACGAGGGTGTGCGCCGGGCCTTCGCGGCCGAATCTGGGAAGCCCCCTCACCGGGTTCCCCCCTCATGAATGAGCTCCGAACCAGGGTTCATCGGTACTGCTCGGGCACGAGCGCGCGGGGGACATCGACATGACGGGCCCGCAGGTACTCCCCGACGGACTTACCGAGGGCGTCCAGGCGGGCGTTGCTGCTGGCACCGGTGCCGAGGTTTCCGTGCACGACGAAGTGCACCGCGCACAGCTGCGCGAATTCGTGCCGGGTCAGCTCGAGGCGTGCCGCCTCCGGGAACAGCAGCCGGAATCGGTCCGTCGAGAGGTAGGCCCGCAGCCATTCCCAGGCCGGTGGCTGCACCCAGATCCCGACGTTGCTGTTGCCACCCTTGTCCCCCGAGCGGGCGTGCGCGACCCGGCCGAGCGGCACCCGCACGGTGTCGGCGGCCGGCGCGGAGACGGGAGCCTTGTCGACCGGGTACGGAATCACCGCGCCCCGGATGGTGGGCCCTGGAACGGCGAGGCGTTCCCCGCCCTCCAGGACCAGGATCTCGGTCAGGGCGCTCATCGACACCACACCCGGCCAGTACTCCACGACGGCGCTGGGGCGCGGGAATCGCAGCGTGTGCGACTCGCAGTGAAAACCCGGGATGCTCGCCAGGATCGTGGAGGCGACCGGGCCGAAGAACCGGACCGGCATTAATGGTTCGGCTTCGGCGCAGCGTCCGACGATCCGCAGCGAAACCGTCGCCCCCTCCATCGTCTGCGGGTCCTGCTCCGCGGTGCCGACCTGATCGACGCGCACGATCTGCACCGGTGAGTCGGCCAGCGCTCGGCGGGCCTGGGTCAGGACGAGCTCGGCCTTGGCATCGATGTCCAGGCCGGTGAGATAGCACTCGAAGGAGTTCTCGAACCCGTTGACCGCGGTGATCGCCACCTTGGTCGTCAGCGAGGCGGGGAACCCGGCGGTACCGGTGACGGCGACGCGGTCCGGCGCGAGCTGCGCCACCGCGGTCGCGCGCAGGTCCACCGAGACGTCCGGGTTCAGGTAACACGGCCCCTGGATCTCGTAGAGCAGCTGCGCGGTGACGGTGTCGGTGGTGACCGCGCCACCGGAACCGGCGTGCTTGGTGATGACGGCGGAGCCGTCGGCGGCGACCTCGGCGATGGGAAAGCCCGGGTGCTCGATGCCGTTGATGTCGGCGAAGCCGGAGAAATTACCGCCGGTGGCCTGCGGCCCGCATTCGATGATGTGCCCCGCGACCACCGCACCGGCCAGCGGATTCCAGTCATCGACGCCCCACCCGTGCCACCACGCCGCGGCGCCGACCACCAGCGAGGCGTCGGTGACGCGGGGGCAGATCACGATGTCAGCGCCGCAGTCCAGCGCGAGCGCGATGCCCCACCCACCCAGGTAGGCGTTGGCGCTGCTGGGACGCAGGCCCCAGGTCCCGAACTCGCGGTGGGTATCCAGGTGCCGCAGTTCACCGGCCGCGGTGAGCTCGTCGATGCGCTCGAGCAGGTTGTCGCCTTCAAGGTGCGCGACGTTGACGGTGTGGCCGCTGTCTGCGGCCAACTTGCGGACCTCGTCGGCCAAGCCGGCGGGGTCGAAGGCCCCGGCGTTGACGATGACCTTGATGCCGCGGTCCAGAATCGCGCCGAGGTTGCCCTCTAGCTGGCGCAAGAACTCCTCCGCGAACGCCCGCCCCCGACCGGCCGCCGCGCGCCCCACCATCCCGGCCAGGGTGATCTCCGCGAGGTAATCGCCGACGATCGCATCCACCGGGTCCCCGGCGAGGATCTCGGTGATCGCGCTGCGCCGGTCGCCGTTGAACCCGGAGCAGTTCGCGATCCGGATCGGTCTGCCGCGTTGCGTCGCGTTCACCACACGCCGCCGCGCTGCATCTTCTGTATGCGTGTCGGGGGGTGGGGGGGCCGGGCGAACCGCGCCACCCACAAAGACAGTGGGGGGAGCATGGTGGGGGCCCCGCAGAGGGGGGGGCGGGACGCCCCCGGGGGCGGGCGCGCCCGGGGAGCC
>JBQTII010000136.1:0-10315 GCA_052388275.1 Sporichthyaceae bacterium | reverse complement strand
GGTGATCCCCGGAACCGGCTGGATCCGGGCGACGACCAGCTTGCCGAGCTCGTCGACCGAGGCGGCCTCGGCCCGCACGATCACGTCGTAGGGCCCGGTGACATCCTCGGCCTGGGTGACTCCGGCGATGTCGGTGATGGCGCGGGCCACATCCGCGGCCTTGCCCACCTCGGTCTGGATCAGGATGTAGGCCTGGACCGTCATGACGTCCTCCTGCAGCACGGGCCCTGCCTGGGGGCGGGCGGGGTACGTGCGAACCTATCGCGCCGCAGGCGTGCGAACCCGATCGGAGGTGCGTGATGGGTGCTGATCCCGTGCCGCATGACGGTGCCGGCGCCGAAGTCCGCGGCGATGTCGCGTCGCTGGGCGAGTTCGCGCTGATCGCCGCGATGACCACTGGGCTGTACCGGGGGCCGGGGGTCGTGCTCGGTCCCGGTGATGACGCCGCGGTGGTGAACGCGCCCGGCGGCTGCGTCGTCGTCTGCACCGACCTGCTGACTCAGGATGTGCACTTTCGCCTGGACTGGTCCACCGGGCGCGACGTCGGACACAAGGCCGCGGCGGCCAACCTGGCCGACATCGCAGCGATGGGTGCGGTGCCCACCGCGTTGCTGCTGGGCCTCGGTGTGCCTCCCGCGTTGCCCGCGGCCTGGGCCACGGAGTTGATGGCGGGTCTGGCGGCCGAAGCTTCCTGCGTCGGCGCCAGCGTGGTCGGGGGCGACGTGATCGCCGCGGACACCGTGACCATCGCCGTCACCGCCCTCGGTGATCTGCAGGGGCGGGGGCCGGTGACGCGCGCCGGCGCCCGGCCGGGGGATGTTCTCGCGCTCTGCGGCCTCCTGGGGGCCTCCGCCGCTGGATTCGCCCTGCTGCGCCACGGCCGTGGCGGCGCGCATCCGCAGGTGAGGGCCGCCCACCTGCGGCCCACCCCGCCCTACGCCGCCGGTCCGCAGGCGGCCGTGGCCGGGGCGAGTTCCATGATCGACGTCAGTGACGGGTTGGTCGCCGACCTCGGGCACCTCGCTCGGGCCTCCGGGGTTGCGATCGACATCCGCCGCGCCGCGCTCGTGCCGACGCCCGAACTCCTCGCCGCGGCGAGTGCGCTGCGCCCGCCGGTGGACCCGGTGGCGATGATGCTCGGCGGCGGCGAGGACCACGCCCTGGTGGCCACGTTCGGGGCGTCGGCGACGCTGCCCGACGGGTGGCGGGTGATCGGCGCGGTGTCCGCGGGCGATCCGGCGGTCACCGTCGATGGCGAGCCGACCCCTAATGGCGGCGGCTGGGCGCATTTCTCATGATCGGACCTCGCATGGCACGTCATCCCTTGTGGTCGATCCAGAGCCGTAAAAGCAGGCAATGCGCGACCACAACAACTGACAGGCCTCGTCCGTGAACGCCCCCCCGCCGCGCATCCTCACGATTGCCGGGTCGGACTCCGGCGGCGGGGCAGGCATCCAGGCCGACCTCAAGACGATCCTCGCCCTGGGTGGGCACGGCATGAGCGCGGTCACCGCGATCACCGCCCAGAACTCCGTTGGCGTGCACGGGGTCTGGGAGCTACCCACCGGCGCCGTGCGGGCCCAGGTGCGGGCCGTGCTCGACGACATCGGCATCGACGCCGTCAAGACCGGGATGCTGTCCTCGGCTGCCCACGTCGCCGAAGTCGCGGCCCTGCTCACCCCCGTGCGCGCGGCCGGAATCCCCACCGTCGTCGACCCGGGGGCGCTGTCCAAGCACGGCGACCCCTTGCTGGCCGCGGACGCCCTCGAGGCCGTCCGCGCGGCGTTGATCCCGTTGGCCACCGTGGTGACTCCGAACCTGCCCGAGGTGCGGGCGCTGACCGGGGTTGCGGTCCGCGGGCCGGCGGACCTGCGCGCCGCCGCCGACGCGGTGCTCGCGCTCGGTCCGGCGTGGGTCCTGATCAAGGGCGGTCACCTCACAGGCGACGCCGTCGACCTGCTCAGCGACGGGACCAGTGAGCACACCTTCAGCGCCCCGCGCCACGACAACCGCCACACCCACGGCACCGGCTGCACCCTGGCCAGCGCCATCGCGACCCGCCTCGCCTTCGGGGATGACCCCGTCTCGGCGGTGCGGACCGCGAAGGCCTACGTCACCGGCGCTCTGGCCGCGGGGTTCGCCCTCGGCGCGGGGATCGGCCCCGTCGATCACGGCTGGCGGTGGCCCCGAACCTGAAATACTCCCGACCCACGTGGTCGGGGGCCGTGGGACTGGTGGTCAGCGGTGTCCGTCCGGCGCCGCTAGCGGACTACCTTGCCGGCCTTGATGCACGACGTGCAGGCGTTGATGCGCTTGCGGGTGCCGTCCACCATGGCGCGAACGGTCTGGATGTTCGGGTTCCAGCGCCGCGACGTGCGGCGGTGGGAGTGGGAAATGCTGTTGCCGAAGCTCGGCTTCTTGGCGCAGACGTCGCAGTTGGCAGCCATGTCGATCGCTCTTTCGCAAGCAGTGCTCGAAATCCCCGGGCTGACCGATGTCACGCGCGAGTCCCGGTGGGTGCCGGGGACGGTCCGGTAGATCCCGGATCCGACTGCGGCAGACTAGCTGAGGCCACCGGCTCGCCGCGAACCGGCGCGTGAACTCCGGTCGGCCAGGGAACATAGCGGTAACGCACGAGACGACAATTCGGACCGGCATCGCCCCACCCGCCTCACCTGTGATCCCTGGCCGACGCTGTCCTCTACCTACTCCGGTTTGGGCGCGATGTGGGTGGCGCTGGCTAGGGTCGATCTATGACCACCCGCCGGACGCTGGCTCCGGTCCCGCTCAACCCCCACCACCCGCTGGGGGAGTCCGTGCACCGGGTCGTAAGCGAGGCCGCGGCCAAGAAGTTGGCCAAGCACCTGGATATCACCACGGTCGGTGAGCTGCTGCGGCACTACCCCCGCCGCTACGAGCGGCGGGGCGAGCTGACCGTGCTGGCCGGGCTGGAGGTGGGCGCGAACGTCACGGTTCAGGCCGAGGTGAAGTCGGCGGTGTCCCGCCAGATGAAGGCCCGTGCCGGGACGATCCGCGAGGTCGTCGTCACCGACGGGACCGACACCCTGCGGCTGACGTTCTTCGGCAAGCGGCAATGGACGGCCGGGGACAAGCTCGTGCCCGGGGTACGCGGGATGTTCTGCGGGACCGTGACCGCGTTCAAGAGCGAGCGCCAGCTCACCCACCCGGAGTTCTTCCCGCTCGACGGGCTGGACGACGACGAGAGCGCCGCGCTCGCCGGGGAGCTCATCCCGCTCTACCCCGCCAAGGCAGCCATCCCGAGCTGGGATATCGCGGCCTGCGCGCGAGCAGCCCTGCGCCGCCTCGATGAGGTGCCCGATCCACTGCCGGCGGCCCTGCGCGCGGAGCACAAGCTGCTCCCGCTCGCCGAAGCCCTGCGACTGATTCACCGTCCCCGGGATGTCGGGGAGGTCCAGCGCGCCAGAGAACGCCTGAAATGGGACGAGGCGTTCGTGTTGCAGATCGCGCTCGCCCAGCGCCGAGCCGCCAACCGGGCGCTACCGGCCACCCCTCGGGTGGCGCGCAAAGACGGCCTGCTGGCCGCTTTCGACGCCGGGCTGCCCTTTGTTCTGACGCAGGGTCAGCGGAGTATCGGCCACGAGATCTTCATGGACCTGACGCGGACCCACCCGATGCAGCGGCTGCTGCAGGGTGAGGTCGGCTCCGGTAAGACCGTGGTCGCGCTGCGGGCCATGCTCGCTGTCGTCGATGCAGGCGGGCAGGCGGCGCTGCTCGCCCCGACCGAGGTCCTCGCTCAGCAGCACCATCGCTCGCTACGAGTGATGCTCGGACCGCTGGCCACCGGCGGTGAGCTGTTCGGAGCCGAGGATGCGACACGCGTGGCGCTGCTCACCGGTTCGATGTCGGCGCCCGCCCGCAAACGCGCACTGCTCGACGTCGCGTGCGGGGACGCGGGCATCGTCGTCGGCACTCATGCGTTGTTGCAGGACAACGTCGAATTCGTCGATCTGGGCCTCGTGGTCGTCGACGAGCAGCACCGTTTCGGTGTGGAGCAGCGAGACGCGCTGCGCGCCAAAGGTTCCTCGCCGCCGCACGTCCTGGTGATGACGGCCACTCCGATCCCGCGCACGGTGGCCATCACCTACTTCGGCGAACTCGATGTCTCCACCCTCACCGAGCTCCCGGTGGGGCGGAGCCCGATCGTGACCCACGTGGTGCCGGTCGCGGAGAAGCCGCATTTTCTCGACCGCGCCTGGCAACGTGTGCGCGAGGAGGTCGCCAAGGGACATCAGGCCTTCGTCGTGTGCCCGCGGATCGGCGGTGATGAAGGTGCCGAGGACGTTGGGCCGGATGAGAACCCGAACCTGCCCGACGGGCTGGAGCCGGCGGGGGAGACCAGCAGCAGGCGCCCGCCGGCGGCGGTCGCCGACGTCGCTCCGATGCTGACGCAGGGTCCGCTGGCCGGTTTGCGCATCGGGGTTCTCCACGGCCGGCTGGGCGTCGAGGCGAAGGACGCCGTAATGAGCGCATTCACCGCCGGCGAACTGGACGTCCTGGTCGCGACGACGGTGATCGAGGTCGGCGTCGACATCCCCAATGCGACGGTGATGGCGGTCCTTGACGCCGACCGGTTCGGCATGTCCGCGCTGCACCAGCTCCGCGGCCGGATCGGCCGGGGCAGCGCGCCGGGGCTGTGCCTGCTGCTCACGCAGGCGCCGGAGAACACCCCGGCAAGGGAGCGCCTTGATGCGGTCGCCTCCACCAGCGATGGTTTCGAACTCTCCCGGCTGGACCTCGCCGCGCGCCGGGAAGGCGATGTGCTCGGGGCCTCGCAATCGGGGCGGCGGTCCAGCCTGCGGATGCTGGCGGTGATCCGCGACGCGGACGTCATCGAGGCCGCCCGCGAGGCCGCCACCGCTGTGGTGGCCGCCGATCCGAACCTCGCCGAGCACCCGGTCCTCGCCGCCGCCCTGGCCGACCTGCTCGATGCCGAGCGGGCCGGCTACCTGGAGAAGTCGTGAGCGAGTTCGCGAGCGAACCAGGTGCACCGAGTGTGGGCCCCGGCAGCGCGAAGCGGGTGGCGGTGACGACGTGACGCGGATCATCGCGGGCGCCGCCGGCGGGCGCCGCCTCAGAGTTCCCCCGGGCAGGGGCACCCGTCCGAGCGCCGACCGCACCCGTGAGGCCCTGTTCTCGGCCCTGGCGGCCCGGATGGAGCTGGACGGGGCCGCGGTCCTGGACCTCTACGCCGGCAGTGGCGCTCTCGGCCTTGAGGCCCTCTCCCGTGGCGCCGACCACGCGCTGCTCATCGAGTCCGACCCGCGGGCGCTCGTCGTGCTGCGCGCCAACGTCGCCGTGGTCGGGCTGCCCGGGGCTGGGGTCCTAGGTCGCCCGGTGGCGACGGTGCTGGCCGAGCCGGCGCCGCGAGCCCACGATCTGCTCCTTGCCGATCCGCCTTACGCGCTGGACGCCGGTGAACTGGCCGCGGCGTTGTGTGCCGCCGCCGCCGGCAGCTGGCTGGCCCCCGGCGCTGTCGTCGTCCTGGAACGATCCAGCCGAGATCCTGGGTGGTGCTGGCCGCGCGGGTTCGTCCCGGTCGCCGATCGCCGCTACGGCGAGGCCACCCTGTGGTACGCCCGTTGGGGTCACCACGAGCGCGCCGGTGCCACCCCGGCGTCACCGGCGGCCACCGAGCGAGCAGACTGATCTCGTGCGCAGCTGTGTAGTGCCAGGGTCCTTCGACCCGGTGACCAACGGACACGTCGACGTGATCGCGCGGGCGAGCAAGCTCGCCGACGAGGTCGTGGTCGCGGTGTTGATCAATCGCAACAAGCAGGGGCTGTTCACGATCACCGAGCGCCTGGATCTGCTGCAGCTCGCCCTCAAGGACTACCCCAACGTGCGGATCGACAGCTTCCAGGGCCTGCTCGTGGACTACTGCCAGACCCACGACATCCCGGCCATCGTGAAGGGTCTGCGCGTGGTCGGGGACTTTGACTACGAGGTTCAGATGGCGCAGATGAACCACACCCTCACCGGCGTCGAGACCCTGCTGGTGGCCACCAACCCGCTGTACAGCTTCCTGTCCTCCTCCCTGGTGAAGGAGGTCGCCAACAACGGCGCCGACATCACCGGCTTCGTGCCCGACGTCGTGGTGGACCCCCTGCTGGCGCGGCTGTCCGAGCGGCGCGCCGACCAGGGACGGTGAGGGCAGCGCGGATGGACGTCCATGCCCAGCTGGCCCAGTTGCGCGAGCTCGTCGAGACTGCCCGCGCGATGCCGCTGTCGGCGTCGTGTCTGGTGAACCGCTCCGACGTGCTGGAACGCATCCAGGCGATCGAGGCTGCGTTCCCGGAGCGCATCGCCGCCGCGGACCAGATCCTGGCTGATGCCGACGCGATGATGGCGGCTGCCCGCGAGGCGGCGGAGGGGGTGCTCGCCGAGGCCGCGCTCGAACGCGACCGCCGCCTTCAGGCCACGGCCGACGGCGCCTCCGCCCTGGTATGGGCCGACCAGGTCCGCCTGGAGGCCGAGTCGGTCGCGGCCGCGCGCACCGCCGAGGTCGACGGCTACGTCGAAGCGAAGCTCGCCAACCTCGAGGTGGCGCTCGAGCGGATGCTGGAACTCACCCGCCGCGCGGCCGGTCAGAGCGAGGACGCCGACGCCGTAGAGCTCGCCAGGTCCTTGGGGAGGACGTTGGAGGCCGTGCGCCGCGGCCGCGATCGCCTGCACACCCTCGATGCCGACGCGCTGGGCACGAGCACCGACGACGCGCCCTCTCCGCAGGAGGACGTCGACCCCCTCGGCCCCCGCGATCCCGAAGCCCTCGACGGGCGTTAAAGCCTGACCCGGGGCGGCGTGGGAGGCGTCGAGTTGGGGCCGGCGGCCTGCTCGGCTATTCTCGGTCCCGGTCTGCGAGACCATTGATGCCTGATGCCCGAAGAGACTCACAAGACCCAGCGGCTCGATCCGCACGCGCCTCTCGTGTTCGACGTCAGTCGGCTCGGGCGGCGGCCAGGATCGATGCTGCGGGTCTCGGTGTCTGTTCCGGCACCTGCGGATCTCGGTCTCGCGGTGATCGCCGTACCGGAAGGTGCCCCGATCGAGCTGGTGATGCGGCTGGAATCGGTACTGGACGGTGTGCTCGCGTCGGGGACGGCGCGAGTGCCGCTGGCGGGTGAGTGCGTGCGCTGCCTGGACCTGCTGGAGAGCGATCTCCAGGTGGAGTTCGCGGAGCTGTTCGTGGCACCCGGATACGAGGGCGACGCCGAGACGCGCTGGCTGCAGGGAGATCTGTTCGATCTGGAGCCGGTGCTGCGGGATGCGGTGGTACTTGTGCTGCCCCTCTCGCCGGTGTGCCGCGACGACTGCCCTGGCCTGTGCGTGCAGTGCGGCGTCGGGCTTGCGGAGCAACCGAATCATCAGCACGACGAGGTAGACCCCCGCTGGGATGCCTTGCGCTCGCTCGCCGACCCCGGCGAGTAAGCAGGACGGGTCCGCCAGGCGGGCTCACCGCGTCAACGAGATCATGTGTCCGACAGGAGAGCACCGCCGTGGCCGTTCCGAAGCGCAAGACCTCGCGCAGCAATACCCGCAGCCGTCGCGCCAACTGGAAGGCCGCGCCGATCACGCTGGCCACCTGTGAGCGTTGCCGCGAGCCCAAGCTGCCCCACGTCGCGTGCCCGATCTGCGGGACGTACAACAAGCGCCAGGTCCTCGGGGTCTGAGACCTCCGCCCGCCATGTCGCCCGCGTGCGGGGTGGGGTGCCGATGACCCCGATCGTCGACTCCGCGGCGCCCGACCTGGCTGCGTTGTGTGCCCGGCTCGGTGTACAGGCCACGCCCGAGGTGCTGATCCGTGCGTTGACCCACCGCTCGTACGCGTACGAGAACGGCGGCCTGCCCACCAACGAGCGCCTGGAGTTTCTGGGGGACTCCGTGCTCGGCCTGGTGGTCACCGACACGTTGTTCCGCACCCACCCGGACCTGCCGGAAGGTCAGCTCGCCAAGCTCCGCGCCGCGGTGGTCAATATGCGGGCGCTCGCCGAGGTGGGCCGCGAGCTCGATCTCGGCGCGTTCGTGCGCCTGGGCCGAGGTGAGGAGGTCACCGGCGGGCGGGACAAGGCCTCGATCCTCGCCGACACCCTGGAGGCGATCATCGGGGCGATCTACCTCGACCGGGGGCTGGGGGCCGCGACGACGCTGGTGCATCGCCTCTTCGACCCGGTGATCGAATCCGCCGCCCGCCTCGGCGCCGGCCTGGACTGGAAGACCTCCCTACAGGAACTGACCGCCACCTTCGGCATCGGGGTCCCGGAGTACGTGGTCACCGAGAGTGGCCCGGACCATCAGAAGAGTTTCCTGGCCGCGGCCCGGGTGGCGGGCACCGAGTACGGCACCGGAACGGGTCGCAGCAAGAAGGAAGCCGAGCAGCAGGCGGCGCAAGCGGCCTGGACCGCGTTGCGGGTGCGGGCGGACGCTGCCGCTGCCGCTGCAGCGGACTGAGGTCCCGGGGTGCCAGAGCTTCCGGAAGTCGAGGTGGTCCGGGCCGGTGTCGCCCAGTTCGCGCTCAACCGGGCGCTGGCCCGCGTGGAGGTCGGTCACGAGCGTGCCGTCCGTCGCCATACCGCCGGCGGCGCCGATTTCACTGCCCGCCTGCGCGGGCGCCGCTTCACCACCGCGGCCCGCCGCGGGAAGTTTCTCTGGCTGACGCTGGACAACGCCGGTGGCGGCGGGCAGGTAGCGCCGGCTGAGGCGGTGCTCGTCCACCTGGGGATGAGCGGTCAATTGCTCGTCCAGTCCCCGACGGCCGGCCCCGAACGGCACCTGCGGGTGCGCTTCGCCTTCGCCGACAGGGGGCCTGACCTGCGCTTTGTCGACCAGCGCACCTTCGGCGGGATGTGCCTGGAGCCGATGCACACGGGCCCGGACGGAGAGCGGGTGCCCCGCGCCGTCGCGCACATTGCGCGTGATCCGCTCGATCCACTTTTCGACCCCGACGCCTTCGCCGCGGCGCTGCGGCGCAAGCGCACCGGAATCAAACGTGCCCTGCTGGATCAGACCCTGATCAGCGGGATCGGGAATATCTACGCCGACGAGGCGCTCTGGCTGGCGAGGCTGCACTACGCCCGCCCGACCGAGACGCTGCGCCGGGCCGAGATCGACGCGGTTCGCTGCGGCGCGGTGGCGGTAATGCGGGCGGCCCTGGCCCAGGGCGGGACCTCTTTCGACAGCCTCTACGTCAATGTCAACGGCCAGAGTGGCTACTTCGACCGCTCGCTGCAGGCCTACGGCCGGGCCGGGCAGGCGTGCCGGCGGTGCGGGGAGCAGATTCGGCGCGAGGCGTTCATGAGCCGCTCGTCCTACTGGTGCCCTCGGTGCCAGCCCCGCCCGCGGCGGGGGAGGTGGTGAGGGGTGATGACGCAGCGCAAAGTGACTGGTTTTGACCCGTTCGGGCGATTCCGACACGAACTCGTCACGCAGGATCAGCGCCAAATCCCTTGCACGTCTGCTCGCGTTGGGTCATGATCACGGCGTCGTCATCGCCCCTGCGACCCCGCTCCCGGTCAGACCACCTGCGCCTCGTGTTCGACGCAGCACGAGCGGTTCTCCGTAGTGGCTTGACCTCGGCCGTTACCGGTGCGACTCTAGAGAGGTCGCCCTCAGCTGCGCGCACACGCGCCTGGGCGGATGTCCTGTTGACTAACTAGCTGGTCACTCAGCGTGGAGGACCCCACGATGGCGAAGGCGATTCTCGGGCACATCGGTGGCCCGGACCCTCGCATGATCAACGAGATGCGGCGGATGCAACGCCGGATCGCCGAGCTCGAATCGGAATTGAGGCGGGTGCGGGCTGAGAATGACGCCCTGGCCGCCGAACTGCACTCCGCCGAACTGCACTCCGGCGACCTCCTGACGGTGCCGATCGCGGAGCCCGCGCTCACCTGATCGCCTCCTGTAGCCCATGGGACGCCGAGCCATTCGGCGTCCCTTTTCCTTGGTCCGTGGCGGAATTTCTGCCGGATGCCCGCCGGCACGGGATTTCACGTGACCTCCGTGGCGATCGCTCGTTGAGCCCTGCGGAGGGTTGAACGGCGGCTTTGGTCGGCGGACTACCCGTGGCACACGTTTCCCTGGGCTCTGGCGGGCGCGCGGGAGGCGGTGTCGCGAGAGCCCTCCCGCGTTCGCCCCCGTCCCCCGACTAAGGCGACGCCGGGTGATCGGTCGGCGGGCCTGATCGCTCCCGAGACGCGGCGGGGGGGGGGCCGGCGGGGGCGAGCACCCCCGCGCGCGTACCGGGGTGGGGGCCGGGTGGGGGGGCCGGCGCAGAAGC
>JBQTII010000135.1:0-17243 GCA_052388275.1 Sporichthyaceae bacterium | reverse complement strand
GCCCGCCCGCTGTCCCCGGCGCAGACCCGCCTGTGGGTCCTCGACGTCCTCTCGGGGCCGTCGCCGCTCTACACCGTGGTCCCCGTCGCGGCGCGCCTGCGCGGCGCCCTCGACGTGGCCGCGCTGAGCGATGCCGTGTCCATGGTGATGGCGCGTCATAGCCCACTGCGTACGGTGTTCAGCGACCGCGACGGGGTACCGCTGGCGGTGGTCCTGCAGGCAGGTCCACCGCTTGCGGTGCGCGACGCGGTGGGTCCACCCGGCGCGGACGTCGAGGCGCTCCTCGACGTTCTCCTCGCGCAGGCAGCAGCCTCGACGTTCACCCTGGCGGCCGACGCGCCGGTCCTCGCGCGGCTGCACCGCCTCGGACCCGGCGACCACCTGCTGACCATCGCGGTTCACCACATCGCGACCGACGGCTGGTCGCAGGAGCCGTTGCTGCGCGACCTTACCGAGGCCTACGCGGCCCGGACGGCGAACCGCGAGGCGGCCTGGGCCCCGCTGCCGGTGGACTACTCCGACTACACCCGCTGGCAGCAGGATTACCTCGGTGACCCCCTCGATCCGGACTCGCTGGCCGCCCGCCAACTCCAGTACTGGAGCGGCGCGCTCGCCGGCGCGCCCCTGGACCTGAGGTTGCCGTTCGACCGCCCGCGCCCGCCGGTGGCCTCCGGCGCCGGCGCGGAGGTGAGCCTCACCCTCGACGCGGACCTGCACGCCGCGCTGGCCCGCCTCGCCCGCGCGCACGGAGCCAGCATGTTCATGGTGACCCATGCTGTGGTCGCGACGTTGTTGAGCGGACTCGGCGCGGGCACCGACATCCCGCTCGGGGCACCGGTGAGCGGACGACTGGATCATGCTCTCGACGATGCGATCGGGTTCTTCGTCAACACCCTGGTCCTGCGCATCGACACCTCCGGCCGACCCACCTTCGCGCAGGTCCTGGCCAGGGTCCGCGAGCAGACCCTGGACGCACTGGCCCACCAGGACCTTCCCTTCGAGCAGGTCGTGGAACTGCTCAATCCACCGCGCTCGCGTTCTCGGCATCCCTTGTTCACCGTGATGGCCTCCTTCGAGTACGCGAACCCCTCGGCGCTGACGCTGGGGGACGTGCGGGTCACCGAGCTCGAGCCCCCGGCCACCACCGCCAAGTTCGACCTCGACGTCACCTTCGTCGCGGCGGCCCCCGAGGGTCCGTCAGATATAGCGGCATCAGATTCATGGGCAGGGGAAACACACGGCCCACTCGAGGTCGTCATCGAGTACGCCACCGACCTGTTCGACCGCTCGAGCATCGTGGCGCTGGGGCGTCGCTTGGAGTCCCTGCTGCGCGCCGTCGCCGCCGCCCCCGACCGCCGGGTGCACGAGATCGACCTGCTCACCGAAACCGAGCGAGTCCGGATTCTCAACGAGTGGAGCGGCCCTGCCATTCCGGTGCCTGCGGCGAATGCCGAGTCCGTGCCGGTGACGGTGCTGGCGGCCTTCGCCGAGCAGGTCGCGGCGCGCCCGCACGCCCTCGCCGTCACCGACGAGCACGGGAGGGCGCTGAGCTTCGCTGCGCTCGATGTCGCCTCGACCGCGCTGGCCCACCGGCTGCGGGCCGCCGGGGCCGGCCCCGAGCGACTGGTGGGTCTGCTGTGGCCGCGCGACGGAGGTGCCCTTCTCGCGATGCTCGCGATTCTGAAGTCCGGTGCGGGACTGCTCCCGCTGGCCCCGGAGTACCCCGGCGCGCACCTCGCGCAGATCGCCGGTCAGGGCGCACCGGTACTGGTCGTGACCACCGGTGAGCTTGCCGACCGGGTTCCCCCCGGTGTGTGCGCGCTTGTCCTCGACGATCAGATCGCCGCCGAGGCCGACAGTGCGCGCCTGCTGCCGGACCCGCACCCGGACAGCGTCGCCTACGCGGTGTTCACCTCCGGCTCCACCGGGGCGCCCAAAGGGGTCCTGGTCAGCCACCGCAACCTGGCGGCGCTGTTCGCCAGCCACCGCCGGGACCTGTACGAGCCCACGGTGGCGCGCGTGGGGGGACGTCGACTGCGGGCGGGTCATGCCTGGTCGTTCTCCTTCGATGCGGCCTGGCAGCCGCAGCTGTGGATGTTCGACGGGCACTGCGTTCACGTCATCACCGAACAGACTCGCCGCGACCCCGAGCTGCTGGCCGCGGCGATCATGGAGCACGAGCTCGACTTTCTGGAACTGACGCCTTCTCAGTTCGGTGCGGTACTCGATGCCGACCCGGCGCTGCGCATGCCGCTGGCCGCGGTCGGCGGTGAGGCGGTCCCGGTGGCGTTGTGGGCACGGCTGGCCGGGCAGCCGGCGTGCGTGAACCTGTACGGCCCGACCGAGTCGACGGTGGACGCGCTGCTCGCGTACGTGGGAGATCACGGCGCTCCCGTCCTGGGCCGGTCCGTGCACGGCAGCAGGGCGTATGTGCTCGACGAGCACCTGCGCCCGGTTACGGAGCGGGTGCAGGCAGAGCTGTACCTCGCCGGCGCGGGCCTGGCCCGGGGGTACCTGGGGCGGGCGGACCTGACTGCGGAGCGCTTCGTGGCGAACCCCTTCGGGCCGGCGGGGTCGCGGATGTACCGCACCGGTGACCTGGCGTGCTTTACCGCGAACGGGCAGGTGGACTTCGCGGGCCGCGCCGACGACCAGGTCAAGATCCGGGGCTTCCGGATCGAGCCCGGCGAGGTGGCGGCCGCGCTGGCCGCCTGCGCGGGGGTGGCGTGCGCCGTCGTCGTGGTCCGCGAGAGCGTCGGCGGGCCGGCTCTGGTCGGCTACGTCGTGCCCGCGCCCGGGCAGGAATGCACTCTGGACGCCGCGAGTGTGCGCCGGTCCTGCGCCCAGCGTCTGCCGGCGCACTTGGTCCCCGCCGCCGTGGTGGTGCTCGCTGCGTTGCCGCTGCTGCCGAATGGAAAAGTGGACCGCGCATCGTTGCCGACGCCGGATCCCACCGCGGCGCCGGCCGGACGCCCGCCACGCGATGAGGTGGAGCGAACGTTGTCTGCGCTGTTCACCGAGGTGCTGGGGCCGGCAAATGTCGGCCTCGACGACGACCTGTTCGACCTCGGTGGCAACTCGATGATGGTCGTGCGCCTGCGCGCCCGGATCCAGGGGCAGCTCGGCTGGGAGGTGAGCCTTGCCGACGTCTACGCGAATCCGACCGTGGCCGCGCTCAGCGCTTTGCGCCCGCTGGGCGGGGACGGGTCATGAGGCCCCGGTCGTGCGGGTCATGAGGCCCCGGTCGTGGCCGGGGAGGCATTCTCGAGCGCGGCACTGATCTGCGGCAGCAGCTCACTGAGCACAAACGGCAGACTCAGGACGCTGTTGTAGGCGAACGCGTCGCCAAGGTCTCCCTCCAGATAGAGCACTCGCTTCTCCCGCATCGCCGCGAGCCTGGACACGACCGGGTCGGACTCCACCTTGGCGCGACCACCTTCGACGAAGGCCAGCTGATCCCAGACCAGCAGGTCGACGTCGAGCAGCCCCGCCCGCTCCTTGCTGATCGAGGCGAGAAAGTCGTCCCCGGCGAGCCGGTCGTATTCCGCGGGGGTGGTGAAGCCGAGGGCTGCGAAAAAGCGGGGCCGGGCGTCCTGGGAGGGCAGGGCGCTCAACCCGTCCTCGGAGAAGTGCGCGACCGCGACCTGCCTGCCCTCGAATTCTGGGTGCGCCAGGCGGGCCTGCGCCAGGCGGGCCTCCACGGCGGCGATCAACGTGCGGGCCTGCTCGCCGCGGCCAAGCGCCTGCCCGGTGATCTCGGTCTGCTCCTGCCACGGGGTGCCGAAGTCGTTGTACTGCGCCGGCCGGGCGACGGTGGGTGCGATCCGGGAGAGCTTGGCGTAGACCCCGGTGTCGAGGTCGGCGTTGACCGCCATGATCAGATCGGGGCGCATCGCGGCGACCCGCTCGATGCTGATGCCGTCCGGCATGTTGAGCACCTTCACCGGCGTCGCCCCGGCCGCAGCGTCGGCCCAGGGACGAACCACGTCGTTCTCGTCGCCGAACCAGTAGCGGGCCGCCACTGGCACGACGCCGAGCGCGAGGATCGGGTCCAGTTCCTGGTAGCCCAGGGCGAGCACGCGCCTAGGTGGCGCCGCAATCGTCGTGCTGCCGTAGGCGTGCTCGATGGTGACCGGGAAGGCCCGTGCCGACGAGGGGGCGGCGGCGGCCGTGGGGGGAGTGATCGCGGCTGCGGATTCGCCGTTGCCTGATCCACCGCAGGCGGCGAGCGCGAGGCTCAGGCCCGCGGCGAGGAGGGCGGCGATCGTGCGACGAATCCGGCTCACAGGGTCTCCCTTGGACTTAGCTTCCCCTAAGTTAGCCGAACCTGGGTCAGTCCGCTGGGCCACCTACCCGTGGGTCGCAGGATCGGCGCCTGCCCCCCGGCGCGCAGCAGGTCGATCGGCCGGCCGCCGCTACGGCACCACAATCGACGGCCCCGGCGATCTCGCTGTGGCGCCACCGGGTCATTGCGCTCGACGCCGGGACCCGATCGGCACGACCAACGGGCTCCCGGCGACGGGGTCCGGCACCACCCGGGCGTCAAGGGCGAAAACTTCGGCGAGCAGCGCCTCGGTCAGCACCTGCGCGGGGGGGCCGGAGGCCACGATCGCCCCGTCCTTCATCGCGATCAGCCGATGGGAGTAGCGCGCCGCCAGGTTCAGGTCGTGCAGCACCATCAGCACGGTGCGTCCCGCCTCGGCGTGCAGGCGTTCGACCAGGTCCAGCACCTCGACCTGGTGGGAAAGATCCAGGAACGTGGTCGGTTCGTCGAGCAGCAGTAGGTCGGTGCCCTGCGCCAGCGCCATCGAGATCCACGCCCGCTGACGCTGTCCGCCCGACAGGGTGTCGACGGTGCGCTCGGCGAGGTCGGCGATTCCGGTCCAGCGCAGGGCCTCGCCGACCGCGTCCTGGTCCCCGGAGGACCACTGGCGGTACCAGGCCTGGTGGGGATGGCGCCCACGCGAGACCAGGTCGGCGACGGTCAGCCCCTCCGGTGCGATCGGGGACTGCGGCAGGATGCCGAGAATCCGCGCGACCTCCCGGGTCGGCATCTTGTCGATCTGGCGCCCGTCGAGCACCACGTGCCCGCCGCGAAGTGAGAGCAGGCGCCCCAGTGCCCGCAGCAACGTGGATTTCCCGCACCCGTTGGGTCCGATCACCGTCGTGATCTGACCTGTCATCAGTTCCACGTCAAGGCCGTCGATGACGAGGCTGTCGCCGTAGCCGATCCGCAGACCTTCCCCGCGCAGCCGCGAGGCCCCCTCGCTCGCCCGGTCGCTCACAGTGTCATTGGTGAGCTCCCTCTTCCTCGCTCGTTCCTCGCTCGTCGAGTCGCTCACAGTGCCGACTGCCTCGCGTTGCGGGCGAGCAGGTAGATCAGGAACGGTGCCCCGACGGCGGAGGTGATGATGCCCACCGGCAGCTCGACGTCGCCGAGCATGGTGCGGGCCACCACATCCGCTCCGACCGTCAACGCGGCACCCAAGGCCGCCGAGGCGAGCAACGGGGGCCGCGAACCACCGGTCAGACGGACCGCGACCTGCGGTGCAACGAACGCGACGAAGCCGATCGGCCCGCCCGAGGCAGTGGCCACCGCGGCCAGACCGACGGCGGCGATCAGCAGACCCGAGCGCGCCAGGTTCACCCGCACCCCTAGGCCGCGGGCGGTGTCGTCGCCGAACTGCAAGGCCCCGAGCACGAAGGTCAGCACCAGCGCCAAGGGCACCAGCACCGCCAGCGCCAGCGCGACCGGGCGCACGTGTTCCCATCCGCGGTTGTTCAGTGAGCCGGTGAGCCAGATCTCGGCCTCGGCGGCGTCCTCGATCCGCGCCCGGACCGTGAGGTAGGTGACGATGCTGAACAGCACCGCGTTGACCCCGATCCCGACCAGGACCAGGCGGTAGCCGTCGATACCGCGCCGGTACGCGAGCGCGTAGATCAGCACCGCGGTGAGCAACCCACCGATCAGCGCCGCCATCGGCAGCCCGACGTTGGCCGCGACACCCGCGACGACGCCATTCGTGCCACCTAGCACGATGATCAGCACCGCGGCCAGGCTGGCGCCCGCGGTGATGCCCAGGATGTCCGGGGTCGCGAGGGCGTTGCGGGCGATCGAGGAGGTGATCGCCCCGGAGATGCCCAGGGCCGCCCCGACCAGCACCCCGGTCAGGGCACGGGGCAGCCGAAGGTCGATGACGATGAAGCGCTGCTCCTCGCTGCCGCCGCCGGCGAGCACGCTCAACACTTCGGTGATGGCGATGGGGAACTCGCCGCGCCCGATGTTCGCGGCCATCGCCAGTACGGCCAGGGCCGCTCCCAGGATGGTGACCACAGCACTGCGCGGTCGCCACACACCGCTGAGCCGGGCCCCCACCCGGACCGGGACCCGACCTGGGATCTCGGGACTGCGCGCCGGTGATCCACAGACCTCGGGCGTCACAGGGAGGCCAATCGGCGCCGGCGCACCAGATAGATGAAGAACGGCGCACCGATCAGCGCCATGATGATGCCGACCTGCATCTCAGCCGGCCGGATCACCACCCGGCCGATCACGTCGGCGCTCAGCACGAGTACCGCGCCTGCTAACGCGGAGGTGGGCAGCAGGGCGCGATAATCCGGGCCGACCAGCGCCCGCGCGACGTGCGGAACGACCAGGCCGACAAACGCAATCGGTCCGGTGGCCGCCACCGCGCCGCCCGCCAGCAGCGTGATCGCCGCGATCCCCACGACCCGGGTACGCAGCACGGACTGACCCAGTGCGCGGGCCACGTCCTCGCCCAGGGAGAGCGTGTTCAGGGCCGGCCCATTCGCCAGCGCCAGCACTGCGCCCAGGATCAGGAACGGCAGGACCTCGACGATCACCCGATTCGGGCGCCCGGTGAGCGCGCCGACCTCCCAGAGCCGGAACACGTCCAGGGTCTGACGGTCCATCAACACCAGGGCGGAGGTGAAGGAGCCGAGCAGGGCCGAGACCGCGGCACCGGCCAGGGCGAGGGTGACCGGGGTCGCCGCGCCCTTGCCGATCGAACCGAGTGCGAAGACCACCACGCTGGCCACCAGCGCGCCGGCGAAGGCGAACCAGATGAACTGCAGTGTCGAGGTGTAGCCGAGGGCGTAGATCGCCAGCACCACGGCGAAGGCCGCGCCGGCCTCGACGCCGAGCAATCCGGGGTCCGCAAGGGGGTTACGGGTATGGCCCTGCATCAGAGCGCCCGCCAGACCGAGCGCGACCCCCGCCATCACTCCCAGTACGGTGCGCGGGATGCGCAGGGTCCGCACGATGACGTCATTCTCGGTGTCACCCGGATCGATCAACGCTGCCCAGACGTCGGGCGGCGAGATCGACTTCGCGCCGACGGCCACCGAGGCCAGGACGCACACCGCGAGCAGGATCGCGAGGGCGAGCAGAACCTGGCCGCCGTGGCGATACGTGCGCCGGAGTTCGGCGGCCGGGCTCACGCCTACCGCCTGCCCGGTCCGCGACACGACTCGATCCCTCCGGGCGTATCCTGAGGCGAACTCAGGTTAGGATAGCCTACAATTAGTGAGCTAAGGCTTCGGTACGAGAGTAATGCCCCGACCCAGAGGAGTCGCGTGTCCGCATTTCGCGACCCTCTCGCGTCGCCCGACCTGCTCGACCTGCTGGGTATTGGCTTCGGCCCGTCCAATGTGGCGCTGGCGATCGCGCTACGCGAGCAGAACACCCCGGATGCCGACGCTTTGCGGGTTCGGTTCTTCGAGCGTCAGCCGCAGTTCGGCTGGCACCGGGGAATGCTGCTCGAGGGCACCACGATGCAGGTGTCCTTCCTCAAGGACCTGGTCAGCCTGCGCAGCCCCACCAGTGATTTCAGCTTCCTGGCCTACCTGCACGCCAAGGATCGCCTGATCGATTTCATCAACCACAAGACGTTGTTCCCGCTACGCGCGGAGTTCCACGACTACCTGGAGTGGGCCGCTGCCCGCCTGGGCGATCTCGTGCAGTACTCCCGCACCGTGACCGGCCTGCGGCCGGTGCTCGGCGACGGCGCCGTCGACGTGATCGAGGTCGACGTGGTGGACCCGGACGGGCACCGCGAGGTGCACAGCACCCGCAACGTCGTCCTCGGTGTCGGCCTGGTGCCACGGCTTCCGCCCGGGGTGGCGGCCTCGGCGCGGATCTGGCACAACCACGACCTGCTGACCCGGATCGACACCCTGAGCACCCCGCCGGCTCGCGTGGTCGTGGTCGGGGCCGGGCAGAGCGCCGCGGAGGTCACCGCGTTCCTGCACCGGCGCTACCCGGATGCGCAGGTGTGTGCGGTGCTGCGTCGCTACGGCTACAGCCCCAGCGATGACAGTCCGTTCGCCAATCAGATCTTCGACCCCGACGCCGTGGGGGAGTTCTTCTGTGCGCCGGCGCAGGTGAAGTCGATGCTCACCGCCTATCACGCGAACACCAACTACTCCGTCGTAGATCAAGGCTTGATCGAACGGCTCTACGCGATCGCCTACGCCGAGCAGGTGTCCGGAGCTCGCCGCTTGCGCATGTTCCGGGCCTGCGAGGTAGCCGGGGTCACCGAGCATGACGACGGGGTCAAGGTGAGCGTGACGACGCTGACCACGGGCGCGCGGACGAATCTCGACGCCGACCTGCTCATCTACTGCACGGGCTACGTCCCGGCGGACCCCTGGAGCCTGCTCGGCGAGGTAGGGGGCTACTGCCACCGCGACGAGGCCGGCCGACTGCGCATCGACCGTGATTTCCGGGTGGTCACCTCCACGGCCCTGCGGGCCGGAATCTACGTCCAAGGGGCCACCGAGCACACCCATGGGCTCAGTTCCACGCTGCTGTCCAACAGCGCCGTGCGGGCCGGGGACATCCTGGATTCACTAAGCCTCGCCGCGGCCTCGGCCCGGACTCCAGCGCCGCGCTGACCCTGCATCAGGAGAGGACCACCATGAGCACGAACCCGTTCGACGACCCGGAGGGGACCTTCCTCGTGCTGGTCAACGAGGAGAATCAGCACAGCCTGTGGCCACAGTTCGCCGCGGTGCCGGCCGGCTGGACGATCGTGCACGGACCGGACGCGCGCGAAGCGTGCATGGACTACGTCGAGAAGAACTGGACCGATCTGCGCCCGGCGAGTCTGATCCGCGAGATGGGCGGCTGATCGGCCGGTGGATCAGCGACGCGCCGAGGGTTCAGCGTCGCGCGGACCATGCCGACCACAACCGGGCGTACGGTCCGCCCGCGGTGACCAGCTCAGAATGGGTCCCGATCTCGGCGATCCGCCCGTCCCGCAGGACGACGACGCGATCGGCGGTGGCCGCCTGCGTCAGCCGGTGCGCCACCACGAGCGCTGTTCGGCCGGCGAGCGCCGCATCGGCGGCCAGTTCGAGGATTCGTGCACCGGCGCTGCCCGCCTCGGCGGTGGCCTCGTCCAGGATCGCCACCGGCGGATCCGCGAGCACCAGGCGGGCCAGTGCGAGGTGCTGAGCCTGAGCCACCGTCAGGCGCCGCCCGCCCTCGCCGACCTCGGTCGCCAGGGCTTGCGGCAGCAGATTCACCCAGTCCGCGCCCACGGCGGCCAGCGCTCCGGTCAGGGCCGCATCGTCGGCGCCGGGTCGGGCAAGGCGAAGGTCGGCCGCCAGGGTCCCGGCGAAGACATGGACCTCCTGAGTGATCAGGGCCACCCTGGCCCGAACCCCACCGGCCGCCGGTGCGCGCACGTCCTGCCCGTCCAGCAGAATCGCGCCGGCATCGGCGGTGTGCACCCCGGCGATCAGCTTGGCCAGGGTGCTCTTGCCGGCCCCGCTGGTGCCGACCAGTGCGACCCGTTCACCGGCCGCCACCGTGAGGTCGATCTCGTGGAGCACCTGATGCCCCGCCGTGTACGCGAAACTCAGTGCGCGGACCTCGATCGCCGCCGGTGCCGACCTCTCGCTCACCCCCCGCGCCGATACCCTCGCAGCTGGTGCGGGCACCTCGGGCGAGGGTAGGTCGATCACCCCGACGAGGCGGGCCAGGCTGGCAGCGGCCGCCTGGGCCTCGTCGATGAGTGCGAGCGCGATGTTGATGGGATTGAACAGGTTGGCGAAGTACAGCGCGGCGGCACTCGCCGTGCCCACACTGACCTGATCCGCGCGCACCAACAGGAAGCCGGTGATCAGGACCGCGCTCAGACCGACGAACTCGGCCAGGTTGAGCCGACCGAAGAAGCGCGTCTGCAGGCGGACTCCGCGCAGCGCCAACTCCACGGTGTGCTGCGAGCGCGCCTTGACCTCGGCGGTGCGCGCGGCGGCGAGGCCGAAGGCGCGCACGGTCCTCGAACCGGAGATCGAGTCCAGCAGTTGCTGTTGCAGATCGCCGGCGGCCACCCGCTGACTCGCGTACAGCGGGCCCGCCTCGCGCAGATAGGCGCGCACCGTGAGGATCTGCACCGGCGCCGCGAGCAGCGCCGCCAACGCGAACCGCCAGTCGAGCACGGCCAGCCCCGCCACCGTCCCCGCGATGGTCAGCCCGGCCCGCAGGAATTCGGGTAGGGCATCGCGGATGCCTTCGCTGATCACGGTGACGTCGTTGGTCACCCGCGAGGTCAGATCACCGGAGCCGGCGGCCTCGATCTGCTCCAGCGGCAGCCCCAGCGCGCGCGCGACGAACTCCTCACGCAGCCTGGCCAGCAGCTCTTCCCCGAACCGGGCAACGAGCACCAGGCCCAGCGCGCTGAGCGCGGCGTAGCCGACTGCGACGACGGCCAGCACACTCAGCGGCGCGCTCAGCTCCCCTGCCGGGCGTTCTTCCAGCACCAGGTCCACGATGTGCCCGAGCACCGGCGCGGTGATCAGTGACAGGCCGGTCGCCGCGATCAGGGTGATCGCCGCCCCCAGGGCAAGGCGGCGGTGCTCGGTTGACATCCGCACGATCGCGCGCCATGCGAGCGAGGCGGTCGCGATCGGCAGTCTGCTCATCACGCCAGCACCAGTTCCCGGTAGCGCTCGTCGGCGACGAGCTCCGCATGGCGGCCGGCGGCGTGGGCCCGCCCACCGGTGATCAGCACGACGCGGTGCGCGGCGGCCAGCAGCACCGGGCTGGTCGTGACGATCACGGTGGTGCGCCCGCGCCGCAGCGCCGCGATGCCCTCGGCGATCCTGGCCTCGGTCGCGGCGTCAACAGCCGTGGTGGGGTCGTGCAGCACCAGCACCTCGGGGTCGGCGGCGAGCGCACGGGCCAGCGCGACGCGCTGGCGCTGCCCTCCGGACAGCGACCGTCCGCGTTCACCGACGCGAGTGTCCAGCCCGGCGGGCAACACCCGGGCGACCTCGTCGGCGGTGCTCGCCACCAGGGCCGCGTCGAGCACCGTGGCACCTGCCGCCGATTCGGCGCGGACGTTGTCCAGTAGGGGGCCGTCGAAGAGGTCGGCATCATGTGCGCAGACCAGCAGCGCCCGGCGTAGGTCCGCGAGTGCCAGATCGGTGATCGGCGTCCCGTCCAGCGAGATGGCCCCGGCGTCCGGGTCGGCCTCGCGGCCCAGGCACCGAAGAAGCGCCGCGGCCGCGCCGGGATCAGCCGCGATGCCCAGCAACTCTCCGGGCGCGGCGGTGAGGTCCAGACCGGCGAGCGCATCGAGCGTGACGGCGCTCAACACCAGTTCGCCCCGCATCGGCGCCGGCAGCGCGGCGGTCCCGGCGGTGACCGCGGCAGGGGTGTTCAACGCGGTCGCGATCCGTCCGGCGCTGGCCCGTCCGCCCGCGAGTTCGGCGCCGAACCAGCCGAGGGTCTGCAGCGGTCCCATCAAGAATTGCGCGAGTCCGACCGCGGCTACCAGTTCGCCGACGCTGAGGTGGCCGCGAATGGCGAGTTGACTGCCGACCAAGGCCACCAGGGCCAGGAACAGCCCGTTCATCATCAAGGTCGCGCCCTCGTAGGCGGCATCGGCACGGGCCGACCGCAGCGTGGCGGTCAGGGATTCGCGGGAAATCCCTCGGTAGCGCTCGACCGCGGCCGGCTCGGCTCGGATGCCCTTGAGCACGCGCAGCCCGCCCACCAGGTCCGCCGCCACCCCGAAGGCCGCGGCTGCCTTCTCCTGCTGATGCTCACTGCGCTCCTCCAGTGGGCCACCGAGCAGGTTGACCAGCCACAGCAGCGGGGGAGCCCCGAGCAGGATGAGGAGCCCCAGCGGAACCGACATCAACAGCAGGGCCAGGGCGCCGACCCCCAGTCCGGCCACGGCGGCCAGCGCGGTGGGCGCCGCGAAGGCCAGAGCTCCCACCCGGGCCGTGTCGGAGGTGGCCAGAGCGGACAGCTCACCGGAGAGCCGACCGGTCTCGGCTCCGCCGCCGGCGTCCAGGATCCGGTGGGTCAATCGCAATCGCAGGTCGTGGGCGGCCTGCTCACTGGCCTTCTCCGCGCATCGAGCACCGAAGCGATAGCTAAAAGACAGGACGGTGAAGACCACGGCGAGCAGGGTCAGCAGGACCACCAGGGCACCACCGTCACCGGTGGCGACCGCCTCGTCGATGGCCAGGCCCACGATGACGGGAACCAGGGCTTCGTTGGCCTGGTGCGAGACGAACAACGCACTGGCCGCGCCAACCAAGCGCCGCTGACCGGCTACCGCGCTACGCAGCAGACCGCGACCGGCCCGCTGGTCGGCTCGGTCCTGCGCCGTGTCACCGGCCGTGTCACCGGCCGTGTCAACACGCGCTTGCGGTGGTTCCTCGATGTCCATGCGCTCCTGTCCGGGCTGGTGCCGGTGTCCGAGCCCGAGGTTAGGCTCACCTGATTGAGCACTGGAATCGGGGAGCCGCGCGGAAGGAGCAGCGTCCGAAGAAGTGGTGGCTATAGCGACCGCCTGTTCGGACGCCGGAGGTACTGCGATGAGTGCACCCCCCCAGGTCCAGGTGTGGTGGGCACGAGCCGATGCCGTGACCCCACGGGCGAGCGCCCTGCTGGACGCCGATGAGCGCGCCCGCTGCGCGAGATTGCGGTCCGCGGCCGACGCGAGGAGATTTCGTACGGCGCATGTGCTCGCCCGCGTCGTGCTGGGGATCACGACGGGTGCGGATCCTGCGCAGCTGCGGTTCGCCTTCCGCTGCGCCGCCTGCGAGGGCTCCCACGGAAAGCCTGCACTGCCCGGGGGCCCGGAGTTCTCGCTCTCGCACGCCGGGACCTTGGTCGTCCTCGCGCTCGCGCCGGTGGCGGTGGGGGTGGACCTGGAGCCGATGACGGCGCTGGATCGTCCGGGCGCGGCGGATGAGCTCAGCGAGGTGGCGCTCTGCGCGCGCGAGCGGGTTGCGGTGCGCGCGCTACCGGGCGCCGAGCAGGCCGCGGCGGTGCTGAGCGCCTGGACCCGCAAGGAGGCGGTGCTCAAGCTGACGGGACATGGACTGGCGGTGAACCCGGCCGACCTCGAGCTCTCCGGACCGGGTGTGCGACCTCCCCGCGTCCTGGCGGCCCCTGCGGCGATGAATCTCGGCGAGGTCGCGATCGCCGATCTGCGAATTTCTTCGCAGGCCTCCGGCGACCCGCCCGTGCATGTCGGTGCAGTGGCTGTCCGTGGCCTCGACCTGACGCTGTCGCTGTGGTGCGCCGACGAATTCCTGAGCAGTTACTAAGGAATGCCTAACCTAATTTATCTCCCGTGATTATCGGTTGTGCTGCGCCATTCGGGGCCAAGTAATACCCCCGGGGGAAAGGCCCATGCACCCAATCCGATCTAATTTGCTCCACGGCCAATCCGAGGGGTCATCCCCAACCGAAAGGCTGATGAAGATCCGATCAAATCCACTGCTGCGGAGGTCCTTCTGACTCAGCCTGCCCACGTCGGGACGCCAGTTCCCGACTCCGAATCCGCGGGGTCCGCCCCGCGCTCCCGGCGTGCGCTCCTCATGCCGGCAGCCGCGGTGGCCGCCGGGGCCACCGTGCTCGCCACCGCCGGCCGCGCCTCGGCCGCGCACACCCCTGAGGACTTCCAGGCGCTGCAGACCGCAGCCTCCCTGGAGAACCTCGCCGTCGGCGTCTACGAGACCGCGTTGACCCTGCCGTTCATCAAGGACGGCAACAAGGTCGTCGTGGCCTTCATCGAAATGTCCATCAAGCAGCACAAGGCCACCGCTGCGGCGTTCAACAAGTCCATCGCCGGGGAGAAGGGCAAGGAACAGGACAAGCCCAACCCCAAGTACGCGAAGGTCGTCGAGGACGCCCTGCCGACCATCAAGGGCCCGCTGGACGTGATCGGCCTGGCCATCACGCTCGAGGACGTCACCGCGCAGACCTACACCAAGTACGTCACGCTGGCCTCGGTGCCGCCGATCCGCACCCTGTTCGGCAGCGCCGCCGCGCCCGCCGCACAGCGCAAGGCCACCCTGCTCGCCGTCCAGGCGTTGCTCAAGGGTGACGCCGCTGACCTGATCGCGATCCCGACCAAGGTCGCCAAACTCCCCGAGGCCGCCGGCAGCGTCGGCTTCCCGGATGCCTTCTACCAGACCGGTATGGCCTCCCCGATCGAGGAAGGGGCGGTCAAGTGATCCGCCGTCAGAAATCAACGTGGCAGCTGCACGGCTCCGAGGCCGAGCTCATTGCGATGACTCGTGACCTGGACGACGCGCACCGCGAGGCCATGGTTCACATGGAGGCCGAGGCCAAGACCTTCGGTCAGAACCTGATGGACCTCGGCGCCCACCGCCTGGGCCGTCGCAAGTTCCTCGCCGGCGTCGGCGTCATCGGCGGCGCCACTGTTCTCGCCGCCTGTGGCGATGACGACGAGGACGAGGCCACCAGCCCGCCGGACGACGCTCCGCCCGCCGCTGGTGGCGACGCGAAGTACGAGGGCGACCTCGCCATCGTCGCGTTCGCCGCTGCGCTGGAGAACCAGGCCGTCGTCGCCTACGACGCGGCCCTGATGGCGGCCGGTGCCGGCGCCCTCGGCGAGGTCCCGGCAGCCGTCGGCGCCTTCGCCACCACGGCGAAGGCCCAGCACGTCGAGCACGCGCTGGCGTGGAACAAGGTGCTGCGCACCGTGGGTCTGCCGGAGATCACCGGCGTCCCGCTCAAGAACCACCAGTCCGTTCTGGACGCCCTGGGCAAGGTCAAGGACGTCGGGGAGGTCGCCAAGCTGGCGCTCACCCTGGAGGACCAGGCCGCCTCGACCTACCTGCTCGCCATGGGTGCGGTCACCGACGCCGGTGGCATCGCCGCCGCCGCCACCATCGCCCCGGTCGAGTCGATGCACTCCGCGATCCTGCGTTACGTGCTCGGCATGTACCCGGTGCCGGACACCCTGATCAGCACCAAGGGCGCTGAGGACCCGGCGAACTTCACCGGCAAGCCCGCCTGAGCACGACTGCGCTCACCTCGGTGAGCTCGGGGTAGACCCGCAAAGACCCGCAGGCATCGGCAATCCCGATGCCTGCGGGTCTTTCTTGTCCGGGCGCCTGCTCAAGGCGCTGATCCCCGAAGGGACCTCGTCCCCGACGGCTGCGCCCGGGCCCGAAATCTCTGATTTCGGATGACCACTACGGCTGACCGGGGCCTGCCCGGCGCGCCGCCGGGGCTCACTACGCTCTGGCCCATGCCTGCTCGCCTGGAACTGCTGCCCGCCGTCGACGTCGCGGCCGGTCAGGCCGTGCGCCTGGTCCAAGGTGCGGCCGGATCCGAGACCTCCTACGGGGACCCCCTTGCGGCGGCCCTGGCCTGGCAGAGCGCCGGTGCCGAGTGGATCCACCTCGTCGACCTCGATGCCGCGTTCGGGCGGGGGGAGAACCGTGATCTGCTGCACGAGGTAGTCGCCACCCTCGACGTCAAGGTCGAGATGAGCGGCGGCATTCGCGACGACGCCTCGCTGGAGGCCGCGATGGCGAGCGGGTGCGCCCGGGTCAACATCGGGACCGCGGCGCTGGAGGACCCGCTCTGGTGCGCCGCGGCGATCGCCCGCTGGGGGGAGCGCGTCGCGATCGGCCTGGACGTGCGCGGGACCACGTTGTCCGGGCGCGGCTGGACCCGCGAGGGCGGCGAGCTGTTCGAGGTGCTGGATCGCCTCGATCGGGAGGGTTGCGCGCGCTACGTCGTCACCGACGTCACCAAGGACGGCACCCTCAAGGGCCCGAACCTGGAGCTGCTGCGCGAGGTCTGCGCCCGGACCCAGCGCCCGGTCGTCGCCTCCGGTGGCGTGTCCAGCCTGGCGGACCTGCGGGCGATCGCCCCCCTCGTCCCGCTCGGGGTCGAGAGCGCGATCGTCGGCAAGGCGCTCTACGCCCAGGCCTTCACGTTGGAGGAGGCGCTCGCCGCCATGGCCGCCCTGTGAACGGCAGCGGCGCGTGAGCCTGGCAGTGCGGGTCATCCCGTGTCTGGACGTCGACGCGGGCCGGGTCGTCAAGGGCGTCAACTTTGCGAACCTGCGCGACGCCGGGGATCCGGTCGAGCTCGCCAAGCGCTACGACGCCGACGGCGCGGACGAGCTGACGTTCCTGGACATCACCGCCTCCTCGGGCAATCGCACCACCACCTACGAGGTCGTCTCGCGCACCGCGGAGCAGGTCTTCATCCCGCTCACCGTCGGCGGCGGGGTCCGGACCGCGGCCGACGTCGACAGGCTGCTGCGCGCCGGCGCGGACAAGGTGGGGGTGAACACCGCCGCGATCGAGCGGCCCGCGCTGATCGCCGAGATCGCCGACCGCTTCGGCAACCAGGTGCTGGTGCTCTCGATCGACGCGCGTCGGTGCACACCCGGCGCGGTGGCGACCGAGTCCGGTTTCGAGGTGACCACCCACGGTGGGCGACGCGGCACCGGGTTGGACGCGATCGAGTGGTGCCGACGTGGCTGTGAGCTCGGCGCCGGGGAGATCCTGCTGAACTCGATGGACGCCGACGGGACCAAAGACGGCTACGACCTGGCGATGCTGCGCGCCGTCCGCGCAGTGGTCACCGTCCCGGTGATCGCCAGCGGCGGCGCCGGCAGGCTCGCCGACTTCGCCCCGGCCGTCGAGGCCGGTGCCGACGCGGTCCTGGCCGCCAGCGTCTTTCACTTCGGCGAGCTGCGCATCGGGGCGGTCAAGGACGCCCTTCGCCAGGCCGGTCATCCCGTCCGCTGACCCGCTCCGTACGGGCCGTCGGCCCGCCAGTACGCCTATCAGCCCGTCCGCGGGCCCGCTCCGTACGGGCCGTCGGCCCGCCAGTACGCCTATCAGCCCGTCCGCGGGCCCGCTCCGTACGGGCCGTCGGCCCGCCAGTACGCCTATCAGCCCGTCCGCGGGCCCGCTCCGTA
>JBQTII010000134.1:0-9621 GCA_052388275.1 Sporichthyaceae bacterium | reverse complement strand
TCCCCCGCGACCACCACCCCAGCCGATGCCACCGGACCCAACGCCACCGCGGCCACCACCACCAGCGACCCGGCCCCCACCCGCAGCGACCCGACCCGCGAAGACCCGACCCGCGGCCGCAAACCCGTCCTCATTCCAATGCCCCCAATCGCTCATCCAGTCCTTCTGGCCCGGCGGGCGCGGCCGCACTCGCGGCTGGGCCCGCCACCGGCGCCGGCGTGCGCGGCGCCGCTGCAGCCTCGTACCGGGTCGCCGTCGCGAGGTCGGCCCGGTCGAAGCGCCGGATCACCTGTGCCATCATCTCCGCCACCGAATCCTCGGCCCGCTGCTGGTTCTCGCACGCACGGCGCAGGGAGTCCCCGAACCGGTCCAGATCCGCGATCGCCCCACGCATCGCCTCGGCGAAGACGTGGTGGGCGGCGGCCACCTGCCTCCCCCAGGCCGCCGCCGGGACACAGTTACTGAAGCTCGCCTGCCCGAGGTAGGCGTCCTCGAATCTGCGCAGCAGAATCTCCCCGTCACCGACCAGGGCCGCCAGGTCACGGTTGGCGAAGGACCGCAGGCCCTCCACACTCATCTCGACCTGCCCGGTGCTCCCACTCGAGAGCCCGTCGGTGCGCGCCGCGATCGCCGGGGCGGCGCCGGGGCTCGCCTCGGGGAACGGCGCGGCAGGACGCTGAGCCTCCCGTCGCGCGGTGTAATACTCCGCCGTACCGAACATCGGCCCCGCCGGCTCCCCTTCACTGCGGCGGCGGTAATACTCCGGGGTGCCGAACATCGGCTCCCCCGCTTGATCTGAGGGATGCTCAGACATCACGACCCCCGCTCTGCCCTGGGCCGGCGCCGCGCCGCGGTGCGGCTTCCTCGCCTGAACTGACGCCCTTGAAGGCGACCCCGCCGCTGCGCGTCGAAGCGTCGGTGCGCACCGGAACCTGCGCAAACGAATGCGGCCCGACGTCACCGCCGGCCTGCAGGTGCACCAGTTCCCGCTCCATCGCGGCCCTGAGCCCGCGGATCTCCCCGAGGATGCGCCCATGCTCATCGTCCAACGACCAGGCCAGATCCATCGCCGCAGCGGAGGGCCCGAACTGCAGCGGGCCCGGCTGAGCGCGCACGAAATCAGCCTCCCAGCTGTGCACCTGGGCCACCACCTCGGCCAGGCTGGCGATGCTGCATTGGCGCACCGCTGCCGCCTGCGCGGACCAGTCCGACGCGGCACCATCTGTTTCAGCCCTGCCGGGTCCCGGAAGCGGTGCTCCGTGGACGCTCACCGCGGCCACGGCTGGCTGGCTGGCTGGCTGGCTGGCTGGCTGGCGAAAGCTTCGGTCATTCGGCCCATCCTCACCGCACTGCATGCGCGGCGCGGCCTTTGGTGCGCACGCCATCACCGGTGGGCGCAGCCTAGCTGCGCCTCCCGGCGCGCACCATGGCCGTGGGGGCTCGGCACGCGCACCGCATGGCTGAGATGGCAGAACCCCGCTCGGCGCGCGGGGGCATGCAGAAGATTGCGAGCGGGCATGGCAACGTTATGCCTGCGATGTCCGAACCCCATGATCGGAAGGACCCTGCCGAACGTGGCGGGGTCCGGCCCCGAACCCCCACCACCGCCGGCTCGACCATGAGCGGGCGCTGATGATCGAGCTGATCTACCTCGCCTGCGCCCTCGCCCTGATCGCCGCCTGCGGGCTGTTCGTGGCGGCCGAGTTCTCCTTGGTGACAGTCGACCGGGCCGCCGTCGAGAAGGCCGCCGCGGCGGACGAACCCGGCGCCGCGGGCACGCTGAGCGCCCTGCGCACCCTGTCCACGCAGCTCTCCGGAGCCCAGGTCGGCATCACGATCACCAACCTGGCGATCGGATTCCTCGCCGAACCCTCGGTCGCCCGCCTGATCGACGGGCCGCTCGCCGACACCGGGATGCCTGCGGGCGCCGTCGACCCGGTCGCGCTCACGATCAGCCTGACGCTGGCAACCGCCCTCACCATGGTCTTCGGCGAGCTGGTTCCGAAGAACCTGGCGATCGCCAGGCCGTTGCAGACCGCCAAGGCGACTCAAGGGCTCCAACGCGGCTTCACCAGGGCCATGGGCATCCCGATCCGGGTTCTCAACGGCTGGGCGAACGCGATCCTGCGCGCACTCGGGGTGGAACCCCAGGAGGAACTGCGTTCGGCGCGTGGGCCCGAGGAACTGGCCTCCCTGGTCCGGCGCTCGGGCCTGGAGGGGGTCCTGGAGTCCGAGACCGCACGACTGCTCGAGCGAACCCTCGCCTTCGGCAACCGCACCGCGGGTGACGTCAAAACCCACCGGGTTCAGGTCCGTTTCGTCAGCGCCAAGGATCCCGCCTCGGTGGTCATCGACGCCGCCCGGGAGACCGGCCTCTCGCGCTTCCCGGTGCTGGGTGACGACACCGACGACATCGTCGGCCTGGTACACGTCAAGCAGGCCGTGGCGGTTCCACCCGAGCGCCGCGAGAGTGTTCCGGTCGCCGCGATCGCCTCCGCCCCGGTCCTGGTGCCCGACACCCTCGACCTCGACGAGCTCTCCGAGCGTTTGCGGGCCCATGGCCTGCAGATGGCCGTCGTCGTCGACGAGTACGGGGGGGTGGCAGGAGTCGTGACACTGGAGGACCTCGTCGAGGAATTGGTCGGTGAGATCGCCGACGAGCACGACGCGGGACCTGCGACGGTGCGCCGTTTGGCCGAGGCAAGCTGGTCGGTGTCCGGGCTCCTGCGCCTGGACGAGATCGCCGCCGCGACCGGGGTGAAGCTGACCGAGTCCGAGGTATACGAGACCATCGCCGGGCTGGTGCTGCACCATCTCGGGCGGCTCCCGGCCGTCGGAGAGCGCGTCGTCGTGCCGGCTCGCACCGAGGACACCCCGGCGGACGCCCGGGAGGTCGTCACCGTTCCGGCCACCATCACGGTGCTCGCGCTGGACCGGCGCCGGGTGGAGCGGGTGCGCATCACGCTGGAGCTGCCCGAACGTGGCACGGACACACCGAGGGTGGACCAGTGAGCGAACGCAGCGAGCTCACCGTGTCAGTCAATGGTGGCCCCGCGAGGACGCAATGTCATCGGCTGCTGGCCGTGGCGGTGACGCCGTGAGCGACACTCAGGCCATCCTGCTCGCGGTGTTCCTGCTCGCGGCGAATGCCTTCTTCGTCGGCGCAGAGTTCGCCCTGATCTCCGCGCGCCGAAGCCAGATCGAGCCCCGAGCCCAAGCCGGTTCCGCGGCCGGGCGGATCACGCTGGCGGCGATGGGCAACGTGTCACAGATGATGGCCGGCGCGCAGCTCGGCATCACGATCTGCTCCCTCGGCCTCGGGGCAATCGGTGAGCCTGCGGTGGCCCACCTGATCGAACCCGGGCTGGAGCGTGCCTCGGTGCCGGAGGATTTCCTGCACCCGATTGCCTTCGCGATCGCCCTGACGATCGTGGTCGCGCTGCACGTGGTGCTCGGGGAGATGGTGCCCAAGAACATTGCGATCGCGGGGCCCGAGCGCGCCGCCCTCGTGCTCGGACCCGCCTTGGTGGTCGTCGTCGCGGTGCTCAAGCCGTTCGTGGTGACGTTCAACGCGCTGGCCAACGCCATCCTGAGCTTGTTCCGGGTCAGCCGGGCGGACGAGGTGCAGTCCACCTATACCCGCGACGAGGTTCTCGACATCGTGACCGAATCTCACCGCGAGGGCCTGATCGATGTCGAGGAGTACGCACTGCTCTCGGGCGCGCTGGACTTCGAGGAGCGCTCGATCGAGCGGATCGTGATCCCGGACTACGCCTTCAGCACGGTGAGCCGCGACGCCACCCGCGCCGAGATCGAGGCGCGCTGTGCCTCCACCGGGTTCTCCCGCTTCGGCGTCGTGGACGACGGCCAGCTGGTCGGATATGTCCACATCAAGGACGTGCTCGGCGAGCAGAGCGACCGCGACCTGGTCCTGCCCGACGAGGCGATCCGGCCTCTGGCCACCGTGCCCGCCGACGCCGCCCTCAGTGACGCCCTGGCCCTGATGCAGGCTCGCGGGACCCACGTGGCCGCCACGGTGACCCCGACCGGGCGCATTGCCGGTGTGGTGATGCTGGAGGACGTTCTGGAGCAACTCGTCGGCGAGATCCGCGACGCCAGCCGCCGCTCCCCCGGGCTGTGAACACGCCGACTTCTGAGTGTGGATCGGGGCTTGGACGCCTCCCCATAGCCCGGGACACACACAGAGGTCGGGAATCAGCGATCGTCGGACAGCACCGGCGCAGGCAAAGTCCCGGCGTTGTGCTCGACGAGGACCCAGCGCTGTTCGCCGGCCCCGGCGGGGCGCTCGGCCAGCATCGACCAAGAGCAGTTGGCCAGCCCGCCCAGCACCCGCCAGTGTTCGGTCGGCAGCCCCATCAGCCGGGCGAGCAGCACGCGCCCGGAACCGCCGTGAGTGACGACGACCAGCGTCTGACGCTCAATCAGGGCCCCGAGCGCAGCCAGGGCAGCGGCGACCGCGCGGTCGGCGACCTCGCTCATGTGCTCGCCGCCACCGCGGCGTTCCAGCCCGCCGGCCAGCCAGGCCGCCGCCTCGCCGGGGAAGCGTGCCTCCACCTCGGCGCGGTCACACCCCTCCCACTCGCCGAGGTAGGTCTCCCGCAGGCCTTCGTCGTAGCTGACGGGCAGTCCGGTCAGGGCCGCCAGCTCCGCCGCGGTGGCGCGAGCACGACCGAGGTCGGAGGAGGCGATCGCGGCCGGCTTCAAGGCAGCGAGAATGTGCGCGGCGTCGCGGGCCTGGGAGATCCCGATCTCGTCGAGGGGAACCTCGCTCTGGCCCTGGAAGCGACCCTCCAGGTTCCAGGCCGTCTGCCCGTGCCGCCACACCACGATCCGGCGCCGCAGGCTCGTCGGGGACACCTCGGTGCTGAATCCCATGTCGCCAGTGCCCTGCGCCACCATCAGCCCGCATCGCCGCTGGCGCGTGGGCGGTCCCGGCCGATCCGCACCGAGGAGGGCAGCTCCACGTTGGGGCAGTCCTTCCACAGTCTTTCGAGCGCGTAGTACATCCGGTCCTCGGTGTGCTGGACGTGCACGACGATCTCGGCATAGTCGAGCAGCACCCAGCGGCCCTCGCGCTCGCCCTCGCGGCGGACCACCTTCTCACCGAGCCCCTTGAGCCGCAGCTCGATCTCGTCGACGATCGAGCGGACCTGGCGGTCGTTGGAGGCCGAGCACACGACGAAGATGTCGGTGATCACCAGCTGATCGCTGACGTCGAAGGCGCAGATGTCGTCCGCGAGCTTGTCCGCGGCTGCCTCGGCGGCCGCGATCGCGAGCTCGACGGCCCGGGGAGAGGCAGTCATGGCTCTAGGGTCTCACCGCGCCGGCCGTGCTCGTACCGCACGGGCGATGACCACGACCACATCGACGGTGGCTGGAACCTCCGCAGCGGAAACCACCCGGCGCGGATCAAGGCCCAGGGCGGCGGCCACCGCCTTGCCCAGATCGAGAGCACCGGGAACCGAGGCGCGCACCATGATCGAGGTCTCGGCGTCGGCGGGCGCCGGTGGGCCGGCGCGGTACTCGTAGCCGGCATTGAGCACGTCAGCGCGGACGTCGGACTCGCGCACAGCGCCCCCGCGGGCGATCGAGACCAACACCCGCGGCGTGCTGTCCACCCTGGCCTCGCCGGGGCGGGCACCGAGGCGCTCCAGCTCCCCCGAGCGCGCCGCCGACAGATCCAGCCCACCGGTGGCAGCATCCACCGGTAACTCACCCTGGCCGAAGGCGCCGCCGCGGGCAGCCAGGCCGGTGAGCACCGCTGCGAGTCTTTCGACTTCCAGCCCCGGTGCCGCGAGGATCCCGAAATCCAGCAGCAGGTCCCGGGTGACGGAGTACACGGGCGGGAAAGCCGCGACCAGGGCGTGCACGGCTTCGGCCTGCGAACCCGGGCCGAGCTCGCGCAGCGGTCGGCGCAGGCTCCCCACCTGATCGACCAACGCCGAGTACTCGCCCTCGGTCAGCAACCACGTGCCGACCAACGGCACTCCCACCAGCTCACCGATCGCCTCCCTGCTCAGCGTGGGCCCGGCCGCGGCGAGCGCGGCATTCACGGTGAGTCGACCCTGGCCCTGGACGTCCAGCACCATCCGCCCGGGGACGACGGTGACCCCTTGCGGGGCCTGCGACGCCCGGTCGTACACGAGGATCGCGGTGGCGACGGCTTCGGAGGTCGGCCCCTGGATCTGCATCAGCAGCGCGACGCGATCCCCGCCGAGGAACTGCGCACCCGTGTCGGGGGCATCCTGCTTCTGCCAGGGCGCCCACACCAGCAGCGCAGCCACCAAGGCCGCCGCCACCATCCCGACCCCGATCAGCACGCCTCGCTCGCGGGCCCGCTCCCGCCGGTCAAGGCGGCGCCCGGCTCGCGAGTTCATGAATGCCAGCCAGTGCGTGGCCTCGGTCCCGGCGGACAGATCGTCCGGGGCGTCGACGAAGGTGAACTGCTCGGTGCGATACCGCTCGCCCTCGGGCGGTGGCGGGGAGCTCTCGCTCATTGGGCAACCTCGCTAGCGCTCGCCCGCCCAATGAGCGACAGTGCACTGTCCTTGTCGGTTCGCTCGCTGCGCTCGCTCACTGGCGCCCCCTCATGCGGCATCGGGGCCGTCGGCGTACAGTCCGCGCTTGGCCACATAGGCCAGCACGCCTTCCGGTTCCAGGTAGCGGATCGTGCGCTGGGCCGCGACGCGCTAACGGCATTGCGTCGAGGAGATCGACAGCGCAGGGATCTCGACCAGGCTCACCCGCGCGCCGGGGATGCCCGGGTCGGCAAGCAGATGGCCAGGCCGCGTGCAGCCGATGAAGTGCGCCTGGGCGAACAGCGCCTGCGGGTCACGCCAGGTGGGGACCTCACTGAGAGCGTCGGCTCCGGTGATGAAGAAGAACTCGGTGCTCGCGCCGTACTCCACACGCAGATCTCGCAGGGTGTCGACGGTGTAGGTGTGTCCGGGCCGGTCGATGTCCACCCGGCTGACCGAGAACAACGGGTTGGACGCGGTCGCGATCACCGTCATCAGGTAGCGGTCCTCGGCCGGGGACACCCGGCGGGAATCCTTCTGCCAGGGGTGCCCCGAGGGCACGAACACGACCTCGTCGAGGTCGAAGGCGTCGGCGACCTCGGCGGCGGCGACCAAGTGACCGTAGTGAATCGGATCGAAGGTCCCGCCGAGCACCCCGAGGCGCGGACCCGAGACCCCGGACAGTGCCATCACCGGACCCGGCGTCGGCGCTCAGCGGTCGCGGTTGAAGGACAGCGTTGCGAGCAACATGAGCGTGAGCGCGACGAAGACACTCACGCCGATCAGGTAGGCATTGCGGTGACCTTCACCCCCGCCTTCGGCCTCCGCGGAGGCCAGCAGCTCGCTCAAGGTGAGGGCGGTCTGGGCAATCATGCGGGGCTCCTCGGCGGGGCGGCTGCGCTGTCGCACTCCAGGATGCCAGGTCGCATCCGCTGCGCACGGCTCGGGCCATCGCCGCCACCGGCAAGCCCCACCTGCCCGCGCACGTCGGCTCAGTGCCGGAGGTGGCCGTCGCCGATGACGATGTACTTGGTGCTGGTGAGCTCGGGCAGGCCCATCGGGCCGCGGGCGTGCAGCTTCTGGGTCGAGATGCCGATCTCGGCGCCGAAGCCGAACTCCCCACCGTCGGTGAAGCGCGTCGAGGCGTTCACCACGACGGCGGCCGCGTCAACGGCCGCCGTGAACCGATGGGCAGCCCCCTGGGATCGGGTGATGATCGCCTCGGTGTGCCCGCTGCCGTGGCTGCGGATGTGCGCGATCGCCGCCTCCAGATCTGGCACGACCGCGGCGGCAATGTCCAGGGACAGGTACTCGGTGTCCCAGTCGGTGTCGGTGGCGGGCACCACCCCAGCGCCGCCGAGGCGGGCGAACTCGGCGTCCCCGTGCACCGTCACGCCCGCGGCGCCGAGGGCCGCCATCGCTAGCGGCACGAAGTGCTCCGCGACGGCGGCGTGCACCAGCACGGTCTCGGCGGAGTTGCAGACGCTCACCCGCTGGGCCTTGGCGTTGACCAAGATCGCCGTCGCCATGTCCAGGTCGGCGTCGGCGTCGATATAGACGTGGCAGTTTCCCACCCCGGTCTCGATCACCGGAACCGTGGCCTCCTCCACAACCGAACGGATCAGGGCGGCCCCACCACGGGGAATCAACACGTCGACCAGCCCGCGGGCGCGCATCAGATGCTTGACCGCCTCATGGGTCTCGCCCGGAACGAGCTGTACGGCGTCGGCCGGTAGCGGGTTGGCCGGCACCGCGGCGACGAGCCCGGCCCGCAATGCGGCGACGATCGCCGTGTTCGACGCCTTCGCCGAGGAGGACCCCCGCAGCAGGACCGCATTGCCCGACTTCAGCGCCAGGCCCGCCCCGTCGGCAGTGACGTTGGGACGTGCCTCGTAGATGATGCCGACCACCCCGAAGGGCACCCGCACCTGCCGCAGCTCCAGACCGTTGGCCAGCGTCGAACCACGCACGACCTCCCCGACCGGGTCCGGCAGACCGGCGACCTCGCGCAGCCCCGTCGCCATGGCCTCGATGCGGTGGTGGTCCAGGCGCAGCCGGTCGATCATCGCCGCCGGGGTGCCGGCGGCCTCGGCGCGCGCGCAGTCGGCGGCGTTGGCTGCCAGCACGTCGACCGACGCGGCGAGGAGCGCGTCGGCCATCGCCAGCAGGGCGGCGTCCTTATCGGCCCGCGAGCGCACCTGCAGGTCGGTTGCGGCCTCCCGGGCGCGCCGGGCAGTGTCGAGAACAGCGATTTCCTCGCTCATGGCGTGATTCTAGAGCGCAGGTGCGCGGACAGCCGACGTGATCTCCGTGGGTGGGCGGCCCCGGAGGGCCCATAGGATCCTGGCTGGTAGACCAGGAGAGGGTCGCGTGGAGGGTTTCGAGGTTGACCTCGAGGCCTTGCGCGCCGTGGTGCGGGGGATGGCCCGGACGGCGTCGGATTTCTCTCACCGAGACACCGGCGAGCTGATGCCGCCTGAGCGGGCGGTGGCCCATGCGGGTGTGAGTTCGGCCTTGGACGAGTTCGCCGACCGGTGGTCGCGGGGGCTGGACGTGCTACAGGAGGACGTGCGCGAGATCGGGGGTCGCCTGACCGAGACGGCCACCACCTACCAGGACGCCGATGCACGTAGTGCCGCGATGTTCGGTGAGATCGGGGAACGTCTCCACGCCCGGGTCGGGGCAGGGGGCCGGCGGTGACCGCGGCGCCTGTCCTGCCCGGGCCCCTGCCCGGTCACCCGGGGGAGCTTTTCGGCCCGGCGCAGGAGTTGACCGGGGTAGGCATCTCACTGACCGAGGTCGGTGCGGGTTTGCGCCGGCTGTCCACCGATGGCTGGTACGGGCAGGCAGCCGAGCGGTTCCGGGGGGCGTTCGAGGGTGAACCGGCGCGCTGGGAACGGGCCGGGCAGGCGTTCACCGACACCGCCCGCGCCCTGGCCGCCTACGCCGACGCGTTGGGGTACGGGCAGGAACGCGCCGAGGCGGCGATCGCGGCGATGACCCGCGCGCAGGCCCGCAGCGCCGCCGCCCGCGCGGAACACGACGCTGCGTTGGCTCAGCTTGAACGTGACCGGGTGGCCGC
>JBQTII010000133.1:0-36233 GCA_052388275.1 Sporichthyaceae bacterium | reverse complement strand
CGGGTACGGGATCATGTCGGTGACGAAGATGCTGGCCTCGGACCCGAGTGTGCATCCGGATGTGAACCCGTTGATCGCGCCGACCGAGGGGGCGGCGCTGCCGGGGGCGTCGTCCGCGGGGGCGTCGGCCGGGTCGGTTGGTGAGCCGGCTGCCGGTGTCGGTGGTGTGCCTGGGGCGCCGGTGGATGAGCCGGTGGCCGCGCAGGGAGCGGGCGAGGGTTCTGCTGGGGGCGGCGGTTCGGCTGGTGTGCTGATCGGGGGCGCGGCGGCGTTGGTGATTCTGCTAGGTGGTGGCGCGTTGGTGTTGGCGCGTCGCCGGTCTTCGACGGCTGGAGGCGGTCATGGGTGATCCGTATCCGGAGGCCGATGCCCGGTTGATGCTGGATGAGTTGAACGTGACCGCGGCGTTGGATCGGGCCAGGATCATCGGGGGCGCGGATTTGTGGCGTGCGGCGGCGCAGGAGTTGGAGGCGGTCGCGGAGGCGTTGGGGCCGCAGGGGCGTTGGGGTGCCGCTGGTGTGGTGTGGCGGGGGGAGGCCGCGGACGCGGCGGGGTGGGCCTTCGACGCCCTCGCGGAGAGGTTCCTGGCGTGTGCGGCTCGGCTGCGGCAGGTGGGGGAGGTGCTGGCGGGCGCGGACGCGCAGGTAGGTCAGCTCGCGCAGGCGATAGCCCAGGTCGGTTCCGAGCTCAAGCCCAAGCCGGATAAGGGCTTCGGCTTGCCGGGGTTGGATGATCTGGCGGGTGCGGTGGGGTCGGTAATGAGCAACCCGCTCAAGTTGGGGGCGGCGGTGCTCACCGGTGGTGCATCGATGAGTTATGAACTCGCGAGGGCTGATAGCCGTAATGAGGCGGCGCGGGTGGAGAACCGGGAGCAGCAGTTCGAGGTGATCCGCCAGGTGTACGCGGATTTCTCGGGGTGCATGAACGAGGCCACCACGGCCATCGAAGCCGCCTGTCCCGAATTTAGAGACAGTGTCGCCACCAATGAATGGCGTGATTCGAATGATCGGTTCGGACGTCCAGTTGCGACCTCTGAAGATCTGCCCAGCGGCCAGGTGCCCCCGGGAGGGTCTGGTGAGTATCGGCGTAATCCGGTGACGGGGATCCCGGAGCGGGTGCCGCGTCCGGAGGGCGACACCGGCGGGTATCCGCCGTCACCGCCGGGTGGCGGATACGGCGGCGGTGGATATAGCGATGGCGGGGCCCCGGGCGGTGGATACACCCCGGGGTCCGGTTTCCCGGGTGACCGGGGAATGCCGGGAGGTGGGTCCACACCGGGCGAGGGGTCAGGGTCGGGGCCGGGATCTGGGTTGGGCCCGGGTTCGGTTGCCGCTGGGGCGGGGGCCGCTGGCGCGGGGGCGGCGGCGATCGCCGCCGCCCGGCTCGCGCGCGGGGGCGCGGGCGTTGGTGGTGGGATCTCCGGCACGATCGGCGGGTCCGCGATGCCGGGCACAATCGGCGGCGGGGGCAGCGCCGCTGGAGCGGGCGCGGCGGTGACCGGCGCCGGGTCACGTTCAGGCGGAGCGGGCATGGTCGGCGGAATGGGCGCGCCCGGCGGGGCTACGTCCTCGCCGGAGCCGCGGAGCCGGGGCGCGCGGTACGGGGAGGCACCCCAGCTGTCCGAGCGGGGTAAGCGCCGCAGCCGGGGTCCGGTGAATCCGGTGCTGGGTGCGGGTTCGCGGGACGAGCAGAGCACGACCCCGGTGCGGGGGAATCGACCGGGTTCGCGCACAGACGATGACTACGACGAGGACGAGGACTACTGAGCGCTCCGCCAGAGCGAGCAGGTGGCGTCCGCGCACGGTGATCGATCGAGCTGATGATTCCCGACACGATGGTGGCGCCCATCGAGCCTCGCGGGCATCGCGGCATGCTCTTCCATGCGCTGGCGCAGCACTCTCCTACGCAGGAGCCCGTTTCGGTCACCGATTTGTCCCGATTCGGGCGCTCGCTGCTCATTCATGAGCGGGGCGTGCTCTTCCATGCGCTGGCGACCGGTTTCCGGGCCGATTTCTGGTCGCCAGCTCATGAATGAGCGGGGGGCAGCGGCGCGTCAGGTTTTCTTACGCTTCTTGCCCGGCGCACCGGCCGGGTGGGGGAGCATCGGGCGCCGCTCGGACTCGCGCTCCAGGCACAGCTGCGCCAGCACCGCGTACGCCTTCGCGCCCATCAGCTCGCTGAGTTCGGGCGCGTAGGACTGCCAGACCGACTTGGTCCCCTGGTGCGCCTCGGTGGCCCCCGAGCACCACCAGTTCAGCTCGTGCCCACCTTCCCCCCAGGCGCGCCGGTTGAACTCGGTGATCGAGATCTCCAGATAGCGGGTCTCGTCGGGGCGGTTCACCCACCGGTAGTCGCGGCGCACCGGGACCTGCCAGCACACCAGCGGCTTGGTCTCCAACGGCTCACGCCCGGTGCGCAGCGCCATGGTATGCAGCGCGCAACCCGCCCCGGCGCCGAACCCGGGCCGGTTCAGGAACACGCACGCGCCGTCGACCACGCGCGTCTTGCGCACGCCGTCCTCGTCCTTGACGAACACACCCTTGCGTTTGCCGACCTCGCGGAGCTGCCAGTCCGCCGCGGTCAGATCCTTGGCGAACTTGCGCACGCGCTTCTCGTCGTCGGGGTCCGCGAAATGCGCGCCCAGCGAGCAGCACCCGTCATCGGGTCGGCCCTCGACGATGCCCTGACAGCCGTTACCGAATATGCACCCCCAGCGCGAGGTCAGCCAGGTCAGGTCGACGCGGAACACCTGGCCTGCGTCGTCGGGGTCGACGAACTCAGCCCAGGCGCGAGGGAAATCGAGATCTACTTCCGGCACGCGGGCAGCGTAGAGGCTCAGCGTTAACGGAAGGTGCGCGATAGCGTCGCGACATGCGGTTGGGGGTGTTAGACGTCGGGTCCAACACCGCGCACCTGCTGGTGATGGACGCCCACCCGGGCGCACGGCCGTGGGCCGCCAACTCGCACAAGGCCGAGATCCGCCTGATCGATCACCTCGATCTCCAGGGGGCAATAGTGCCCGCCGGGGTAGCGGCGCTGATCACCGCGGTGCGGGACTCCGTCACCGTGGCCACCGAGGCCGGGGTCGAACAGGTGATGGCGTTCGCCACCTCGGCCATCCGCGAGGCCGCGAATGGCGAGGAGGTACTGGCCCAGGTCCGGGATGCCACTGGTGTGGAGCTCGCCGTGCTCTCCGGCGAGGACGAGGCCCGGCTGACGTTTCTCGCGGTCCGGCGCTGGTTCGGCTGGTCCGCCGGGCGCCTGATGGTGTTCGACATCGGTGGCGGCTCGCTGGAGATGGCCACCGGCATCGACTCCGATCCGGACGCCGTCATCTCACTCCCACTCGGGGCAGGCCGACTCACCCACGATGCATTCACCACCGACCCACCACCGCCGGACGAGCTCGCGGCACTGCGCCGCCATGTGCGCGCGGAGATCGCGCAGAACGCCTGCGGGCCGCTGACCCGCTTCGGGACGCCCGACCACGCGGTCGCCACCTCCAAAACGTTCAAGCAGCTGGCACGCCTGGCCGGGGCCGCGTCTTCATCCGACGGGCTGTACGTGCGCCGGACCCTGGATCGCTCGGACGTGGCCTACTGGGTCAACGTCATGTCGACGATGACCAGCGATCAGCGCACTGAACTGCCCGGTGTGTCGTTCGGCCGGGCAGGCCAGCTGCTGGCCGGGGCGATGGTTGCCGAAGCGGCGATGGACCTGTTCGGCATCGACCGGCTCGAAATCTGTCCCTGGGCGCTGCGCGAAGGTTTGATCCTGCGGTGGTTTGATCACCTCGTGGACTCGGCCGTCGGATTCACCGCCGCACCCACCTCATCGATGGAGTTCTAAGACATGGCCCGCCCGACCACCACCCCCTCGCGCGCACCCCTGATCCGCGGCCTGCTCTCGGTGGTGATCGTCGCCGCGGCGGGCTACGCGACGCTCACCGAGGACGCCAAGCTCGGCCTGGACCTCAAGGGGGGCACCCAGGTCGTCCTGGAGACCAAGGACTCCGAGCTGGTCAAGGCCAACCGGGAATCGACCGACAAGGCGCTGGAGGTGCTGCGCAAGCGGGTGGACTCCCTCGGGGTGTCCGAGCCGAGCATCTCCCGCGCGGGGGAGAAGCGGATCATCGTCGAGCTCCCGGGCCTGCAGGAACCCAAGGAGGCCGCTGAGGTTCTGGGCAAGACCGCGCAGCTGACCTTCCACGCGGTGCTCGGCGAGGGGCCGGTCGTGGGCCCGACGGCGCCGGCCCCGTCCACGACCGAGTTGACCCTGCCGGACGAGGACGGCCTGGCCCAGCTCCGCCTGGCACCCCCGACGCTGTCCGGAGCCGGGGTCGGCGGCGCCGAACCCAACTTCGACCTGACACAGGGCGGCTGGTTCGTCACCGTCGACTTCAAAGGTGAGGGCTCGGGGGCTTGGGCGGACCTCACCGCCAAGGCCGCGTGCGCGCCGGACGGTGACCCGACCCGCCGCGTCGCGATCGTGCTCGACGGTAACGTCATCTCCTCCCCGCAGGTCTCCAACCAGGTGGCGTGCGAGGTCGGCATCGTCGGCGGCAGCACCCAGATCAACGGCAACTTCGACGAGGCGAGCGCGAAGAATCTCGCGGTCCTGGTCGACGGCGGATCGCTGCCGGTCCCGGTCGAGATCATCGAGCAGCGGGTGGTCGGTCCGACGCTGGGTCAGGCCGCGATCGACGCCAGCCGCAACGCCGCGATCATCGGCATCATCCTGACCGGGCTGTTCATCCTGTTCGTCTACCGCATCGTCGGTGGGCTCGCGACGATCGCCCTGGGCTGTTACGCCCTGATCTCCTACGCCGCGCTCGTCACCGTCGGCGCGACGCTGACCCTGCCCGGCCTGGCCGGCTTCGTGCTGGCGATCGGCATCGCGATCGATGCGAACGTGCTGGTCTTCGAACGGGCCCGGGAGGAGTTCCTCGAGGGCACCCTGCCGGGGACGAAGAGGAACCTGCGCGGATCCCTGGAGATGGGCTACCGCAAGGCCTGGACCGCGATCATCGACTCCAACGTCACGACCTTGCTGGCCGCTGGGTTGCTGTTCTACTTCGCCTCCGGCCCCGTCAAGGGTTTCGGGGTGACGCTCACTATCGGCGTGCTCGCCTCAATGGTCTCGGCCCTGATCATCACCCGCAGCCTGACCGACTTCGCGATGCGCGGAGACAAGCTACGCAAGCGCCCCGCCCCCTCCGGGGTCGCCACCACGGGCCGGGTACGGACCTGGATCGCCGAGCGCAACCCCGACATCATGCGGCGGCGGATCACGTGGCTGTCCGTTTCGGGGCTGCTGCTGATCGTCGCCGTTGCGGGCATCGTGGTGCGCGGGCTCAACCTCGGCGTCGAGTTCACCGGTGGGCGGCTGATCGAGTACTCGACTTCTCAGCCGCTGGACCCGGACACCGCCCGGGAGAAGGTCTCCGGGGTCGGCTTCCCGCGCGCGATCGTGCAGTCCTCCGGCGAGGACGACATCACCGTACGCGCCTCGGATGTGTCCAACGATGACGAGTTGGAGATCCGCGCGGCACTCGGCGAGGTCGGCGGTGAGGTCACCAAGCTGCGCGATGAGCTGATCGGGCCGAGCCTGGGCAAGGAGCTGCGCGACAAGGCGATCATCGCCTTCATCATCGCGTTGATCGCCCAGATGATTTATCTGGCCGTGCGGTTCCGGTGGACTTTCGGCGCCGCCGCGGCGCTCGCGATGTTCCACGACGTGATCCTGGTGACCGGGGCGTTCGCCTGGATGGGCAGACCGATCGACGGGGTCTTCCTGGCCGCGGTCCTGACCATTATCGGGCTCAGTATCAACGACACCGTGGTCGTCTTCGACCGGGTCCGTGAACGCTGGGCCAATCGGCCCGAGGATCCCTTCGACAAGGTATGCAACACCGCCGTGCTGCAGACGATCCCGCGCACGGTCAATACCGGGTTGGGCGCGATGTTCATCCTGGCGGCCCTGGCCATCCTCGGCGGTGATTCCCTGGTCGACTTCGCGATCGCGTTGCTGCTGGGGCTGATCGTCGGTACCGCGTCCTCGACGTTCACCGCGACGCCGCTGGCGATCGTGCTGCATTCGCTCTCCCACGCCGAGCCGCCCAAGCCGCGCGAGCTGGTCGCCCCTGGCGCACAGCGCAAGGAGCGTGACCCGCGTGACTCGGGCGCGGTGGTCTGAGGCCGCGTCCGAGGTTCCACAACACGAGCGCGCGGCGCAACGGCTGCGACGAACGGGGGCCCGCGTCCTAACCTGGTGGCTGTGAGCACCGACGATCGGGTGGCCAAGGCTCCCGTCGGCGAGCCCGCGGTGCTGCAGGTGCCGGAGGCGAAGATCGCGCTCTCCACCTCCTCGACCTACCCCGAGTCCACCGGCACCGCGTTCGAGATGGCCGTGGAGCTGGGCTTTGACGCCATCGAGGTGATGGTCGGGGTGGATCCGGTCAGCCAGGACGCCACTGCACTGCGGCACCTCTCGGACTATCACCAGATGCCGATCGTGGCGATCCATGCCCCGTGCCTGCTGGTCACCCAGCGGGTCTGGGGCACCGACCCCTGGGTCAAACTTGATCACGCGCGCGAGGTAGCCGAGGGGCTCGGCGCCGGTGTCGTCGTCGTGCACCCGCCATTTCGCTGGCAGCGCGATTACGCCCGCGCGTTCGAGCTCGGTCTGGCGCACCTGGCGGAGGAGACCGACGTCGAGTTTGCGGTGGAGAACATGTACCCGTGGAAGGCCCGCGGCCGCGAGGTTGCGGCCTACGCCCCGGACTGGGACATCGTCGACCATAACTACGCCGCGACAACGCTGGATCTCTCGCACACGTCGGTGTCCGGCGCCGACCCGCTGGCCATGGTCGCCGAACTCGGTGACCGGCTCCGCCATGTGCACATGGCGGACGGCAGCGGCTCCAACAAGGACGAGCACCTGGTGCCGGGGCGCGGCACCCAGCCGTGCGCCGAGGTGCTTGAGCTGCTGGCCCGGCGTGGCTTCACCGGTGCGGTCGTGCTCGAGGTCAACACCCGCCGGTGCGCGAACCGGCGCGAGCGCGAGGCGGACCTGTTGGAGTCCCTCGCGTTTACCCGCCTGCATCTAGCGGCCAGCCTTGAGGCACCGGTCCAGGCGCCGCAACAGCCGTAGGGCTCGCTGCGCTGATCGCGCCCCAGCAGGGCACGATGGTGCGATGCGCCGCCTGCTGCTCAGTGCCTCCCGCTCGCAGGCCTTCCGCGAGCTCGTCACCCGTGCTCCGGTGACCCGCGGCGTGGTGGCGCGCTTCGTCGCCGGCGTGTCGATGCCCGAGGCCCTGCGGGTGGCCGGGGACCTGGCCGGTGAGGGCCTGCGGGTGTCACTGGATCACCTGGGGGAGGACACCACCGATCGGGCCCAGGCCGCCGAGATGCGCACGACCTGTGTGGCCGTGCTCGGCGCTCTCGCCGAGGCGGGTCTGACGGGAGCCTGTGAGGTGTCGGTCAAGCTCTCCGCGCTGGGCCAGGGACTGGGATCGGACGGCCCGTCGATCGCGACCGACCACGCGCATGCGGTGGCCGCCGCCGCGAGTGCCGCGGGGACGACCATCACCCTGGACATGGAGGACCACCGCACCACCGACGCAACCCTGGCGACGGTGCGTGAGCTGCGCGCGGACTTCCCCTGGGTGGGTGCGGTCTTGCAGGCGTATCTGCGCCGCACCGAGTCCGACGCCCGCGACCTGTCCGGCGCCGGGTCGCGGGTACGCCTGTGCAAGGGGGCCTACAACGAGCCGGCGTCGGTGGCCTGGCGTGATCCCCACGAGGTGAACCTGTCCTACGTCCGGTGTTTGAGAGTCCTGATGGGGGGTCAGGGTTATCCGATGGTGGCCTCGCACGACCCCCGGATGATCGCGATCGCCGGTGATCTCGCCGCCCGGGCGGGGCGGGGCCCGGGAGAGTTCGAGTACCAGATGCTCTTCGGCGTGCGCCCGGCCGAGCAACGCCGGCTGGCGGCAGGCGGTGACGCGGTGCGGGTCTACGTCCCCTTCGGCGCCCAGTGGTACGGCTATCTGATGCGCCGGCTGGCCGAACGTCCGGCCAACCTGGCCTTCTTCCTGCGTTCGATGGCCACCCAGCGCTGATTGCCTTGCGGACGTCCGAAAGGGTGGTTGCTATAGCGACCACTCACTCGGACGTCCCGAGGTGGGAGAATGGGCCCGGGGCCCGGTGACCGACTGAGCGGAGGAGTGAGATGGCGCAGCGGGTGGCCGTGCTCGGTGGCGGCAAGATGGGTGAGGCGCTGCTCGCCGGGATCCTGCGCGCGGGCCGCACCCCGGCCGACGTCGTGGTGACGGAGCGTCACGGCGAGCGTGCCGCGGTGCTGCGGGAGCGTTACGGCGTCGCCACCCCGGACGCGCCCGAGGCGGTGGGCAGCGCCGAAATCCTGCTGCTCGCGGTCAAGCCGCAGGATATGGGCGCTCTGCTGGAGGAGATCGGCGCGGCGGTGCGCCCCGACCAACTCGTCATCTCCGTCGCCGCCGGAATCCCGACGTCCTTCCTGGAAAAGCACCTCACCGACGGTGTCCCGGTGATCCGCGTGATGAGCAACACCGCGGTGTTCGTCGATGAGGCGATGAGCGCGATCTCCCCCGGCACGCACGCCGGCCCGGAGCATCTCAAGGTCGCCGAGAGCCTGCTCGCCCCCGTCGGTGACGTCATCCGCGTCCCCGAGTCCCAGCAGGACGCCGTCACCGCGCTGTCCGGCTCCGGACCGGCGTATTTCTTCTATCTCGTCGAGGCGATGACGGATGCCGGAATCCTGCTCGGGCTGCCCCGCGAGGTCGCGCACCGCCTGATCGTGCAGACCGCGATCGGGGCCGCGGCCATGCTCAAGGAGAGCGGGGAGCACCCGGTCAAGCTGCGCGAGGCGGTGATGTCCCCGGCCGGCACCACGATCGCCGCGATCCGCGAGATGGAGAACCACGGCGTGCGCGCCGCGATGATCGCCGCCCTGGAGGCCGCTCGCGACAGATCGCGAGAGCTGGCCTCGGGAATCGGATGAGCGCGGGGGCGTCGGGGTTGCGCCTGGAGCGGCGCGAGCAGGACGAATCCGCGACGATGCTCGAGCTGTTCTTCGACCTCGTATTCGTCTTCGCCCTCACCCAGGTCACGGCCTTCATGGCCAAGGACCTCGACCCGCTGCGCCTGACCCAAGGCCTGCTGATCCTCGGCTTGCTGTGGTGGTCCTGGGTCGGCTACGCCTGGCTGGGCAACGTCATCAGGGCCGACGAGGGGGGCGGCCGGCTCGCGCTGCTCGGCGCGATGGGCGCGATGTTCGTGATCGCCCTCGCCATCCCTGAGGCCTTCGATGACGCACCCGGGGGGTGGTCGGCGCCGTACGCCATCGCGACCGGCTACTTCGTGTTGCGCGCGATCCACATCGGGACCTTTTGGCTGGCGGCGGCCGGTGACCGCGGCCTGCGCCGGCAGTTGCTGCGCTTCGCGGCCTCGATGCTGCTCGCCACGAGCCTGCTGATGATCGCGGGCGGCGTTGAAGACGATGCTCGAACCTGGCTGTGGGTGGCGGCGCTGGCGGCCGACTACGTCGGCACCTACGCGGGCGGGGCGTCCGGGTGGCGGCTCGCGTCGGCCACGCACTTCGCCGAACGCCACTCCCTGATCATCATCATCGCGCTGGGGGAGTCGATCGTCGCCGTCGGCGTCGGGGTCTCCGAGCGCCCGTTCTCCGGGGCGATCGTGCTCGCCGCGCTGCTCGGGTTGACGTTGACGGCGGCGCTGTGGTGGATGTACTTCGACACGAGCTCCCTGCTCGCCGAGCGCGCCCTCGCGACCTGTCCCGAGGATCGCCGCCCTCGTCTCGCCCGCGATGCCTACAGCTTCCTGCACCTGCCGATGATGGCCGGCATCGTGCTCCTGGCGCTCGGGATGAAGAAGGTGCTGGAGTACGTCTCGGACACCGAAGAGCACGACCTCGACGACCCCCTCACCGGCGTCGCGCTCGCTGCTCTGGTGCTCGGGGTCTCGATCTACCTCGCCGGGCAGGTGGCGTTCATCGCCCGGTGCGGTGCGGGGGTGCGGGTCCACCGGCTTGTGCTGGCCCTGGCCGTGGTGCCCCTTGCGCTGCTCGGTGAGGAGCTGCCGGCCATGGCGACCCTCGCCCTGCTGGCCGGCGTGCTCACCGCGACGGTGGCGTGGGAATCCTGGCGCTTCGCCGCCGCCCGCCACGAGGTGCGTCATGCCCCGCACCACTACGCCCATCCCTCCGCGCTCCCCGAGGGTTAGGCAACCCCCGACCGGTAGCGCGGTGTGAGGCCCACTCACGCCCCAGAGGCCGCTCCGGTGCGGTGCCGAAGCGGTGTCAGCGCCAACATGGCGGAGCCGGCCGCGATCAGCAGCATCCCGGTGACCCCGTCGGGGGCGAAGATGTGGTGGTCGTAGAAGAGTGCGCAGCCGAGCAGGAACGGAATGACCCCGGCGATCACCCAGGGCCCCCGGGTGCGCCAGAGTGCGGCCGCGGTCAGCACCACCGCGGCGGCCAGCGACCAGATCCCGGCCCGGCCGAGCCGGTCACCGATCTCGAACAGGCGCCCGGTGATCGCATCCTGCGGTGCGGCGGCGGTCTCCACGACCAGCCCGGCGGCGATCCCGTCGATGGCGTCTAGGGCGGTGTAGCCGACGGCGAAGCCGAACCCGGCGATCCGGGCCGCCCAGGCCACCACCCGGTTGTCCCCGCGCAGCAGCAGGGCCAGTGCCCCGGCCAGCAACGGGAAGACGATCAGCAGCGGGACGTGCAATCTCCACCAGTCCCGCGCGCTGTCCACGGTGAGCAGATGCGGATGCGCCGCGCCGGCGGCGGCCAACACGATCCCGGGAGTTGCGACGACGGCGGCGAGGCGGAGACGGCGCAGGTCCATACCGCGCACGGTGTCAGATCCGCCGGTCCCGCGGTCCAGCGGCGGCGCGCGGCGTAAGCACACCGTCACGCTTCGGTGCGGAATGCGAATGCTCCGCGGCCGACAGTACGACGTCGTACGTACATTGGGTGCATGCGATCGTGGCTGGGCCAGCGCCCGCCTCACTGGCCTGGGTGTCGCTTCACGGGCCGTGTGCGGCCGGTGAAGTGCGCGTTCAGCCCGTGAAGCGCCGGGATGAGGCCGGGCCAGGAACCCCTCCGCGGCGCCGCAGGGCGGGGCTCGCGCTCGCCCTGAGCACGGCGGGGCTGCTCGCCGGCTGCGGCTCCGGCGGGGCGGACTTCGAACTCGGCATGGTCGAGCGCCGCCCGGTCACTGAGGTCGTCGAGGCCGCCGGTGCCGTCGTCGCGCGCACCCAGCTCACGCTGCGCGCGCCCGCCGCCGGCACCGTCGAGACGCTGCTGGTCGACACCGGCGACACCGTCAGCACCGGGCAGGAACTGCTGCGCATCTTCTCTCCGGCCGCGGAGGACAACCTCGCCGCGGCCCAGGCCGCCGCCGCGGAGATCGGCAGTAGCGAAGTGTCGATCCCGGCCGGTGGCAACGTCGCCGACTCCCCCGAGAACGCGCAGGCCCAGGCGGCCTTCGACCAGGCGGACGCGGCGGCCCTCGCACTGCCCCCGGGGCCTGCCCGTGAGGCCGCCCTCGCGCAAACCGCCAGTGCTCGCGCCGCGTTCACGGCTGCCCAGGCCCAAGCCCAGGCCGCGATTGACCGTTTCACCGCCGGGCTGGGCAGCCTCTCGCAAGCACTGGCTCAACTCTCCGCGGCCGGCCGCCTGCAGGCCGAGGCCGCCGTCACTGCCGCCCAACGCACCGTCGACGCCCTCGTCATCCGGGCCCCCGCACCGGGGGTGGTCACGCTCGGGCCCGGGACCTCGGCAAGCGGCGATCCCTCGGCCCTGCTCGGTGGCCTGCCACCGGAGTTCGCCGGCCAGGCAGGCGCGCTGCTCGGCGAGAGCGGCGGGGCCCCTGGCAACGGTTCCGGCGGCCCCATCGGGCCGGGCAGCCCGGTGGAGGCCGGCGGGACGCTGGTGAGCGTCATCGATGACTCCGTGCTCACGGTGCGCGCGGAGATCGACGAGACCGACATCTACACCGTCAAGGACGGCGTTAGCGCCGAGGTCGAACTCGACGCAGTGCCTGGCGTGATCTACCCGGCCACCGTCCGAGGGGTCGACCTTGCCCCGACGGTGTCCGCCCGCGGTGGGGTCAGCTACGCCGTCACCTTGATCCTGGACGGCTTCGCCGCCCCCGAGCCGCTCCCGGCCGCAGCTTCCTCGCCCACGCCCGAGGCCGGCGCCGCGACGCCTGCCCCGAGTTCGGCACCAAGTGGCAGCGCCACGCCGGCGCCGAGCCCGGAGTTCGAGCCCGAGCTGGACCGCCCGACCCCGGTGGCGACCGCTACCGGTCCCCGTCCGCGCCCGGGCATGAGCGCGGTGGTGAGCCTGCAGGTGGCGCAGGTGCCCAGCGCGTTGTCCGTGCCCGCCTCCGCACTGGTCCGGGACGGAACCGCGGACACCGTCTGGCTGGTCGAGAACGACGCCCTGGTGCGCCGCGAGGTGACAATCGGCGCCGAGGGCGAGGAGTTCGTCGAGATCCTGCGCGGCCTGATCCTGAATGATCGAATCGTGGTACGCGGCGCCGATAAGGCCCGCGCCGGCGACTCGGCGTGACTCGCGGTGATTGAGGCGCGTGACGTTACGCGCTCCTACCAGCTGGGAGAGGCGAGCGTCGGGGCGCTGCGCGGGGTCAGCCTCGTCGTCGGCGCCGGGGACTACATCGCGATCACCGGGCCGTCAGGGTCGGGGAAGTCGACGTTGATGCACGTGCTCGGGGCGCTGGACCGCCCCAGCGCCGGCAGTGTGCTGATCGCTGGTGAGGACGTGTCCCAGCTCAGCGATGGGGCGCTCGCGCGGCTGCGCAACCGCACGATCGGCTTCGTCTTCCAGTCCTTCGCCCTGCTCGCCCGCACCAGCGCCCAGGACAATGTCGGGATGCCCCTGCTCTACCGGGGAATGCGGCGCACGCATCGGCGGGCCCTGGCCGCGGCGGCCCTGGAACGCGTCGGCATGGGCCATCGCCTCGATCATTGGCCCAATCAGCTCTCCGGCGGCGAGCAGCAGCGGGTGGCGATCGCACGTGCGCTGGTGGGAGAGCCTGCCGTGGTGTTCGCTGACGAACCGACCGGAAACTTGGACACCCGAAACGGCGCGGACGTCATGGCGCTTCTCGACGTCTTGAACCGGGAGTCCGGGGTGGCGATCGTGCTCGTTACCCACGAGGCGGACATCGCCGCGCACGCCCGGCGCCAGATCCAGATCCGCGATGGGCTGATCGCGCATGACTCCGCCGGCCTCTCGGGTCCGGTATGAGCGAGCGCAGCGCACGAAAAACCCCGGACGTCCGAAGGGGTGGCTGCTATAGCGACCACCTACTCGGACGTCCCGGCATGGGCGCGGCGCCGTGAGCACGATGGAGGCGTTCCGCGTCGCGTTCGCGGCGCTGCGCGCCAACCGGCTCCGCAGCCTGCTCACCATGCTCGGGGTCATCATCGGCGTCGCCGCGGTCGTGCTCCTGGTCGGCATCGGCACCGGGGCCAAGGACAAGGTGACGGCCCAGGTCGAAGGCTTGGGCTCGAACCTGGTCATCGTGGTCCCGGGCAAGTTCGAGTTCGGCGCCGCGCCCTCGGTCAGCCGGTTGCAGCTCGCCGACACCGAGTCCCTGGCGCGGGTGGTCGGCAACGCCGACGCGGTCACCGCAACCGTCAGCTCCGGGGAGACCGCGCGGGTCGGCACCCGCGAATCCTTCACCACGGTCGTCGGGGTCACCGAGACCCTCGGATCCGTCTTCGACCGCCCCGTGGCGCGTGGTCAGGCGATCACCGCCACCGATGTCGATACCCGCCGCCGGGTCGCTGTCCTGGGTTCGCAGGTGGGCGAGGAGCTCTTCGGCGACGTGGACCCGATCGGGCGCCTGATCACCCTGGCCGGGGTACGTTTTCGCGTGGTCGGGCTCTACGACGAACTCGGCTCGGCCTTCGGGGTCAGCCGCGACGCCGAGGTACACGTCCCGGCCACCACCGCGCAGCGCCTATTCGGCGTCGAGCGGGTCGACGCGCTGATCGTCAAGGCCCCGACGGCGGAGTCCGTCGACGAGCTGCAGCCCAAGCTCGTTGCTGCCTTGGTCGATCGCTATCCCGGCGAGGAGTTCTCGGCGGTGACGCAGTCTCAGATTCTCGGCACCATCGGGACGATCCTGTCCCTGCTGACCCTGGTGCTGGCCGCCATCGCCGCAATCTCGCTGATCGTCGGCGGTGTCGGGGTCTCCAACATCATGCTGGTGAGCGTGCGCGAGCGCACCCGCGAGCTCGGCCTGCGGATGGCGCTCGGGGCGCGGCGGCGCGACGTCATGCTGCAATTCCTGATCGAGGCGGTCCTGCTCACCGCGGTCGGCGGCCTGATCGGCATCGGGATCGGGGTCGGGGGCTCTGTGCTGATCGACGCGTTCTCCCCGATCCCGGCCGTCATCTCCTGGTGGTCCCCCGCGCTGGCGTTCGGGGTCTCGGCCGCGGTCGGGGTCTTCTTCGGCGTCGCCCCGGCCCGCCGCGCGGCCAAGCTCGATCCCGTGGTCGCGCTGCGCACCGATTAGCCCCATCCTCTGTATGCGTGTCGGGCTTTCAGGGTCGCGAATTACCCCGGGACACACGCAGAAGATGGGCCTCAGCCGTGCCCGGACAGCACGGCGACGGTGTGGATGAGCACCCCGGCCAAGGCGCCGACGACGGTGCCGTTGATCCGGATGAACTGCAGGTCGCGTCCCACCGCGGTCTCGATGCGGTCCGAGGCCGCGCGCCCGTCCCAGGCCTGGACCTGGGTGCGGATCAGCGCGACGACGTTGTCCCCGTAGTGCGTCACGGCGTAGCGCACGCCCTGTTCCAGCATCGAGTTCAGGCGCGCAGCGAAGACCTCGTCGGAGCACATCCGGTTGCCCAGGTCGCGAACCATGGCGGCGAGGCGAAGCTGTGCTTTTGACGGCCCGTCAGCTCCGGGAACCTCGGCGAGGGAGTCCCGCAGCGAGTCCAGTGCACTGGCGAGAAGATCCGTCATCGCTGCCCCGATGCGCGGGTCGTGTACGAGCAGGCGCAGCTGAGCATCGAGCGCGCGGGCGGACTTGGGGTCGTGGACCAGGTCGTCGGCAAAGCGCAACAGTAGATCGTCCAGTCGCCGCCGGATCGGGTGCGTGCGTCCCTGATCGAGCATCTCCTCCAAGGTGTCGGCGACGAAGTCCAGCAGCCAATCCACACTGCGGTGGGTGGCCAGCAACGCCGAGATGCGGCTGCGGTTCTCCAGGAAGTCGTAGACGCTGTCATGAACCGCCTCGCGATGGGTGCTCAGATAATCGCGGGCGTGCCTTACGACGAGGTCGACGACGGGCTGCTGGCCGTTGCCCTCGACCGCCGCCCGCAGGAACGGGCCGAGCTTGGGCGCCCACGAACGATTCTCCAGCTCCCGGCGGGTGAGGTCGCGGGCGAGCAGGTCCAGCACCCAGTCCGAGGCCTCACCGGCATCGGCGGAGCGCAGCGCCGCCGCCAGTGCGGTGGAGACCTCGGCGGCGACGCGATCCGCGCGCACCGGGTCGGCAAGGGCTTCCCCTACGCGGCGCACCAGGTTGGCCTCGGTGAGCTGGCTGGCGACCGCGTCCGGGGTGACGAAGTAACCGGCCACGAACTCCCCGAGCTTGGTGGCAAGTTCGTCCTTCTTGCGCGGCACCAGCGCGGTGTGCGGGATGGGCAGGCGCATCGGATGCCGGAACAGCGCGGTGACGGCGAACCAGTCCGCGAGCCCGCCGACCATGCCCGCCTCAGCAGCGGCCCGCAGGTAGCTGGTAGCCGTGGTGTCCGGCAGTGCGAACGTCAGCAGGAACACCCCGGCCGCGACCGCGAGGATCCCGCCGGCCACGGCCTTCATCCGCCGCAGGCGCGCGCGCGAGGCGGGGTCGTCGTAGCCGGCCGCCGGAGCGGTCGCAGCGGCGGGGAGGGGCGCGGTGTTGGGCGGCGCGGGCGTGAAGATCGACATGGCGCCCACGGTATGCGTCGCCCGGCGCCCGGCCCGTCGCTGCGCCCAGTGGCACCGCTCTGCTGCCCGCGCGGTCGATGTCGGGCACCGATCCGCGCCCGAGTTCGACCCGCTGCTCGGTAATGAGCAAGAGCACGCCGCGGGATGTGGCGGGAGGGAAACCCGGGACGAGGATTGCCGAGATCCGGGCCGGGACGACACCGCCCGCGTCCGCCTCGTAATGTGGAGGGGTGGATGCCGCGATGGAGGCCTGGCTGTCGGCGACCGTGATGACCGACTTCGGTCCCGCGGTGGGCTACGACCCCCTCGCGCAGGAGTACTTCCGCCGGCTCTGGGCCGAGCAGGGCCCGCTCACCGGTGAGGATCTGTGGCTCGCTGCGGCGCAGCACCAGCTGGAGCTGGCCGCCGATGCGGTGATCGCGGTTCTCGCCGACCTCTCCGCGACCCTGCCGGAGCGCTCGGTGCACATCGAGCCCGTGCTGTGCGGTTCCGTCGTGCGGGTCAGCGTCGATGGGCGCTTCTCCAGCCACGACGGCGGTCGACTGGTGGCCTTCGGGGCCGACCAGGCGCTGCACGAGGTGGCCGCGACGGTGCAGGACCTGCTCACCGAGGCCTTCTGGATGGTCTGGCCGGAGTGTCCCGCGCACGCCCGCGGACTACTCGCCGAAGCCGGCAGCCCGCCCGCCTGGGTGTGCCGGGCCGGCAACCACACCCTCGGGGTGATCGGCGGCCTGCGCGCGAGCGGTCAAGCCGCCGTCTCCGCCTGAGCGAGAACGCCGACCCCCATGAAGTGCACCGGGCCGTCCCTGGTTCTGTGGGATCCCCGACTCCTCGCCTACGACTTCGGCCGGGGACATCCGCTCAACCCGATCCGCGTCGATCTGACGATGGCGATGGCCCGGGAGTTCGGCCTGTTCGACGCCGCACAGGTCAGCGAACGAGCGGGCGAGGCGGCCGATGACGCAGCGCTGAACCTGGTTCACACCGCGGAGTTCGTCGCCGCGGTCCGCCGGGCGAGCCTGGACCCGCAGTGCACCGACCTGGCTCGCGGCCTGGGCAGCGGGGACACCCCGACCTTCGCCGGGATGCATGAGGCGTCCGCCCTGATCGCCGGGCAGTCGCTGGCGGCGGCGGACGCGATCGCGGGCGGCGAGGCGCTGCACGCGGTGAACATCGCCGGCGGTCTGCATCACGCGATGCCCGGCGCAGCGAGCGGATTCTGCGTCTACAACGACGTCGCCCTCGCCATCGCCCGGCTACTTGAGCGGGGTGTCGAGCGCGTCGCCTATCTCGACATCGACGTCCACCACGGGGATGGCACCCAGGCCGCGTTCTGGGACGATCCGCGGGTCCTGACGATCTCGCTGCACGAGTCCGGACGCACGCTCTTCCCGGGAACCGGCTTCCCGGACGAGATCGGCGGCGCGAACGCCCGCGGCAGCGCCGTCAACGTCGCGCTGCCGGCCGGTACCGGGGACGCCGGCTGGCTGCGGGCCTTCCACGGCGTTGTTCCCCCGCTGCTGCGGGCGTTCGCCCCCCAGGTCCTGGTGACCCAGCACGGGGCCGACGGCCATCTCAACGATCCGCTCGCGAACCTCGCACTGACCGTGGACGGCCAGCGGGCGGCGTATCAGGCGTTGCACGAACTGGCGCACGAGATCAGCGACGGGCGGTGGCTGGCGACCGGCGGCGGCGGGTACGACCTGGTAGGCGTCGTCCCGCGGGCCTGGACCCATCTGCTGGCCGAGGTGTGCGGCACCGGAATCGATCCGGCCTCGGACACCCCGCCCGGCTGGCAGGCCCGCGTCCGGGCCCTGGGTGTCTCGCCGCCCTTGCGGATGACCGACGGGCTGACGGACGGATTGGTGTATCGCCCGTGGGAGGGTGGCGATCCCCTCGATGCCCTCGATGCGGCGATCCTGGCCACCCGCGCCGCCGTGTTCGACTTCCACGACCTGGTGCCCTGAGCCGAACGAGGCGCGCTCGCGGTGATCTGACGCTCCGTCGCGACTTTGGCTCTGGTCGACTGCGGGCAAATTCTTTCCCCGCAGGTCAAGGACATCGCACGCCTACCGGGGCGTATGGGCCGGTGAGTGTCCTGCCGCGGGGTTACGGAGCGTTTCGGGCAGAATGCAGCCCCTTCCCCACCCGTACCACTGACCACTACTGTTGAAAGCGACGTTGTAATGCCCCTCATCCGTCACACCGGTGGCTTAGTCCCCATCCGGAACGACGCGGGCGAAAGGTACGGTGCGCCCATGGCCTCGAACGAACAGCCGCTCTCCGATGTCTCGTTCCTCACCGTGGCAGAAGTCGCCACGAAGATGCGCGTATCGAAGATGACGGTCTACCGCCTGGTGCACAACGGCGAGCTGCCCGCTGTCCGCGTGGGCCGTTCCTTCCGCGTCCCGGAGAACGCCGTGCAGACGTACCTGCGCCAGTCGTTCTACGACTCCGACGCCGGCTGAGCCCTCCGCTGCGCCGCCACGACGCCGGGTTCTCCTTCGCGGATGGCCCGGCGTTCGCATGTCTGGCGCCGGCAGATGGGGAGTCCGGGCCCTTGCCGAGCGCGGGGTAGGCTGCCAGGCACATCGCGCGTTTCGCTGACCCCGGTTTGGATGCGCGCCACTCAACGTGAACGAGGGTTCCGGCGTGGGTTCTGTCATCAAGAAGCGTCGCAAGCGGATGGCGAAGAAGAAGCACCGCAAGTTGCTCAAGCGCACGCGCGTTCAGCGTCGTAACAAGAAGTAGGCCGGGTCGCGGAGCGGAGCCGTCGGCCCGCCGTCGGCTCGCCGTCGGCGACGCAGGATCCGTCGCCGCAATGTCCGCAGGAGCCGTTGGCAGCTCACGGGGAGGCCGAGATGGGACGAGTCGTCCTGGTGACCGGGGTGTCCCGGTATCTCGGCGGTGCCTTGGTCCGCCGTCTCGGTGAGCGCGGCGACGTCGAGCGCATCATCGGCGTCGACGTCGTGGAACCGCGGGCCGGCCTGGGCCGCGCGGAGTTCGTCAAGGCCGACATTCGCAATCCGATCATCGCGAAGGTCATCGCCGCGGCCGAGGTCGACACCGTGGTGCACTCCAGCGCGGGGACGCTGGGCCCCGGAGCCGCCAGCCGGGCCGCAATGAAGGAACTCAACGTCATCGGCACGATGCAACTGCTGGCGGCCTGTCAGAACGCCCCGAGTCTGCGCCGGCTGGTGGTGAAGTCCACGACCTTGGTCTACGGCTCCTCGCCCGCAGACCCGGCGATGTTCACCGAGAGCACCCAGGCCAAGGTCGTGCCGAGTTCGGGGTACGCCAAGGACGCCGCCGAGGTCGAGTCCTACGTTCGCGGTTTCGTGCGCCGCCGTGCCGACGTGAACACCACGGTGCTGCGCCTGGCCAACCTGGCCGGCGCCGACTTCGGCTCACCGGTGGCGAACCTGTTCACGCTTCCGGTCGTGCCTGCGGTACTCGGCCGTGACGCGCGCCTGCAGTTCCTGCACCCCCGGGACGCGGTGGAGATCTTCGAGCAGGCCGTGGGCAACACCGTCTGCGGGACTTTCAACGTCGCCGGCGACGGGGTCCTGTTGCTCTCCCAGGCGGCACGCCGGGCAGGGCGCCCCCTCGTCCCCCTCGCAAGCCCGGCGATCTCCGTGGCCGGGCGAACACTGCGCCGCCTCGGTCTGGCACACGGGTCACCGGAACTGCTGGCGCTGCTCACGCACGGCCAGGTGGTGGACACCACGCGCTGCAAGGAACAGTTCGGCTTCCACCCGATGTACACCACCGCCGAGGCGTTCACCGATTTCCTGGCCGCCCGGGGCCGGGGGCCGCTCACCGCCGACCGGCTGAGCTGGAGAGCCCATGTCTGAGGCACGCGTGATCCCGCTGCAAGTAGATCGGGCCGGCGGTCGAGGAGGCGCCGAGCAGGCCGTAGCGCAGCCTCCCGGCGTGGCCGGCGCTCTCGGCGCCGAGTTGCGCGCACGAGCGGGAAACCTCGATCGAAAGGTTGCCGGCGCGCTGGCCTTCCTGCGCAGGCGGGTCAGCGGGGACTACGAGGTCGACGAGTTCGGCTTCGATGCCGAACTCACCGACTCGGTGCTGATGGCACCGTTCCGTCCGCTGTACTCCTCCTGGTTCCGCGTCGAGACCCGGGGGCTGGAGCACGTGCCGGACACCTCGGGAGCGCTGGTGGTGGGCAACCACTCCGGAACAGTCCCGCTCGACGTCGTCATGACGGCCCTCGCGCTGCACGATCATCACCCTGCGCGCCGACACCTGCGTCCGCTCGGCGCGGACCTGCTGTTCGGGCTGCCCTTCCTCGGTGAGTACGCCCGCAAGGGCGGGGTGACGCTGGCCTGTCCCGAGGACGCCGAACGCCTGCTCGGCTCCGGGGAGCTCGTCGGCGTCTGGCCCGAGGGCTTCAAGGGCATCGGCAAGCCGTTCGCCGAGCGCTACAAGCTGCAGCGCTTCGGCCGCGGCGGCTTCGTGACCGCCGCGCTGCGGACCGGAACCCCGATCATCCCGACCGCAGTGGTGGGAGCGGAGGAGACCTATCCCGTCCTCGCGAACTCCCGCACCCTCGCGCGCGCCCTTGGCCTGCCCTACCTGCCGCTGACCCCGACGTTCCCCTGGCTCGGGCCGCTGGGTCTGGTGCCACTGCCCTCGAAGTGGATCATCGAGTTCGGCCGCCCCATCCCGACCGACCATTACCCCGACGGTGCGGCGCAGGACCCGACCGTGGTCTTCGACCTCGCCGACCAGGTGCGGGAGGTCATCCAACAGTCCCTCTACCGGCTGCTGATGGCGCGCAAATCAGTCTTTACGTGAACCACAAGAGCGGGCAAGTGCAGTCAGCAGGCGCACGCCGGGCGCCGCAGTCACCGCTCTGAGCGGACGTTCGCAATCCGCGATAACCCGCCGGTGAGGTCCAGGCTGGCGCTCAGGCTGCCGGGGAAGGCGGAGTGAATGCCGGCGCCGGGGATCGGGAGCAGGGCGAGCAGCCGCTGGCTGGCGCTGCCGACCGAGTGGGTAGGCGCGCCGTCCGCAGTGTCGGTGGAGGCCTGGGCGGAGCCGGCCTTGCCCTCGCGGGGCGTGAGGTCGACGTCGGTGTCCTGGACAGTGCCCGCGCCGCCGACCTCGAGCTCGATCAGTCGCTGCACCTCCTGCTGCACGGCCTCGGAGTGCGCCGCGTTCGCCTCCGCGTCCGGGGTGGTCGCGGCAGCGGCCTGGTCCGCACTCTCCTGGGCAGCCTGGTTGGCCTCCTGCATGGCCTTGTCCGCGGACTCCAGGGCCTGCTGCACCGAGGTGGCCGTGTAGGCGAGCACTCCGCGCGGGGCGCTGCGGCTGGAGCGCTCGGCACCGACGCGGTCCAGTGCGGTCGGGGCGGACCGCTCGGTCACACTGGCCACCTTGTAGCCGATCCCGGACAGCTCGTCGAGCAGTGCGCCCTGGCTGCGCGCGAGCTCGATCGGCAGCCGTTCGCCGACCTCGTTGACCGCCGCGGCCTGATCGATGACGAACGCCTGCAACGGGGCGAGCACCGCGGCATCACCGGTGCGCTCGAAGACGCCAAAGAGCAGCGCGCTGGCCTCGCCGAGGGCGTCGCGCATGGAGACCATCGTGGTGCGCAGGTGCTCGAGCAGGACCGGGTCGGCGCTGGCGTTGGGGTTCTCGGCCAGCAGCGCGGCGACCTCGTCCAGGCGGGTGGCGGCCATCGTCAGGTACCGATCGGCCTTGTCGATCTCGGAGCCGGCCATCGCCAGCTGGATCGACTCGACGGCGCGCTTGACCTCGTAAAGGCGGTCACCCGGCAGTGCGTCACCGGCCGCCATGGCGGTGGCGGAGACACCGGCGCCGGAGATGGCGATAACGGCGCTGGCCGCAACCAAACGGCGCCGCCACGGTGTCGGGGTTCCCGGGCCGGTGGTGGGGTGCACCGAGACTGCGCCGGCAGCGATGATCCGGCCGCGGAGCGCGACCCGGAACGCCTCCGAAGGGCTCGTCCCACCGAGGCCGACGAGGGACTCACTCAGGCGTGCCATACCGAGCAGCGCGGGGTCCTCGATGGTGCCGCCGTCCACGGCGAGGGCAAAGGTTCGCGCTCGCGCGCGCTCCCGCGGGTTCGCGGTCATCGATGACACCCCCTGCCGGAGCGTGGCGCGATCATGGGTCGACGACGAAGTCGTCGCTGGTCATAACGATGGGTGGCCCCAGGGGTTACGCGCGATCCACCCTGGCGGCCCAGCACTGCGGCGTCGTTCATCGCACGTCCTCGGGCAGCAGTTGGGCCAGGGCCCGCACGGCGCGGTACTGCAGGGTCTTGATGGCCCCTTCGTTCTTGTCCATGATCCTGGCCGTTTCTGCCACTGACAGGCCCTGCAGGAACCGCAGAACCAGGCATTCCTGCTGAGCCGGATTGAGGCGCTGGACTGCCTCCAGCAGCGCGGTGTTGGTGAAGTTGGCCATCACCGCGTCCTCGGGGCCCTGCTCGTCGCGCTCGGAGTCGATCATCTCGGCGGTGGTGATCTCCAGGCGGAACCGGCTGGACTTGAAGTGGTCCGCCACCAGATTCCGGGAGATCGTGACCAGCCAGGCGCCGAAGTCCCGGCCCTGCCAGGTAAAGGTGTCGATCCGCCGCAGCGCACGCAGGAACGTCTCGCTGGTGAGGTCCTCGGCGAGCTGGCGGGAGCCGACGCGGTAGTAGACGTAGCGGTGGATGGTGTCGACGTAGCGGTCGTAGAGGCGGGCGAAGGCGTCGGTGTTACCACCCTTGGCGGCCTCGACGAGTTGCGCGACGCGGCGGGTCTCCAGATCGGGCTCATCCCTGGGCCCGGACCCGGCCAGCGGGCCAGCGGGCGCCGGGATGCCGCGCACGCCCGAGGCGGCGCCCGCCGCGGCGTTGAACAGGGTGTGCCCGCCCACCGGGCCACCCGCGAACCCACCGATCTGCGCTGGGTGCAGACCCACGCCGGGAGCGCACACGGCGGCGCGCAGGCGGTCAAGGCCTGCGGCGTCAAACGGCGAACGGAACATCGGCTCCCCGGGGGCGGGCGAAGAAAAGGGGTGCGAATCCGAGACTTCTCTTCGCAGCGTAGACGCGAATCACCCTGTCGGCGGTTTCTGTGGACGAAGTTTGACCTTCGGGGAGCTACTGCCCTATCCGGACGGATAGGGATGCCGTGTTCATCCCAAATGCCCGAATCGATAGCCCCCTATCTGGGGGTCATCGCTGCGGACCCGGCGAGATTCTCCGATGCGTATCCCCATGACGGAACTTCCCCCCGCAGGGGCGGGCGAACCTTCGCCTTTCGCGGAAACCGGCGAGTCTGCGGGTCGGTCAGGTCCAGACATCGGCGGCTGGTAGGGCTACCAGCCGGTCACCAAAGGGCAGTCGGCGCTCCCCGGTGTGCAGCACGGCGCCGACGACGAACTCGCCGCCCGCGGCGTCGATCTTGTCCCGAAGGAGTTGCAGCCAGCGAAAATCCTCCGGCCGCGGCGTCGAGGTGGACTTGATCTCCACGGCCACCACGCGGCCGTCGGACGACTCCAGCACCACATCGACTTCGGCGCCGCTGCGATCACGGAAGTGATACATCCGAGCGGAGGTCTGGCTCCAGCTCAACTGCTTGCGTAGTTCGCCGACCATGAAGGTCTCGAACAGTGCCCCGGTCGCCGGGTCGGTACTGCGCACCAGCGCGTTGGCGTCCTTGCCGAGCAGGTTCGCCGCGAGGCCGGAGTCCGCGAGGTAAACCTTCGGACGTTTCACCACTCGCGCGGTTAGGTTGCGGCCGAATGCCGGCACTCGGTGAACCAGGAAGATCGTCTCCAACCAGCGCAGGTAGTGCTCCACGGTCGCTCGATCGCTGTGCAGTCGGTCGGCCGCCCTGGCGACGACGAGTTCCTGGCCGGTCGATGCCGCTACATAGCGGACCAGCCCCTCGAGCGCGTCGAAGCGGCGGATGTCCCCCGCTACCACGATCTCGTGCTTCAACACGGTGTCGACGTAGTTGTCGAACCAGCGCCCACGCCCACGGGCACCGAGGCGCTGAACGGCCGGATAGCCGCCCACCACCAGAGCCTCGAAGTACTCGGCCCGGCCGGGGCAGTGGCCCTGATGCGCAGCCAGTTCCTGCCCGGGCGTGAACGCTCGGTCCACGAAGCCGTCCGACCCTCCCGAGAGCTCTCCCTGCGAGAACGGCCAGAGCGTGACAATGTCGACCCGCCCCGCCAGGCTCTCCGAGATCGTCGGCACGGTGAGAAAGTTCGTAGATCCGGTGAGCACGAACTGTCCCGGGGAGTTGTCCCCGTCGACGACGACCTTCACCGCCAGCACGAGTTCCTGACCGACCCGTTGGACCTCGTCCACGACCAGGGGCCGGCCAAGCGCGTCGAGAATGCTGCGTGCGTCCTGCGCCGCAAAGGTGCGGTCGTCCGCGCTGTCCATGGAGACGTACCGGGCGCCGATCAAGGCCCCCAACTCCCGCGCCAACGTCGTCTTGCCGACCTGTCGCGCGCCGTGCAGCACCAGTACTCGGGAGTCGGCCAGCGCTTGGGCCGCGACGGCGGCCACGCGGCGCGCGATCCAAGCTTCGGGGTCCAGCTCCATGACCCGACACTACTCCAAACCGCAATTTAGCGGCAGCACTAATCTAATAAACGCGCAGACTCTGTTCGCAGAATCGCCCACGATGGCCGTCGCCATGGGGACCGACAGGGCGGGCGAGGAATGCACCCCGCGCCGCCGAGGCAACTAGCGCGGGTGAACGCGTCGGCTGACTGAGATCGCGGCGGCGATTCCGCCGGCCACTGCCCCGGCTCCGGCCGCCGTCGGCAGCCCGATCTTCGCCGCCTTGCGTCCGGTCCGGTAATCGCGGATGCGCCAGCGGTGCTCCTTGGCGTGTGCGCGCAGGCGGGCGTCCGGGTTCACCGCGCACGGGTGCCCGACCAGCGAGAGCATCGCAATGTCGTTGGCTGAGTCGCTGTAGGCGCTGCAGCGCGTCAGATCCAGGTTCTCGCGTGCCGCCAGGGCTGCCACGGCCCTGGCCTTGGCGGCACCGTGGAGCGGCTCGGAGACCAGGCGTCCGGTGTACCGGCCGTCGGCCACCTCGGCCACCGTTCCCAGTGCCCCGGTGAGCCCGAGGCGGGCGGCGATCGTGGTCGCCAGTTCCACGGGCGTTGCCGTGACCAGCCAGACCCGCTGGCCGGCGTCGAGGTGCATCTGGGTGAGGGCTCGAGTGCCGGGCCAGATGCGATCGGAGATCAATTCGTCGAAGATCTCCTCTCCGACGGTTTGCAGTTCACCGACCGTGCGGCCCTTGATGAACTCCAGGGCCGAAGCCTTCGCCGCATTCATGTCGCCGAGATTCTCCGAACCGGCGACGGTGAACTTCAGGGCCATGAGCGAGAACGCCGCGATGTCACGCTTGGAGAAAAAGCCGCGGGCGTACAGACCGCGGGCGAGATGAAAGCTCGAGGCACCCCGCACGATCGTGTTGTCGACGTCGAAGAATGCCCCCGCCGTCGCATCCACGCCCATGTGGTCACGGTAGTCCCGCGCCCCGGGGTGGCGCGGGTGCAAGACTGCACCGCATGCGGGTGACGTTGCTCTCCAAGCCCGGCTGCCATCTCTGTGATGACGCCCGCGTGGTCATCGAGGCGGTCACCGCCGAACTGGGCGTCGAGTTCTCCGAAGTCGACATCACCGCCGACGCGGACCTACATCGGCGCTGGTGGGAGCAGATCCCGGTGACGTTGATCGACGGGGTCCAGCACGACTTCTGGAGGGTGGACCCGGCCCGGCTTCGCGCCGCGCTCAGGCCCTGACCTCCGACCCGAGGTCGTCTCATATTGTGAGACACAGGGTCACTTCGAGTTTGTTCGCGCGTTCACAAGTGCTTACCCTGGCGACCGCGCGGGGCTGGCCCAGGCCCCGTCAGGCACCCCTACGGAGAGCCGTGAGCGAACTTCGCGAGCGTGCGCAGCAGCCACCACCCCCGCGCGGGGGACGCGGCCGCGTCGGCATTCCCGACGCCACCGTCGCCCGGTTGCCGGTGTACCTGCGCGCACTGCTCGCTTACGGCGAGCGCGCAGTTCCCACCGTCTCATCCGAGGAACTCGCGGCCGCCTCCGGGGTGAACTCGGCCAAGCTGCGCAAGGACCTGTCCTATCTCGGGTCCAATGGCACCCGCGGGGTGGCCTACGAGGTGCAGTACCTCGTCAACCAGATCTCCCGCGAGCTCGGCCTGACCCAGGACTGGGCTGTGGTGATCGTGGGGGTCGGATCGTTGGGCCACGCCCTGGCCAATTACGGCGGCTTCTCCTCCCGGGGGTTTCGCATCGTCGCCCTGGTGGACTCCGACCCCGCACGCGTCGGTGAGGTCCTCGCCGGGGTGCGGATCGATCCGCTGTCCGACCTGGAGCAGGTCCTCACCACGCGCGAGGTCTCGATCGGGGTCCTCGCCACCCCCGCAGACGCGGCGCAGGAGGTCTGCGATCGCCTCGTGCGGGCCGGCGTCAGCAGCATCCTGAACTTCGCCCCTGTGCTCCTCACCGTCCCGGTCGGGGTGGACGTGCGCAAGGTGGACCTCTCGACCGAACTGCAGATCCTGGCCTTCCACGCGCAGCGCAAATCCGAGCGGGCACCGGGCGCCGCAAGCCTCGCCGCCGTGGGGGCGGGCTCATGAACGTCCTGGTCGTGGGCATGTCCCACCGCACCGGCCCCGTCGCGCTGCTGGAGCGCGTCGCCATCAGTGGCGACGCGCTCACCAAGCTGGTCACCGACGCGGCCGCCGCCGAGCACGTCGCCGAGGTCGCGGTGCTCTCCACCTGCAATCGCATGGAGATCTATGCGGTGGTGGAAAAGTTTCACGGCGGTCTGGCCGACGTCTCGGAGCTGCTGTGCCGGCACACCGGAATGGGTCTGGAGGAACTGCGCCCGCACCTGTACGTCCACTATGAGGACCGAGCGGTCCAGCACCTGTTCACGGTGGCCTGCGGACTGGACTCGATGGTCGTCGGGGAAAGCCAGATCCTCGGTCAAGTCCGTTCCGCGCTCGCTGCCGCGCAGGATCTGGGCACCGCCGGCCGGGTGCTCAACGAACTCGTCCAGCATTCGCTGCGGGTGGGTAAACGGGCCCGCACCGAGACCGGCATCGACCGGGCCGGGCGCTCGCTGGTGGGCGTCGGCCTGGCCCGCGCGGAGGCGGTGCTCGGCCCGCTGGCCGGGCGGCGCGCCCTGGTCGTCGGTGCAGGGTCGATGAGCGCGCTGGCCGCCGCCACGCTCACCAAGGCCGGGCTCGGCGAGATCGTCATCGCCAACCGCACCTTCACCCGGGCGCAGCGGCTGGCCGCGTCGGTGGGCGGGCGCGCAGTGCGGCTGGCCGCCCTCGATCAGGCGTTGGCCGAAGCGGACCTGGTGATCTCCTGCACCGGATCACCGGAGCTGGTATTGCGGGCGGAGGATCTCAGCGCTGCGCTGAGCCTGCGTCCGGAGCGCCCGATGGTGGTCCTGGACCTCGCGCTGCCTCGCGACGTCGAGCCGCTGGTTGCAGCAGTTGCCGGCGTGCACCTGTTCGATCTGGAGTCGCTCGCCGATGCCGAAGGCGACGTCGGCGGCGGCATGCCGGCCGAGGTCGAGGCGGTCAGGCGGATCGTGGCAGGGGAGGTGGCAGGTTTCGCCACCGGGCAGCGCGTCGCGCAGGTCGCCCCGACCGTCACCGCATTGCGCACGATGGCCGACGAGGTCGTCGCCCGGGAGATGCTGCGCCTGGAAGGTCGACTGCCCGCGCTCGGGTTGCGTGAGCGCGAGGAGATCTCCAAGGCGGTGCGCAGGGTCGTGGACAAACTTCTGCACGGGCCCACCGTGCGGGTGAAGGAGCTCGCCGGCGGCCCCGATGGGGAGACCTACGCGACCGCATTGCGCGAATTGTTCGACCTGGACCGCAGCGCCGTCGAAGCCGTGATCCGCGCTGACCTGGGTGATGGCGCCGCTGATCTCGCGGTGGAGGAAGCCTCGTGACTGGGCTGCGGTTGGGCACGCGCGCCAGCGCTTTGGCGTTAACGCAGTCCCGCAGCGTCGCCGCCGCGATCACCGCCGCGACCGGCCGCGAGGTCGAACTCGTCGCGATCACCACCCACGGCGACCTCACCGGTGAGCCACTGGCCCAGATCGGCGGCACCGGAGTCTTCACCTCCGCCCTGCGCGAGGCGCTGCTTGCGGGCACCGTCGACCTGGCGGTGCACTCCCTCAAGGACCTGCCGACGGCCGATGCTCCTGGGCTGGTGATCGCGGCGGTGCCCCAGCGCGAGGATCCCCGCGACGCCCTCGTCGCCCGCGACGGGCTCACCCTCGGGGAGCTCGTACCTGGATCGCGGGTCGGCACCGGCTCGCCGCGGCGCGCGGCGCAGTTGCGGGCCCTGGGCTTCGGGCTCGAGGTCGTCGCGATCCGTGGCAATGTGGACACCAGGCTGGCGATGGTGCACGACGGCAGCCTGGACGCGGTGGTGCTCGCCCGTGCCGGCCTGGCCCGCCTGGGCCGGCACGGCGAGATCACCGAGGTGATCGACCCCTTGCAGATGTTGCCCGCACCCGGTCAGGGCGCGCTGGCGATCGAGTGTCGGCATCCCGACACCGACGCCACTGCGGCCGGGGTGTTCGCCCAGCTCGTCCTGCTCGACGACCCGTGGACCCGGGGCGCCGTGACAGGTGAGCGCGCACTGCTCGCCACGCTCGAAGCCGGCTGTTCGGCCCCCGCCGGGGCGCTCGGGGAGACCGTCGAAGGCGACGAGGAACTCGAGCTCTACCTGAGAGCCATTGTGCTCGCCCCCGACGGCAGCGCTGCCGTCCGGCTCTCCACCACCGGACTTCTCGTCGAGGCGGAGGTGCTCGGTCGCAAGCTCGCGGACGAGATGCTCGCCGACGGGGCCGCCGCCCTGATGCAGGAGCACACCTGATGACCACTGCCAGAAAGTCCACCGCGCCCGCTGCCAAGGTCGCTCCCAAGCCGAAGTCGAGCTCCCAGGCGGGCACCGCGCCCGCTCCTGCGCTGCGTCGCCCCGGCGGCTCGGTCGCCTTCGTCGGCGCCGGACCTGGCGACCCCGCCCTGCTCACCCTGCGCGCGGTCGAGTTACTCGCCGGAGCCGACGTGGTCGTGCTGGGCGAGCTGGCCCGCGATCACCTACTCGTGCACGCGGGCCCCGACGTGACGGTCATCGACGGGGCCTACGACGGCGACGGTTCACCGTTGAGCCCGGCTGCCCGCACCAAGACCGTGACCGGCGCGGCCAAGGGTGGACGCAGCGTCGTGCGGCTCCTCGACGGCGACCCGGGCCTGTCCGGTGCGCTGGCCGAGGAAGCTCTCGCCTGCGTGAAGGCCGGGCTGGAAATTCAGGTGGTGCCCGGGGTCGCGGGTCCCTGCGCGGTGCCCGCCTTCGCCGGGGTACCGCTGATCACCCGGACCGTGCGTGAGGTGCGCACGGCCGACGTCACCGACAACAAGATCGACTGGGCATCGCTGGCCAGCAAGGACGCGACGCTGGTGCTGACCAGCACCACCCGCGCCGCCCTCGTGGCCGGCGCCGTCGCCAAGTTGGTCGAGGCCGGCCTGGACCCGGCCACTCCCGCAATGACGACGTGGTCGGGCACCACCACCGCGCAGCGCACCGTCAGCGGCCCGCTCGGCGAGTTGGCCGACCAGTTGCCTGACGGTGAGCTGGCCGCGACCGCGGTCACCGTTGTTGGCGAGGTCGTCGCGTTGCGCGAGACGCTGTCCTGGTTCGAATCCCGGCCGTTGTTCGGCTGGCGAGTGCTGGTCCCGCGAACAAAGGAACAGGCGGGCGGGCTCTCGACCAAGTTGCGTGGGTACGGTGCGGTGCCAGAGGAGGTCCCGACCATCTCGGTCGAGCCGCCGCGCACTCCGCAGCAGATGGAGCGCGCAATCAAGGGCCTGGTCACCGGCCGCTACGAGTGGGTGGCGTTCACCTCCCGCAACGCGGTCAAGGCCGTGCGCGAGAAGTTCGAGGAGTATGGCCTGGACGCCCGCGCGTTCTCCGGCATCAAGGTCGCCGCGGTCGGGGAGCAGACCGCCGCCGACCTGCTCGGCTGGGGGATCAAGGCCGATCTGGTGCCCTCGGGCGAGCAGTCCGCTCGGGGGCTGCTGGAGGACTGGCCGCCCTATGACGACGTCTTCGACCCGATCAACCGGGTCTTTCTCCCCCGGGCGGACATTGCGACCGAAACCCTGGTCGCCGGCCTGGTCGAGCTGGGCTGGGAGGTCGACGACGTGACGGCCTACCGGACCGTGCGGGCCGCCCCGCCGCCCGCTCCGGTGCGCGAGGCCATCAAGAGCGGCGGCTTCGACGCCGTCGTCTTCACCTCCTCCTCCACGGTGCGCAACCTCGTGGGTATCGCTGGCAAGCCGCACGCCGCCACGGTGATCGCCTGCATTGGCCCGGCCACCGCCGAGGCTGCCGCCGAGCATGGTCTGCGGGTGGACGTTCTCGCCGCGACCCCGTCGGCATCGGAATTGGCCGACGCCCTGGCCGAGTTTGGTGCCGCACGTCGGGCGGCCGCCGACGAGGCCGGCGCAGAGGTCCTGCGCCCGTCGGAGAAGCGCACCGCGGCCCGCCGCCGGCGCTAGGACGCTGGCCCGGCGGCCGGGGTCGCGCTCGCCGCGCCGGCCGGTGCCCGCTCCGGGGCGTCGAGTGGAGGGGGTCATCGGACTGATAGTGGTGTTATGGTGGCGCCATGACTGCCACCAGAATGCAGGTCACTCTGGACCGTGAGCACCACGAGCGTGCGGCGGAGAAGGCGAGTCGGCTGGGGATTTCGCTCGCCGAGTACGTTCGACGATTGGTCGCCGCGGACCTGGGTGCGGAACCGGAGCAGCGGGCCGACGTGGCGGAGATTTTCGGTATCGGCCGTTCCGGGGGGAGCCGGGTGTCACGCCATCAGGACGAGTACTTGGCCGAGGCCATCGGCGCCCGACGTCCGCGGTGAGCCTATTCGTCGATACCGGCATCTGGTACGCGGCCTTAGATGCCGACGACGTCGAGCACGCCCGAGCCGTGAGCGTGCTCGGTGAAGCGGACCTGATCACCTCCGACTACGTCCTGGTGGAGACCTGGCGCCTGGCAGCGCATCGGCTCGGCTACCACGTCGCCGAGCGGTTCTGGCAGCATCTGCGCTCCGGTGCCGCGCGGCTCGAACAGGTAGAACCGGTCGATCGCGAGGCCGCCTGGGCCATCGGGCGCCGCTACGCCGATCAGGAGTTCTCCCTGGTCGACCGAACCAGTTTCGCCCTCATGGAGCGACTCGGGTTGCGCCGAGTTGCGGCGTTCGATTCCGACTTCGCGGTCTACCGATTCGGTGTGGGCAACGATCAGGCGTTCACCGTGCTGCGCTGATACCCGGGCCGTCAGCGGCGGCGCGGAACGCGCCGGGCAGTGCCCTTCGGGGCGGGTCGCGGGCCAGCGGCCCAGTCCGGCCGCGGGGTGCGGGAGCTGTTGACGGTGCGGCCGCGGACGATGCCGATGAATTCCTCCGTGCATTCGCTGTTCTCGCTGTCCGGTCAGGCGAGGACGACGCCGTTCGCCGAGGGTGGGCCCTAGGCTGAACTGGTGAGTGGCTATCCGGTCCAGCGACCGCGGCGGCTGCGGCGCACCCCGGCGCTGCGCCGCCTCGTGGCCGAGACCTCGCTGGAAGGCCGCCACCTCGTACTGCCCATGTTCGTGCGCGAGGGCGCGAGCGAACCGTCGCCGATCGCCTCGATGCCAGGAGTCTTCCAGCACTCGCGGGACTCGCTGCGCAAGGCCGCGGTGGAGGCCGTCGAGGCCGGAGTCGGGGGCTTGATGCTCTTCGGCGTTCCGCAGACCAAGGACGCCGCCGGCTCCGGGGGCAGCGACCCGGACGGCATCCTCAACCTCGCCCTGCGGGACGTTGGCGCCGAGGTCGGGGACGCCACGGTGCTGATGGCCGACCTGTGCCTGGACGAGTTCACCGACCACGGGCACTGCGGGGTGCTCGCGGCCGACGGATCGGTGGACAACGACGCGACACTGGCCCGTTACGCCGAGATGGCGCTCGCGCAGGCCGCTGCGGGCGCCCACGTTCTCGGGCCGTCAGGAATGATGGACGGTCAGATTGGCTACGTACGGAGCGCGCTGGACGGCGCCGGGTTCACCGACACCGTGCTGCTCGCCTACGCGGCCAAGTACGCCTCCGCGTTCTACGGTCCGTTCCGCGAGGCAGTGGCGTCCTCGCTCACCGGGGACCGCCGCACCTACCAGCAGGACCCCGCCAATGCCCGTGAGGCGTTGCGCGAGGTGGCCCTCGACGTCGCCGAGGGCGCGGACATCGTGATGATCAAGCCCGCGATGGCCTACCTCGATCTGGTTGCCAGGATTCGGGCCGCCGTGGACGTCCCCGTGGCCGCCTACCAGGTCTCCGGGGAGTACGCGATGGTCGAGGCGGCCGCCGCGAACGGCTACCTCGACCGGGATTTCGCGATCGCCGAAAGCCTGCATTGCATCCGCCGCGCCGGCGCAGACATCGTGCTGACGTACTGGGCGGCAGAGGTCGCGGCCGCCTTGGGGTAAGCGCTATCTGCCGACCGGCGAAGAAAGTTTCTCTCGCATTCGCCGGGACTTCTCGCCAGGATGGGTAAACCGACTCCGTGCGTGCTGCGTCCTGACTGAGCGCCCGGAACGGGCCGCCACCGGAACCTCCGGTGCTGAGCTGGGGGAGCCTCAGCGCAGATGTCAGAGAGGGTTCAGATCTGATGCCTACCACCGGATCCCACCGCCGCCGACTCCTCGCGAGCCTGTCCGCCGTTGCCGTCGCCTCGCTGGGAATGCTCGTGCCCTCGGCCTCGGCCACCACGTTCCCGCCGCCGGATTTCCTGGTCAAGAGTGAGCTGCCGCAGAGCGGCAAGATCGGTAACTGGAACTCCACCAAGGTCAAGGACGGATTGCCCAAGCCGCAGTACACCTGTGTGAAGGGGATCCTCGCCAGGAGCTCCTCGCAGTTCCGGACCTTCCTGGGTACCGGAATCGTGAACCCGGAGTTTCGCCAGACCGTGACGCTCTACAACAAGGTCGCCGACGCGAAGGCCATCGTGAAGGAGCTGAAGAAGGCCGTCGTCAACTGTGACGACCGGCTCGACGATGTGACCGACATTCTTTCCTACGGCACCTTCGGCACCGCCGACGGTCTCGCGGTCTACGGCGTCTTCACCGCGCCGCCGGACTCGGAGTTCGGCCTGCAGCTCTTCGGCATCGGCCGCGAGGGCAACGCGGTCGTGGTGACCTCACTCGGTCAGGCCGGCAAGAAGGCGGACGCCCCGGCGGCTGCGTTCGTGGCCACCTCGAAGAAGGCGCTGGCCAAGGTTTACTGACGATCGCAGCGGTGCTCAGATCGGTCCGCTCATCTCAGCCCGCGCAGGCGGGCGAGCACCGAGTCTTTGACACCCTCGACGACCGCGTCCCGGATCAGCACGTTGATCCGGGACGGGTCGTCGAGGTCACCCAGCAGGGTGCGCAGATCCAGCTCGGCGACGCTGCGGCGCAGCACGTCCGCGGTGGGCAGGGCGCGGTCGATGAGCGCATCGGGCGCAAGGGTGATGACCCGCTTCATCAGGGCCGGCAGGTCAGCCTGAGCCAGGGCTTCGTCGGCAAGGTCGGAGGAGGGCGGAAGCCGATCCTCGCGGTCGAGGCGGTCAATGGCGTCGCCGAGCCCGGCGCGCAGCGCCTCGATCTCCTCCTCGCTCGGCTCTGCAGGCATCGCCAGAGCGAGGACCAGTGCCTCCCGGGTCCGCCCTAACCGGCAGGCGGCGCCGTCCAGCCCGAGCAGGATGAGCTGGTCCGAGAGGGCTTCCAGCCCGGCCCCGACCGATCCGACGCTGCGGGGCACACACGGATCGGCGGCGCGGGTCGGGACAAAGTCACCGCCCCCGGCCGCGACCTGCGCCCCCAGCACAGCGGCGACCAGAGCGATCGCCGCCGCGGGCAGCGCTACCGCGCGAGTGGCCTTCACGCTCATCGGGCGGCCGACGGAGTGCGGCGGCGGCGCAGGACGGTGGCGACGGCGGCCAAAGCCATGAACGCGGCGAGCAGGAATGAGTCCCGGAAGGCCCGGTTCGCGGCCCGTTCGAGCTGGGAGTCCAGGTTCGCCTCCAACTGCTGCGCCGCGTCGAGTTCGGCCCCGCTCAGGGTGAGTGCCTCGAAGGCCGGATGCAGATCGGGTACCCGGCCCGCTTCGGCGAGCAGTTGATCCCCGAGGCCCTCGGCGAGGGCGATCTTGGTCGGGGTGGTCAGGGGGGCGTCGAGAATCAGCGCGGTGATGGCCTCCTGCGTGGGCACCCGGGCATCGCGCAGATCGGCGGTGAAGACCGGGGTCAGTATCGCCAGGGCCAGGACCACCCCGGCGTGCCGGGCGGCGATCGTCGCGCCTGCGTGCAGCGCCCGCGGCGCCCGGCCCGCCATGGCCTGCGCGGTGAGGGCGTCCACCGTCAGCCCCAAACCGAGCCCGATAAGGGCCTGCGGAGCGAGCGTCCAGGCCAGGTTGGCCGAGGGCAGTAGCGCAAGCCCAGCGAGCCCCCCGGCCACCAGCAAAGCACCGGCGAAGGTCTGCGCCCGTGCCCCGGCGCGGGCGACGCGGGCCAGCGGTGCCGCGGCGAATGCCGCAATCGGGACGGCAGACACCGTGAGCGCCGCCGTCGACGGCGAGCGTCGCCACCCCTCGACCAGCAGCAGCACGAGCAGGAACAAGGCGGCGGTCAGCGCGGCCGAGAGCAGAAGTAGTGCGAGGTTGGGCCCCACCGCCGGCGCCGACCGCTGCTTCAGCTCTTCGGGCGGGGCAGGCTCCTGCGGTTTTCCCCGGCGCAACGACAGCGCCACCGGTACTGCAAGCAGGGCGATCGGCACCTGGACGATGAAGATCGACTGCCAGGAGATCGCCTCGGTCAGCAGCCCCCCCGCCACCGGACCCGCTGCTGTTCCGGCGACACCGGCGACGGTCCAGACGGCGATCCCGCGGCGGGTGTCCGCACACGTGCTCACGAGTAGTTCCAGACACCCGATGATCGCCACCGCCCCGCCGGCGGCCTGCACCATGCGGGCCGCGATCAGGAACTCCATCGAGTCCGCCACCGCGCAGGCCGCCGACGCCGCCGCGAATACGGCGATGCCGGCGGCGCACCACGGCGCCGGGTCGCGGCCCTTGAGCAGGTGAGCAACGGGAATCGCCGCGAGGGCGAGCACGAGGTTGTAGGCGATCAGGACCCAGGCGACGCCGGTCACGGTCCCGCCCAGTTCGCGCAGGATCTCCGGTAGTGCAAGGGTGACTATCGCGGAATCGGCGAGCACCGTGGCGACGACGAGGGCAAACGCGGCGATTGTCACGTGACGTCCGAGGGCCCGCGCGCTATCGGACGCTGATCGTCGGACGTCTGCGCCTGAGCACCCGGGGCGAGCGGGTCATTCGGGCGAGACCAATCCCGGTTGCTGCGGTGCGTCCTGGATGTAGTCCTCGGAATCCACCACGCCCAGGATCAGCGAACCGGCTCCGATCAGGAACGCCCCGGCCCCGGCCAGGATCAGGTCCCGGCGCAGATTGCGCCGCGCAGGGTCCCCGGCGGCAGCGACATCCCCGCCCGCGGACAGCGTGAGTTCGCCGGTCAGGGCCGGGGTGCCGTCATGAGCAGGTCCGCGGTCCCCGGAGGCAAGCAGATCGGAGCCGGCCGTCACGACGAACTCGTAGACCTCGATCGAGTGCGGGGCGCCCGCGGGAACTGCCGGGGCTGCGTCGAACCACGGGTGTGGATCGTTGCGGACCTCGCGGAACACCGGGGCGATCTGGTCCAGACCCGGACAGGCGGGGCCGACCAGGACGAGATCCCCACCCTCGCCGCGCAGGGTGAACGGCTCGGCAGGAAAACGATCCACGCTCGAGCGCTGTCCGTCGACGAGCGCGGTCTGGGTGGCCAGGGACCAGACGCACTCCCGCCCGGACAACGGCGCGCGGTAGATCCCACCGGGGCCGGGAGCGGCCGTACCACGAACCACGACGCGGTTCGCGGGCGGGGCACCGGAATCCGGATCGGTCAGCAGGGCGATGGAGGTGAGCTTGCGACCGGGCAACAACCGCAACGTCAATCCCGCCCCGAGCGCCCCCATGAAGCCGACGAGGGCCAAGAACGATCCGGTCA
>JBQTII010000132.1:0-17605 GCA_052388275.1 Sporichthyaceae bacterium | reverse complement strand
GGGGGCCGGGGGGGGGCGGGCGGGGGGGGGGCGGGGCGAGGCCCCCACGACTCCCGGGGCGCGCCAAACCCGGGCCGCGCCCCCCCCCGCCCGGCTCGCCTCGGCGATCAACGGGGTGTACTGCTCTTGCCCGAAGCGCTCCTCCCAGACCTTCGCGACACTCTGCCCCGGCGCGCGCCAGCGGTCGAGGAACTCCGCGGTGAGCGAGGCCGCTCCGATCTCGACCGCCACCGCGTCCTGCGCCGGGCCGAACAGGAACGCCGCCGCCCCGTCGCCGTTCTCGCGCTCCTGCGCCGATCCCGGCAGGCCGATGCGCACGTCGGCGAACACCGCAAGCCCCCCGGCGGCGGCCGCGGCCCGCATCGCACCGGTGCCCGAGCGGGCCGAACCGGCCAGGTCGACGGCGAAACCCGCGCCGCCCAGGCCGAGCGCGGCGTGGATCGCGGCCGCGTTGGTCTTCTCCGCGTACGCCGGTGAGGTGGTGGCGAACCACAGGGCATCGGGAGCGCCCGCCGCCGAACCGGCCAGTGCGGCGCGCGCCGCCTCCACCGCCATCGTGGTGGAGTCCTCATCGAAGCCGGCCACTATTCGTGAGCCCTTGGGTGAGCCGGTTCCGAGTGCCGCCGCAACCTCGGCAAAGGCCAGCCGATGGGCGGGCAGATAGCTGGCGTACCCCACGATCCCGAAGCTCATGCGGCGCCCCTTCGCGCGAATCGGACACTGTGTCCGGACACAACGTTACCATCACAGGTCGCGGGTGGCACCGGCCCGCGAGCCGTCGCCCCTCGCGCCCGCACCCCGGGCAAAGTATGGTGAAAGGTATGGCGACTCGGAAGGTGACCGTCACGCTGCCCGTCGAGCAGCTCGAGGAGGTCCGGCGTTTGGTCGCGCAGGGGCGCGCGAGCAGCGTCTCCGGCTTCGTCCAGCGTGCTGTTGGTGTCGCCATCGACGACGATGCCGGGTGGGGCGCAGCCCTTACCGAAGCGCTGGAGGCAACCGGTGGGCCGCTCACCGAGGCCGAGTGCGCATGGGCGGACTCGGTCCTAGGCGGAACGGTGTGAGCAGTGGCGCCACGCTCGACGCGGGTGCCTTGATCGCGCTGGACCGACACGATCGACGAGTGGTCGCATTGCTCGCCCGCGCCCGCGACCGTTCGATTCCGGTCACCGTTCCCGCCGCAGCGCTAGCCCAGGCCGTCCGCGACCCAGCACGTCAGGCCCGACTGTCGCGGATGCTGCGCTCACCCGCAACGACAGTGATCTCCCTTGACCGCGCAGACGCCACCGCCGTGGGCCGTCTGCTGGCAGTCAGTGGAAGCGCGGACATCGCCGACGCGCACGTGGTGATCTGTGCACGGCGGACAGGCCAGCCAGTAGTAACCAGCGACCCCGACGATCTGCGCGCGCTCGATCCCACCCTGGTGCTGATCGCGATCTGATCAGCCGCCGATGCCCATCCCGCCAGAGACCCCGAGGCTCTCCCCAGTGATGTAGGCGGCCTGCTCCGAGCAAAGGAACGCGGCGGCAGCGGCCACCTCGTCGGGGGTCCCTAGGCGGCCCAGTGCAGTCGCCCCGGTCATCGCGGCGATCATCGCGGAGCCGTTGGCGTGCGCACGCACCTGGTCCAACAGCGGGGTGTCGATCGGGCCGGGCAGGATCGTGTTGGACGTGATGCCGTAGCGAGCGTTCTCCAAGGCGATCGATTTGGCGAACGCGATCACCCCGCCCTTGGACGCCGCATAGACGGCGTTGCCCTTCGACCCGACGCGACCGGCCTCCGATGCCACATTGACGATGCGTCCGAAGCGAGCGCGCTGCATCGCAGGTAGCACCGCATGGGTGCAGGCGAAGACGCCCTCCAAATTCACCGCGACCAACCGCCGCCAGTAGGCGGGGGTGGCGTCGGTGAACCAGCAGTGGTCATCGAAGCCGGCGTTGTTGACCAGGATGTCGGCCCCGAGGCCGGACAACGCAACCTCGACCGCCTCCGGGTCGGTGACATCGAGATGCACCGCGGTGCCGCCGATCTGCTTCGCGACCTGCCTCGCCGGTTCCAGGTCACGGTCGACGACATGCACCGTCGCGCCACCGGCGGCCAGGGCACGGCATACGGCGGCACCGATCCCCCGCCCGCCGCCGGTGACGATCGCCGTGCGTCCGGTGTAGTCGAAGTTCATCTACAAGCCCTTGAACTCGGGCGCACGCTTCTCGATCACCGCGGCGAGCGCCTCGCGCGCATCCGCGGTGCCGGACAGCGCGGACACCGTCCGGGATTCATCCGGGAAGGCCTCCTCGATCGAGCGGCCGACGCCGTCCCACAGCAAGCGCTTGGCCGCGGCCATCGCGAGCGGGGCGCCGGCCGCCAGTGTGCGGGCCAGCCCGAACGCCTCCTCGAGCACGGCCTCGTCGTCGACGACCCGGTTGACCAGACCCAGGGCGAGTGCCTCGTCCGCGCTCAGCGTCGGGTTCAACAGCACGATCTCCATGGCCTTGCGCAAGCCAACGATCCGCTGTAGCGCGACAGTCGAACCGGCGTCCGGAGCCATCCCGGCCCGGGTGGCCCCCGACATGAACTTCGCGCGCCGGCCGGCCACCACCAGGTCACCCGCGCACACCAGCCCGAGCCCTCCACCACCGGCCGCATAGCCCTGCACGGCGACGACCACCGGCTGCTGCAAGCGGATCAGCGCACCGGCCACCATGCCCAGCCAGGTCGTGGCCTCACGCAGGTAGTCCGGCAGGTGATCGCCCTTGGCCGCGAAGTCCTTCACATCACCGCCCGCGCAGAAGTGCCGCCCCTCACCGGAGAGCACGAGGGCGCGCATGGCGGACTCACCGTGAGCGCGCATCACCGCGTCGAAGAGCGCGCGCAGGAACTCGTTACTCATCGCGTTGGACGCCTCCGGGCGGTTGAGCCGCAGGTGCCCGACGCCGTCGGAGTACAGGTCGAGCAGGACCTCGCCGGAGGCGATGAGGGCCTTGGCCTCGGACGGATTCACGGCGCGACCTCAGTTGACGTAGCGGACGATGGCCTCGAACACGCACGCCGGCTTGGCGGCGCCGCGGATTTCGATCGAGCCGAGCATCGTGGCCTGCGCACCGCCGTCGAAGGCGGTGACCTCCCCGATAGCCAGGCTCATCCGCAGCTCCGAGCCCACCGGGACCGGTGTCGGGAAGCGCACCTTGTTGAAGCCGTAGTTCACGCCCATCTTCGGGCCGTGGACCTTATAAATCTCCGTCATGAACAGCGGGTACAGCGAGACGGTGAGCATGCCGTGTGCGATCGTCGTCCCGAACGGACCCGCCGCCGCCTTCTCGGGGTCGCAGTGGATCCACTGATAATCCCCGGTCCCCTCCGCGAAGGTGTCGATCCGTTTCTGATCGATCGTCAGCCAATCCGAGTGACCGAGGGACTCACCGGACGCAGCGACGAACTCATCAAGACTGGCGAACTCACGCATGCTCAGGCTCCTTCGACACGGCCAACGGCTCCTTCGTCGCCGACGCGGCGGGACGGTGTGGGTGATCCAAGTCGACCCTAGAGGTTGAGGCGGTACGGCAGACGTTTGATGGCGGCCATGAAGTTCCCGACCAGATAATCCGGCTCGCCGACCTGCAGGTTGGGGGCCTTGGTGAGCAACTCGGACCAGACACAGCGCAGCTGGGTGCGGGCCAGCATCGTGCCCAGGCAGTAATGCGGTCCACCCCCGCCGAAGCCGACGTGCGGGTTCGGGTCGCGGGTGACGTCGAACTGCCACGGGTCCGCGAAGCACGCCTCGTCCCGGTTGCCCGATTGGTAGAACAGCCCCAGCCAGTCACCCTCGGCGATCTGGACACCGCCCAGTTCGACGTCGCGGGAGGCGGTGCGCCGAAACGTCATCACCGGCGTCGCCCAGCGCACCATCTCCTCGACCGCGGTGCCGATGTGGGTGTCGAAGTCCGCGCTCAGAATCTTGCGCTGCTCGCCGAACTCGGTGAAGGCACGCGCGGTACTCGCGATGGTGTTGCGCGTGGTGTCGTTCCCGGCGACGGAGAGCAGCACGAAGTAACCGGCGATCTCATCGTCGGTGAGCCGGCGTCCTTCGACCTCGGCCTCGATCAGGGACGTCATCAGATCGTCGCGCGGCCGGCTCCGGCGCTGCTCCAGCACCGTGGTCGCGACGCGCAGCAGCTTGAGCGCGGAGTCGAAGAGCAGTTCGGCGGGTTCCATGTCGCCGCGGACCTCCTCATCGGCCCAGGACACGATGCCTTCGACGCCGGAAGCGGTCTCTTCTCGGTATTCCTCGTCGACCCCCATCATTTCGAAGATCGTCCACATCGGGAGCTTGCGCGCGACCTCCGCGACCAGGTCGCCTTCGGGCTTGTCGAGGACGGCATCCACGATGCGGCGCGCCTGCCCGGCGATCTGCTCCTCGATCTCGCGCACCCGCCTCGGGGTGAAGGCGCTGGAGACCAACCGGCGCAGTTGGGTGTGGCGCGGGGAGTCCATCACCAGGAACGAACTGATGGTCTCCACGACGTCGATCGGCACGTCTTCGAGGTTGATGCCGTTACCGGAGATATAGGTCGCCGGGTCGGTGGAGACCTCGCGGATCAGCGCGTTGGAGGTCACCGCCCACAGGCCCTCCTGGACCTCGTCGTGCTCCATCATCGAGCCCTCCGCCGGCGGGTGCCAGCTCACCGGGCGCTCGCGGCGCAGGATGGAGAGCTCCTCGTCGCGCCCCCGCGGGCTCTTGGACCAGAACGAGAGCGGAGAGATGGAGACCGGGTCATAGGCCGGTTTGGGGCTGGGCATGTCGGGTCCTCTCCGCAGCGCGCGCCGGCGTCCCGAGTCGCGTCAGGCCTATTCGTACAGGATGGCTGGACACATTGTCCATGCTCCCTCGGCACCCTCTGGCGTGGGCGGAACTCACACAACAGGGCGCGCGGAGGGAACACTGCAGGGGTGCGCTCCCCGGCGCCGGTGTGGAGGTGGAGATCGTGCTGCTGACCGCTGCGGACTACCGCGAGTCGCTCAAGTCCTACTCGCCCCGGGTGTTCGTCGACGGGGTGGGCATCGAGCACGTCGCCGACGCCGACGTGCTCGCGCCCGGCATCAACGCGATCGGGGTCTGCTACGACCTGGCCCACGACACGCGCTACTCCGCGATCATGACCGCGCCGGGGTTGAGCGGTCAGCCGGTGAACCGGATGACCGCGCTCGATCACAGCGAGCAGGACCTGCTCGCCAAGCTCGAGGCCGTGCGCCTGGTGTGCCAGGAGTCCGGCTGCGCGCAGCGGTACCTGACCCACGACGTCCTCAACGCACTGTTCCAGGCGACCTTCGACGCCGACGCCGAGCACGGCACCGAGTACCACACGCGGCTGCGCGAGTACCTGCGCCGGGTGCAGGACGAGGACCTGACCCTCGCCGTGGCGATGACCGACGCCAAGGGCGATCGCTCCCAGCGGCCCGGGGCGCAGTCCAACCCCGACGTCTACGTCCACATCAGCCAGCGACGAAGCGACGGGATCGTCATCCGCGGCACCAAGGCCATCGTCACCGGGGCGCCCTACGTCCACGAACTGCTGGTGATGCCGTGCCGCACGATGCAACCCGAGGACGCTGACTTCGCGGTCACTTGTGCGCTGCCCGTGGACGCCCCCGGCATCACGATCGTGGCCCGGCCCGCCGGACGCCCCGGGGAACGCGCGGCGGCCTTCTCGAACCGCTACGGCCAGTCCACCGCCGTCGTCATCTTCGAGGACGTCTTCGTCCCCTGGGAGCGAGTGTTCCTGGCCGGTGAGACCGAGTTCGCCGGTTTCGCCACCACGACGTATGCGACCCACCACCGGCACACCTGCATCGGTGCCCGGGCCGGGTTCGGTGACCTGCTGATCGGTGCAGGCGCGTTGATGACGCAGAGCAACGGGCTCGACCCCGACCACCATCCGCACATCCGCGAGCAGATGGTGGCCCTGATCACGATGGTCGAGGGCTTCTACGCCTGCGGTGTGGCCGCGTCGACCTACGCCAGCGCACATCCCAGCGGCACCGTGATCCCCGACGTCGTCTTCGCCAACATCGGCAAGTTGCTGTTGGCCAATCAGATCTACGAGATGCAGCGCATCGCGCACTACGTCTCCGGCGGGCTCATCGTCGCCCTACCCGGCCCGGACGAGGACCACAACCCGCACACCGCCGCCGCCCTGGACGCGGTGTTGGGCGCTCGGGCGGACGTGCCCGCGCCCAAGCGGCTGGCCGTTGCCCGGATGATGGAGGATCTCACCGCGTCCTACCAGGCGGGCTGGTATTCGGTGATCTCGCTGCACGGTGGTGGGTCACCAGAGGCGATGAAGCGCGAGATCTGGCGCCACTATCCGATCCCGGAGAAGACTGCGCTGGTGGCCAACCTGATCGACCGGGGCGTTGCCGGCGACCGGCCGGTGACGAGTCGCCAGCCCGGCAAGTGCTGCGCTACCGGATGTCAGCCGGGGCCGAACCCGTGATGCCGTAGACCACCAGGCGAGTCATCTCGGTGGTCACCTGTTCGCGGCTCGGCCGGTGTGCCATGCCCGCGAAGAACCAGTCGTCGAGAACCGCCATCGACATCACCATGGCGAACAAGGCGCGAACCGAGACCGACGGGTCCCCGACCAGACCCCGGCCGCGCATCTCCCGGCGGGTGAAGGCTTCTAGCCGCTGCAGCGGCCGGGTGAAGGCATCGGTCAGCGGTTGCCCGTCGCCGGACGAATCAGCCTCGAACGCGTTCGCGGCGATCAGCGCCACCACCAGGTCCCGGTGCTCGCGCATCAACTCGTGCAGGGCCTGCACCCAGGCCCCGGTGAGCTCCTCGGTCGACATCTCGCTCGGAACCTGCTCACTCTCCCAGCGATCGACGAAGTCCTCGATCAACGTCCGGAACGGTTCGACGACCGCTTCGGTGAACAGCCCCACCTTGTTCCCGAAATGCCGGAAGATCAGCGCCTCGTGCACCCCCGCCTCGGTGGCGATCTCGCGAGTACTCGCTCCGCTGTAACCCTTGGCCGCGAAGCATCTGCGCGCGCTGTCCACCAGGAGGGCGCGGACCACCACCGACGGCCGGCGGACGCCCTTGATGGCGACCGGCGACGCGGTCTCTACTGTGGCCACGACTGCCCCGCGCACGGCAGACTCAGAAGCCGCGTGGGATGTTGGGGAAACACTCGAACTTGCTGCCCTTCGGGGCGGTGTAGCCCGACGTCGTCAGGTTGAGCAGCGCGTAGCAGTCGTTCTGGGTCGGCGGGGCACCCTTGTTGAACGTCACCCCCGGCGCCAGCCCGTCGAGCTTCTCGTTCTTGATCTGCCACAGCCCTTCCAGGATCATCTCGGTGGTGATAGGACCGCTGCGCGCCTTCGTGAACACCTTCTCCAAGGCCTTCTCGAACAACTTGCCCGACGCCCACTGGCTGATCGTGTTCTGGTCGATCGAGCCGCCCGGGGTGAAGCGGTCGTAGGCGGCCCGGAACTCGCGCCCGCCCGCGGTGTCGGTCGCCTGGTAGGGGGCGGTTCCGGTGCCCAGGAAGACCCCGAGCTTGCGGAAGTTCGGGTCCAGCGCGGCCTCGGCACTCACCGACAGCGCGGAGGTCGCCGCGGGCGGCGCGTAGTCCAACGACAAGCAGGATCGTGAGAACCGGGCGTCACCGGATCCCTCCAGCGCAACGAACACGGCCTCGGCCCCGGCGGCCTTGAGGGCCTGACATTCCGCGGTGTAGTCCGGGGAGGTGATCGAGGAGACCTTGCGCAGCACGACCGCCAGACCGGAGGCCGCGGACATCGCCTGAAAGTTCTCGTTGATGGTTCCGCAGATCGCCGCCTCGACGCAGTAGATGAGGCCGACCTTCGTGGTGGCGGCCTTCTTGGCGGCCTCCTTGGTCGCGCCCGCGTAGGCCGCCAGCGGCGAACCGCCCTGCGGGAACATGAACTCACTCGCGAACCACGGCGCCTCGATGAGGTCACCGCCGACGAACGGGATCTTGTTCTTCTCCGCGAACTGGCGCGCGGCCGGGAAGGTGGTCGGGACGCCTGCCCCGACGATCGCGACCGCGCCCTTGGCCTTCATCGCGGACAGGTTCGAGGTGACTCGAGCCGGGTCGGCCCCGTCGTCCATCTGCAGCAGGTTCACCGGGTGGCACTGCACCCCACCGGCGGCGTTGACTGCCTTGGCCCACAGCGCCAGGCCGGCACGCATGTTGAAGGTGGAAGCCCCGATGATGCCCGAGGAGGGCGAGGTCTGGCCGATGATCACCGGCGCGCCGACGGCAGTACACGGGGCCTTCGCGCCCGTGGCCACCGTGGTCGTTGCGGGTTTGCCCGGTGCGGGCCTGCCACCTGCGGGCTGGCCCGGCGTGGTCGCCGAATCGCTACCCTTGCCGCCCTCGCCCTTGCCGGTTGAGGTCGAGGCACCCGGGGCGGCGCCGGGGTCCGCCCCCGGCACACCTGCCTCGACTCCTACACCTGCCGGGGCCGGCACGCTCCCCGGGACCGCCGCGGCGGCACCGTCCGCACCAACAGTGCTCGGCCCCCCGCCCGACTCCCCACTTGCGATGACACGTGAGGACCCGTCAGCTAGTTCGATCGCCTCGTCGGACTGTCGGGTACCGCAACCGGCCAGCGCCAGGGTTGCCACCACGGCCACGGCAATCCAGCGGCGGGGGTGTCGCGTCATGCTTCGGGGTGCCATCGTCTCGGTCCTTTCGGTACAACGTGTGCTCAGGGGTGGAGGCATTTCGGTGCCTAGATCAGCGCGCGGCGCCGACCGGCACTCGCTCGGGTGGAGTCTTCGCGGCCTGCTCGGCCAGGTAGTCCTCGACGCGCACACTCGCGGGTCCGGATCGGCGGTGCGCGAAACGGGCCGCGGCCGCGCCGTACCAGCGGTCGAAGGCGCCTTGGGAGCCGACGGCCGCAAGGATCGCCGCGAGACCGAAGAACATCTGCAACACCGTGAAGAAGTCCGGGTTGGTGACGTAGTTCGGCACCACGAACAGCAGGATCGGCGCCACGATCACCGCGACCACGGTGCGACGACCGGAGATCGCGAGCACCGCCAGCACGATCAGCGACTGGATGAAGAAGTAGCTCTCCGCACTGACCGAGCCGAACATCGACGCGAACAGCGCCCCGCTGATCCCGGCCAGGAACCCGGAGATACAGAACACCAGGGTGCGCGAGACGTTGACGGACAGACCAAGGGTGGACAGCGCCACGGGCGCGTCGGCCATTCCGCGCAACATCCGGCCCAGCCGGGACTTCTCGATCCAGAGCACGGCCGCGATCGCGACCACGGCCACGGCCAGCAGGAGGTAGTAGTACCGCTCGTCGTCGTCCATGCCCCAGAACCCAGGTCGCGGGGTGTCGACGCTGCCGAAACCGAACATGTAGTCCTTGGTGTAGAAGAACTGGTTGAGCACGATGCCGAAGCCGAGCGTGGCCAGGCCGAGGTAGAGCCCGGAGAGCCGGATCGCCGGCACCGCGATGATCAGCGCCGCGGGCACGCACACCAACCCGCCGATCAGCAACGCTGCGAACCACGGAACATCACGGCTGAGCATGTGGGCGAACGTGGAAGCCCCAATCGCCGCAAATCCGATCTGCCCGAGGGAGATCTGGCCAGAGGTGCGTACCAACAGCTGCAACGACAGGAACAGCGCCACCTGGGAGAGCGCGACGTTCCACGCGATCTGGTGGGATCCGGCCCACATAGGCACCGTGAGCGCCACGGCGAAGGTCACGCCGAGACCGGACCTGCGGATCGCCAACGGAAGCCGGCTCTCTTTGGCCGCGCGCTGCTTGACCGCACGCCCGACCTCGACGAGGTGCCGGCGCGGGATGACCAACAGACCGATGAACAGCACGAGGAACGGGACCGCCAGGTCCAGGCCGGCGAGCTGCTCGAACTCACCGCTGCCCAGGTCCTTACTCACGAGCTTCTGCAGCAGGGCGACGATGATGCCGCCGACCAGGCACATCGGCAGATTGCGGAACAACGCGATGGTGGCCGCACCGAAGGCCTGGACGATGAGGATCGACAGGACATTGACGTCGACCTGCTGCTGCACGGAGGCGAACAGGATGCCGGACGCGGAGGCGAACACCGAGCCGATCACCCACGCGGTGCGCCGCACCTTCGTCGGGGACTCCCCGGTCATGTCGAGCAACTGGGGGTCATCGACCACACCGCGGATCGCGGTGCCCAGGCGGGTGAGGCGGAAGAACAGGAACAGCGCGAGCGCCGCCCCCACACCGATGCCGACGGTGATCACCGAGTCCACGGTGACCTTGACCCCGGAGAGGGCGAATGCCTCATCCTGCGGGAAGAAGGACGCGAAGCGCAGACCCTGCCCGGAGAAGATCAGCACGATCGTGGACTGGATGAAGACCAGCAGACCCACGGTGCCGACGACCTTGTAGGCGGTGGACACCGGTGCAAGCCCGGCCGCTAGTCGTTCCAGGAGCAGGCCGACCAGCGGACCCATCACGAACAGGATCAGCAACCCGGCGACCGGCCATGGCAGGCCGCGTTCCTGACGCAGTTCGTAAAACCCGTAGGCGGAGGCCGCGCACACCGCCCCGTGCCCGAAGTTGAAGACCCCGGAGGTCTTATAGGTCAGTACCAGACCCATCGCGCAGATGCCGTAGATGGACCCGGTGACGACGCCGAAGACGAGGAAGGGGACGTACTCGCTCATGGGGCGCACATCCCGCAGCGCTGCAGCCCACGACGCTGGGCCTCGGCATCGGTGATGGGTTCGGTGGCCTTGCCACGCACGATCGGGCAGTCGGGGTGGTGCACGAACGTCATGCCCCCTCCGGTGACCAGGGCGCCGGTGACCTCGGCGGATTCGGCGAGCGCGGCGATATCCAGCACGCGGCCCTTTCCACTGACCGGCCACGCCATGACCTCGGCGATGTCGATCATCAGCTGCCGCTGACCCAGGCGCACCTCGCGCATGCACACCAGCACGAGGTAGGAACCGCCCAGCGCCGCGATGACGGCGCCGAACATGGCCACGACCACCCAGACCTCCTGCTCGCGCAGGCGTACCTCGCCGCTGACACCGAACCAGCCCCACACCGACACGGCCAACCCGATGACGGCGAGGATGCCCGCTCGGATCAGGTCACTTCGCCGCCACGGCGCGGGCTCACGCAGGTAGCGCCGACGCCGGCGAGGGCCCGCTGGGCCGGCCGGCTCCGTCGCCCTGGCGGACCCGACATCCGCCTGCTCGGGAGCCACCGCGCCGCGGCGCCCTCGGGTCGGTGTTTCAAGGGCGGCCATGGGTTCCCGCCGCCGCCCGCTCGGCCTGACGGTCGGTCAGCTCACGGTCCAGCAGGTTCCCGACGCGGCGCAGCTCGCGCCACTCGTCACGCAGGTCAGCCGTCAGCCAGAGCACCGCCGCGATGCCGAGCAGAAAGATGCCGGTCAACCCCGAGGAAATGACGTAGGGCAACTGCTTGGCCACGTTCGGCGTGCCGCTGACCCCGATCCAGCCGATCACGAGCGCGACCGCGCCGCCGATGGCGGCGAGCACCGCGATCGCCCGGTCCCACTGGGTGCGGAGCAGATTCATGAGGTCCATCAGGCTGATACTCCCTTGATACCCACGACGGCAACGGTCGCGAGTGCAACGACGGCGACGCCGATCAGACCGAGATAGATGGCGGAGAAATCACTGCCCGTGAAAGCCGGCAGACCCGCGGCGACGAACTCGGCCGTGTCGCCGGACTGCGCCGGCGACGCCGGGACGAGATCGACCGTCGGCACCGCGGCCGGCGCCGGGAGGCCGACCTCCGCCACCGCCGGCGCGAGCGCGGCGTCGATGATCGGGGCGGGGTCGGCCGGAAGCACCTCGGCCACATCTGGCGCGATGACGGGCGCCGCGGCAGCCGTCGTCGCTGCCTTGCGATCGACCGAGGCATCGGCGGAGCCGACGATGAACGTCGCCGGGGTCGGACCCTGGTAGAACGGGTTGTCCGGGGGTGCCGGGAAGGTGTACTGCACGGTGAAGACGCCGCCGAGTAGGCCGGTCTTGGTCTTCTGGGCCGCCGTGTAGTTCAGCGTGACGCCTTGCGCTTTGAACGCCGCCATCACCGGCTCGGCGGGCAACGCGTACTTCTGGGTCGCACCGGCGAACGGCAGCGAGATCGTGAAGAAGCCGTCGATGAAGCCGATCTTCGGCTCGCTGATGGTCTCCCCGCCCATCGGGAACGGGAACGGGGGGGCGGGGATCGGGTCCGGAGCGGGCACGCCCGGGATCGGGAACGGGATCGGGATCGGGAAGGACGACGGGCTCTGCTCGGGGATCTTCAGCACCAGACCGGGCACCGAGATCTCGTCGATCGAGAAACTGGACTGGCGCGTCAAGGAGCCGGTGCTGTCCGCCGTCACCCGCACCATCGATTCGAAGCCCTTGAGACTGACCAGGGGTCCCAGGACGGTGAGCGGTGAGGATGTGGAGGCCAGCGCGACCACGGAGCCGTCCGCGCTCTCGTCGATCTCGGAGTGCGCCAGGGCACCCGCTCCGGAGGAGCCGACCACCGCGTCGGCCACCGTCGAGGTCGACCGGCTGACAGCAGAGAGCTCGATGCCCGGATAGCTGGCCTTGGCCGGCGCCGCGCCAAAGGTCGAGGAGGCGGTGAAGGGATAGGGCGGCACCGGGAATCCGAACAGGCCGCTGATCACGCCGGGCGCGGTGGGAACGACGTCGCCGAAGTAGGGGAAGGAGGCGTTGGCGTCGCCCTTGTCCAGGGAGGACTGGGCGGCGTCGGTCTGCGGGCCCCCGCCCTCTGGCCGCACTCCGCCGGGAATGGAGCCGTTGGTGAAGTACCCGTCGACGAAGACCGAGCGTGCGCGGGCCTCGTAGAAATCCGAGGTCTCGGCTCCCGCCGAGGGCACCCAGGCGATCGCGCTCGCGCCGGCCGCGGTCAGGCCCGCCAGTCCGGTAGCCAGCCAGGGGATCGCACGGCCGGTGCCCTTGGTGCGCGGCATGGATGCTCCCTCTGCCCGTAGGCGACTGGACGGGCTGTATGGACGAAGCGTAGCTAGTGAGTACTATACAGACCAGACCGTGTGGTTTCCATCACAAATGTCCGACTATGGTGCAGCTGTCCGGGCGCAGCGTGCGCCCGGCGGATCGGGCCGAGTGACCCCAGCGAGGAGGCGGCGCAATGCCGGAGCAGCAGAGCGCAGGCGATGGGCTCACCGTGCGCGAAGTGTCGGTCCGTTACGGCGGCCACTTGGCCGTCGACCGCATCAGCCTGACTGCGCCGCTCGGGCGGATCACCGGCCTGATCGGCCCGAACGGGGCGGGCAAGACCACCACCTTCAACGCATGCTCGGGCCTGCTGCGCCCGACCAGTGGCACGGTCGAACTGTTCGGCGAGGACGTCACCAACAAGACCCCGCACGCCCGGGCCCAGCGCGGCCTGGGCCGGACGTTCCAGCGGATGGAACTCTTCGACTCCCTCACCGTGCGCGACAACGTCTCCCTCGGCCGCGAAGCAGGGATGGCGGGCTCCGCGCCCTGGCGCCACATCCTGGGCCGCCGCACTGACGCGATCAAGGTCGCGAAGGCGGTGAAGGAGTCGGTCGCCCTGTGCGGCATCGAAGCCCTGATCGACCGCCGCCCGGCGGACCTGTCCACCGGGCAACGCCGCCTCGTCGAACTCGCTCGCTGCATCGCCGGCGGGTTCTCGGTCATGCTGCTCGATGAGCCATCCTCCGGCCTGGACAAGGGCGAGACCCAGAAGTTCGGCGACATCCTGCGCAATCTCGTGAGCGAACGCGGCATCGGCATCCTGATCGTCGAGCACGACATGGCGCTGGTCATGAGCACCTGCGATTACATCCACGTCCTCGACTTCGGCAAGCCGATCTTCGAGGGGACCGCACGCGAGGTCGGGACCTCGGACCTGGTCCGTGCCGCCTACCTCGGCAGCGAGGCCGTCGAGGCCGGCCTGGACGACGAGCACAAGCTCGCCGGGTCCGGCATAGAGGTCTGAGGGGCACGACCACGTGTTCGAACTACGCGACATTCACGCCGGCTACGCAGGTACCGAGGTGCTGCGCGGCGTCGACCTGAAGGTGCCGGCGGGTTCAGTGGTCGCGTTACTTGGCGCGAACGGCGCCGGCAAGACCACGCTGCTGCGGGTCGCCAGTGGCCTACTGCATCCGACCGCTGGTCAGTTGGTCTTCGCCGGCGAGGACGTCACCCGCTGTGCCCCGCACCAGCTCGCCAAGCGTGGGGTCTGCCACGTGCCGGAGGGCCGCGGAATCTTCCCGTCGCTGACGGTGCGGGAGAACCTTGTGCTGCAGTCCCCCGCGGGCAAGGAGAAGGAGTCGATCGAGCGGGCCGTGCATGCCTTTCCCCGGCTCGGGGAGCGACTCAACCAGGCGGCCGGGACGATGAGCGGTGGCGAGCAGCAGATGGTCGCGCTCGCCCGCACCTACGTCCAGAACCCCAAGGTCGCCCTGCTCGACGAGGTCTCCATGGGGCTGGCACCCAAGGTCGTCGACGAGATTTTCGAGTTCTTCACTCTGCTGCGCCAGGAAGGCGCCTCGCTGCTCCTCGTCGAGCAGTACGTCACCCGGGCGTTGGCCGCCGCGGACTACGTGTATTTGCTGAACAAGGGCGAAGTCGCCTTCGTCGGCCAACCCAGCGAGCTCGATGGCGATGACGTGTTCGCCGAGTACGTCGGCGTCGACGCGCACTAATTCTGATGATGCGTCAGTGAAGAACGGCGTTCACGGCCCTCTGTAGCCGGACCAGCAGGTCCGCCCCGGCATGCCGGTCGGTCCGGACCCGCACGAGACGCATCCCCGCAGCGGGCGACAACGCCGCCACGAGGTCATCGGGATCCGCTACGTCCTGGACGGCCAACCCTGCCAGTGCCGCGTCGGCGCAGACATCGATTCCCAGCGGTGTGCCGTACACCCGCTCGAAGCCGTCGAGACCTGACTGGGGCAGCGTCGAGAAGATCCCGCCGCCGTCGTTGTCGACGACGACCAGGCACAGATCCGGGCGCGACTCCTGCGGTCCCAGCAGCAGGCCGTTGCGGTCGTAGAGGTAGGTCAGATCCCCGAGCAGCGCGTAGGCCGGTCCGCCGCCGGCGCGCTGGTACGCGAGCGCCGCACCCACGGCGGTGGAGACCACACCGTCGATCCCGTTCACGCCGCGGTTGGCCAGCACCCGGAGGTCGCCGCGGGCGGGCATCGTCAACTCCAGGTCGCGGATCGGCCGGCTCGGGCCGGTGACCAGCAGCGCACCGGTGGGCAACGCGCGAGCGAGAGCCCGGGCGATCCCCGGCTCAGCCAGTGACGCGTCATCAAGGACCGCGTCGACGGCGGCCGCGCAGCGAGCACCGGCGCCCTGCCAGCCGGCCAGCCATTCGATCGCGGCCGCCCTCTGCCCGGCCCCGCTGGGCAGCGAGGGCAGCACGATCTCGGCGGTCCGAGTCGGATCGGCGAACGCCGGCGATGGGTCGACGACCACCTGCCGCGCTGCGCTGCGGATCCAGGCCAGCAACGAGCGCGACAAGGCGGGTCGCCCCACCGTGAGCACCACCTCCGGGCGCGGTGCCCGCAGCCCGGGACTGGCCAGAATGAGTGGGTAGGCCGCGATCGAGTTGGGGCCGAATCGAGCCCCGCTGGTGGGCTCGGCGAAGACCGGCCACCCGGCGGCCTCCGCGAACGCGACCGCCCCGGCCGGGTCGAGCGCGCCGTCTCCCACGACCACCGCTCCACATTCGGGTAATGGGCCACCGAGCACCTCGGACAGCGGTGCACCCGGGGCCGACGCAACCTGATTGGCCGTCACCCAGGGCCGGCCCTCGGCGCGCCCGCTCAACGACTCCGGCCAGGACTCGTCGCCGTCGGGGGTCAATGGTTCCCGCAACGCCAGGTTCAGGTGCACCGGTCCGCGGGCGGCTGCTGCCACCGCGCGCCCCGCCAGCGAGCGCCAGTACCCGACCTGACCGGCCAGCGCCTCGGCTGCACCCACCTCGTGAAAGAAGCGCACGGCACGCCCGAACAGGTGCAGCTGGTCGACGGTCTGACTCGCGCCGGTGCCGCGCAGTTCCGGCGGACGGTCCGCAGTCAGCACCAGCAGACCGACGCCGCTGGCGTCCGCCTCCAGCACTGCAGGATGGAAGGTCGCCGCCGCCGTCCCCGAGGTGCACAGCAGCGCCACCACCCGCCCGCTCGCCTTGGCCAGCCCGAGCGCGAGGTAGGAGGCCGACCGCTCATCGATGCGCACGTGCAGACGGATCCGCGATTCGGCGTACAGCGCCAGGGCCAGCGGCCCCGAGCGCGACCCGGGCGAGAGCACGGCCTCGGTGACGCCACAGCGGGCCAACTCGTCGACCAGAACGCGCGCCAACGCGGTCGAGGGATTCATCCCACCAGTGTCCCCGGCCCGCTCCGGTGCCGCGACGTCGGCTGGTGATCCAGTGCGCGGGCTGCGGCGCTGCGCGTGGGGCGCCCCACCAGCACCAACGTTGATCAGGGGCCGAGCGCCCGAGTTGCGCCAATCCTGATGCTCCACGCAGCGGCGACCTCCGGCGAGGCCGCACTCGCCGCCAACAACGCCGGGTCCGGCTCGCATCGACGCACCGTCAGATGCCCGTCGACCGGAAGGAAAGGATCGGCGACCACGTCGTGATCGAGCAGCGCGACGGTGGCCAGGCCGCACGCATACGGCAGCTCCGGCAACGCCGCCGCCAGCGCTACCCCGGCCGCGATCCCGACCGAGGTCTCCAACGCCGAGGACACCACCGCGGGCAGGCCAATGCGCTCGATCATCTCCAACGCGGCCCGTACCCCGCCGAGCGGCGCGACCTTGATCACGGCGATATCGGCCGCGCGTTCACGAGCGACTGCCATGGGGTCGGGTGCCCGCCGGATGGATTCATCCGCCGCGATCGGCACGTCGACCCGGCGGCGGACCGCGGCCAGCTCCTCGACGCGCCGGCATGGCTGCTCGACATACTCCAGCCCTACCAATCGGTCCAACTCGCGAATCGCGGCCACCGCGGTGTCCGGATCGGACCAGCCGCCGTTGGCATCGACCCGGAGGGCCCCGAGCGGGCCGAGGGCGTCACGCACCGCCTCAACCCGCGCGAGGTCCTCGGCCAAGCCCTGACCGACCTCGGCGACCTTGACCTTCGCCGTCCGGCAACTCGACGCCGCCACGATCGCGTGCGCCCGCTCGGGGTCACAGGCCGGGACGGTGACGTTGACCGGGATGCGGCGTCGGCGCGGCGCCGGCCAGCCCTCGAAGGCCGCCTCGTGGGCCGCCCGCCACCACGGTGCGCACTCGACCGCGTCGTACTCGGCGAAGGGTGCGAACTCCCCCCAGCCGGCCGGGCCCTGGACCAGCACACCCTCGCGCACCGTGATCCCGCGGAAGGGCGTGCGCATCCCGATCGCATAGACGTGTAGGCCGGCGTCTGCAGGCGTGGGCACGGCGCTCAACTCGGGGCACTATCGCCAGATAGATCGTTGCGTCCGCCGAACAGGGGGCGATAGGAACCCCTTGGGCGGGAGCAACGCGCGAGGGAACTCAACCCCCCAATAACACCCACCCCGCCC
>JBQTII010000131.1:0-21047 GCA_052388275.1 Sporichthyaceae bacterium | reverse complement strand
CACCCTGTCGGCCGACGCGCGGTGAGGATCCCTCGTAGCGTCCGAAGGAGTGGTCGCTATAGCGACCACTCCTTCGGACGCTACGAGGGATCCTCACCGCGCGTCGGCCGACAGGGTGCCCTTGGTCGAGGGCACCCCGACCTCACGCCCATCGAAGGCGGCGGCGTCACGCAGCGCCCGGCCGCGCGGGGAGCAGCCCCGGTCGCGCCCGACGGTGGGGTGGCCATCGCCACCACCCCTCCGGCCGCTACGTCGTGGCGCGGGCGGCGTTGGCGCGGGCGGCGTTGGCGCGGTGAGCCTGAACGTGGTGGTGCTGGATTACGGGTCGGGGAACCTGCGCTCGGCTCAACGCGCGTTGGAGCGGGCGGGCGCGAGCGTCACGGTGACGGCCGATCGCAAGGCAGCGGAGAACGCCGACGCCTTGGTGGTGCCCGGGGTGGGGGCGTTCGAAGCCTGCATGAAGGGCCTGCGCGCAGTGGCCGGCCCGGAGGTGATCGGGCGACGCCTGGCCGGCGGGCGCCCGGTGCTCGGGATCTGCGTCGGGATGCAGGTGCTCTTCGAGGTCGGGGTCGAGCACGGCGTCACCACCACGGGCTGCGCGCAGTGGCCTGGGGTGATCGAGCGCCTGCACGCGCCGGTGCTGCCGCACATGGGCTGGAACACGCTCTGCGCGGCCCCGACCTCGCGGTTGTTCGCCGGGATCGAGGCCGAGCGCTTCTACTTCGTGCACTCGTACGCCGCGCGCCGCTGGGACCTGGTGGTGACCAAGCCCTTCCCCGCGCCCCAGGTCAGCTGGGCCACCCACGGCGAGCCCTTCGTGGCCGCGGTGGAGAACGGGGCGTTGTGCGCGACCCAGTTCCACCCGGAGAAGTCCGGCGACGCCGGGGCGCAACTGCTGCGCAACTGGCTGTCGACCCTCTGAGGCCACGCAAAGAGCTTGGCCCGGCCCGCAGTCCAGGCGTCACCCGGACGGGCGTGTCTCCCGGTCGACTGCCCCAGGTAAGGCTAGCCTTCCTGCATTGAGCGCAGGCGCCACGTGGGGCGCCACCCGTTGCTCGTCGGCTGAAGGGGAGCACCTAGACATGCGACGCGAACGAATCCGAATCGGCGTGGCCACCGTGGCCGCCGCCGCGTGTGCGATGAGCACCCTCGCGCTGACCCAGGCCGCCTCGGCACAGAGCACCGGGCCTGCGGGGGCCACAGCGACCCCTGCGCAAGCCACAGCGACCAGGGACACCACCATCCCGACCCCCAACACGGTCGGGCTCTCGGCGGACGGCACCCGGTGCTTCGGCAAGAAGCCGACCAAGGTCACCGTGCGCAACCTCGTCAACGACCCGGACGGTTTCGACGTCCGCATCATCGGCACCAAGGGCCCGGACGTCATCATCGGCACCGACGGAAGCGACTTCATCACCGGCAAGGGCGGGGACGACCGCATCTGCGCCCGCGGCGGCGACGACGACATCGCCGGACAGGGCGGGAACGACCGGATCGACGCCGGCGAGGGAGACGACATCGTGGTGGGCGACACTTCGCTGCTCGAGGGCGACATCGCCATCCCGGCCGGGAACGACCGACTCCTCGGCGGCCCCGGCAATGACCTGATGATCGGGGACCACTCCACCGACGACGGCTCGATCACGGTCGACGGCGGCAACGACACCCTCATCGACACCGGCAACATCGGCGACGCGGCGGCCGGGTTCCTCGGCGACAACCTGGTCGGGGATCACTTCGCCGGGGAGACCGGCGACGTGCGCGGCGACGGTGGCGACGACGTCATCATCGACCTCGGCGCGACCGACCCCGCCAACTCCGCGGTGAACTCCTTCGACTTCCACGTCGGGGACAGCATCACCACCGAGGGCGGGAACGTGCTGGGCAACGGCGGCGACGACCGGATCTTCGACCAGGGCGGCAACCGCGACGACCTCGTGGGCGACCACGTTGCCCGAGAAGAGCCCATCCCCGCCGCCGACCCGACCACGACGCCGCCGACCCTGGCCGGGCCGCTCTTCGGTGGCACCGTGAACGGTGACGGCGGCAATGACCGCCTGATCAAGCTCACCGGTTCGGCGCAGAACCTGACTGGTGATCACTTCGGTGACCGCCTGGTCGGTGGCCGCGGGGGAGACGACTTCATCCAGGGCCCGGACGGCAGCCCCGCGCCGCTGACGCCGCTGATCCCGAACCTGCCCAACACCGTCGGCACCCAGTTCGTGCTGGGCGATCACTACAGCAACGGTGCCGCGGACTCCAACACCGGCTTCGGCAACGACACGATCCTGCTCGGGAGCGCCGATGACGGCTTCGGCACCGACGGCAACAACCGCCGGGCCGTCGTGGCCGGGGACAGCTTCTCCCGCAACGCCAACAACGCCGACGGCACCGCTCTCGGGACGGAAGCGCCGAACCAGACCCGACTGATCTTCGGGGGCGGCAACGACATCATCGACACCGGCGCCGGCAACGAGAAGCTGATCCTGGGCGGTAACGGCGACGACACGATCACCGCCGGGGCGGGCGACGACCGCCTGGCCGGTGGCGCCGGCACCGACACCTGTGACGGGGGCGAGGGCACCGACACCCAGCTCGGGACCACCTGTGAGTCCACGCCCAACATTCCGTAGCACCTGACACCTCGCCCCTGCTGTGCAGTCCTGCGGCCGCCGCCCAAACCCGGGCAGCGGCCGCAGGTGTGCCTCCTGAGGCGCTGGCCGCGCCGCAGTCAAGCCGAGGTTAGGATTGCCTCACCGAAACTTTTTCGTGTCAGGACCGGAATGGACCACGTGATGAGTCAACGCGGCGAGCTCGTCGTTGCCTCGCGCGAGTTGACGGGTGCCCTATCCCCGCAGGTGCTGACGGCGGGCCCGCCGCCGGTCCCGGCCCTGTCCCAGGATTGGACCGCGCGTCTGGTGCGCCCCGACGGGCCCGACCTGGAGCTGCTGCACACCTGGATGCACCGCCCGCACGTGGCCACCCGCTGGGAGCAGGCCTGGTCGCGGGCGAGTTGGTCGGCCGCACTCACCGCGCAGCTCGCGGGGGAACATTCCCGGCCCTGGATCATCAGCGGACCGTGCGAGGGGCGCCGGCGAGATCTCGCCTATGTGGAGATCTACCGGCCCGCCCGCGACGTGCTCGCCGAGCATTACGACGCCGATCCGCACGACCTCGGGGTACACCTGGCGATCGGCGAGGAGGAACTGACCGGGCAAGGGCTCGGGACGGTGATCGTTGCCGAGATCAGCAACGCTCTGTTGCGCGCCGAGGCGGCCTGTACCCGGATCGTGGCCGACCCCGAGGCCGCCCACCTCGCTGCACGCGCGATGTTCACTCGCGCCGCCTTCGTGCTGCATGCCGAGGTGGACCTGCCGCACAAGCGAGCGGCCCTCATGCTGCGCCTGCGGTCGTGACGCCGCTGGATCTGCTGGCCGACCTGGCGGCCACGGCGGCACACGACGCGGCGCTGACGACGTCGGTGCGGAGCTGGACTTTCGCGGAACTGGACGCCACCGTCGAGAACATCGCCGCCGCCGTTCGCACCGCCGGCGCGGGGCCCGAGGACATTGTCGGGTTGTGCCTGCCCCGAGCTCTCGCCGTGCCCGCGATCCTCGGTGTGCTGCGCGCCGGTGCGGCCTACCTGCACCTGGATCCCGAGCTGCCGGCCGGGCGGCGCCGCACCCTGCTCGCCGATGCCGGGTCGGCGCTGATCCTCACCACCGCTGACCTGGCAGCCCGTGTCCCTGACGGGCCATCAGTGGTGCTGCTCGAGGCGCGCGGCGAGCCGCTGGTCCCCGGGTCCGTTGCCGCGCGCACCTCGCCCGCGCCTGCCCGCCCCGTGCCGGCGGGCGGGGCCGCCGCGCTCATCTATACCTCGGGGTCCACGGGCTCGCCCAAGGGCGTGGTGGTCACCCGCGGGGCACTGGCGAACCTGTTCGCGGCCCAGCGCGCGGAGCTGATGGCGCCGGCCCGTGCCGCCCTCGCGCGCCCGGCGCGGGTCGCCCACACCACCACCTTCGCCTTCGACGCGTCCTTAGATCCGCTCTGCTGGCTCTTCGACGGTCACGAACTGATCGTCGTCGACGACTACCGCGATCCAGATGTCGTCACCGGCGTCGTCCGCTCTCGGGGCGTCGACGTCATCGACACCACGCCGACCTACCTGCCGGTGCTGGCCGCATCCGGGCTGCTGGAGCCCGGCATTTGCCCCTCGGTGCTGGTGGTCGGCGGCGAGGCGACACCCCCGGCGCTGTGGGCGCGCCTGTGCGCGCTGCCCGGGGTCGCGGTACACGATCTGTACGGGCCGACCGAGGCGACGGTGGACGCCTACGGCTGGCACGGCGGGCGAGCGGCCCACCTCGGTGCCGGCCCGGTGGCCGGGACCCGGATCTACGTCCTCGACGAGACCTTGACCGAGGTGGCCCCCGGCGGGTCGGGGGAGCTCTACCTGGGTGGGCCAGGGCTCGCCCGCGGCTACCGGGGACGAGCGGGGGAGACCGCGAGCCGGTTCATCGCCTGCCCGTTCTCCGCTGGGGAACGGATGTATCGCACCGGTGACCTGGTGGCGCTCACCGCCGAGACCACGCTGCGCTTCCTCGGGCGCACCGACGATCAGGTCAAGATCCGCGGGCACCGCATCGAGCCGGGTGAGATCGCGCAGGTGCTGCGGACCGCGCCTGGGGTGATCCAGGCCGCCGTGATCGCCCGCGCCGGCCGCCTCGTCGGCTACCTGGTGCTGTCCCCCGGCGCCGCCGGTCTGGACGCGGTACGCGCGCACGCCCGGGCGGTGCTGCCGCCCGCCCTGGTGCCGCCCGACCTGATGGTGCTGGACGCGCTGCCGCAGACCCCCGCGGGCAAGCTGGACCGCACCGCACTTCCCGCGGCGGGGCCGAGGCGACGCGGGCGTGGCGGCGAGGGGCGGGGTCCGGTGGAGATCGTCATCGCGGCGGCCTTCGCGGCCGTGCTCGCGCCCACCGGCGGCGGTGCCCCCGCGCTCGAGCTCGACCCCATCGGGCGCAGCGACGATTTCTTCGACCTCGGCGGGCACTCCCTGCTGGCCTCCTTGCTGGTGGTCCGGTTGCGCCGGGCACTGGGGGTGCCGGAGCTGAGTCTGCGAGCGTTGCTGGCGAACCCCACACCCCAGGCTCTTGCCCACTTCCTCGAAGTTTCTGACTCGCGTGCTGCGCAGAGCACCGGATCAGGAGCCCCGCCACTGGTGCCGGGAGTGCCGGGCGCTGATGTGCCGCCCGCCCCAGCTCAGGTGGCGTTGTGGGTCACTGACGCGCTGAACACCGACGGCCCCACGGACAACCTGGTGCTCGCGCTGCGGCTGCATGGGGAGTTCGACGTTGCTGCGCTGCAGGCGGCCCTCAATGATCTGATGGTACGTCACGAAACCTTGCGCACTATCTTCCCCGATCCGGGTGAGCCGACCCCGCTGGTGCTGGCCGCCGGTGCGCACCGGTGGCCGCTGCTGATCACGGAGGTGGATCGAAGCCACCTCGACGATGCCGTGCGCGTCGCCGCCGACGAGCGGATCTCGCTGCGCGGGCAGCCACCGGTGCGCGCCCACCTGCTGCGCCGCGGCGGCGAACAGGCGCTCGTCCTGGTCGCCCACCACATCGCCCTAGACGGGTGGTCCCTGGACGTGTTGCGCTCCGAGTTGGCCCTGGCCTACGCCGCCCGCCACCGCGGGTTCGCCCCGGACTGGGAGCCGCTGGCTATCCAGTACCGCGACTACGCCTGCTGGCAGCGGGCCCGGCTGGGGACCGCGGGGGCCCCGAGCGCGCTGGCGCAGACCCAGCTGGCGTGGTGGAACACTGCCCTGGCCGGTGCGCCGACTCAGTGCACGCTGGCCGCCGACCACGCCGGTGCGGCCCTCGGCCCGGCGGGCACCAAGGGTGTTCTGGTCCTCGAGGTCCCGGCCGAGGTCGGTGGCGCGCTGGCGAGGCTGGCGCGCGAGTCCCGCGCGGGCGAGACCGCGGTGGTCCACGCCGGGGTCGCGGCGGTTCTGGCCCGGATCGGCACCCCCGCCGACCCGGTGAGTCTGGGCGCACGCGGCGATGTCGTGCTCGGGATGCCCATCGCCGCCCGCGCGGACCCGGCGCTGGCCCGAGCCGTCGGGATGTTCGTCAACACCGTCGCGGTCCGCGTCCAGGTCAGCGACGAGCTGAGCTTTCGCGAACTGCTCGCGCGCAGCCGGGACGCGATTCTGGACGCGGACGCCCACGCCGACGTCCCCTTCGATTGGGTCCTCGACTCGCGCAGCCGCCCGCGGGTACCCGGCCGCAACCCGCTCGTGTCCGTGTTCGTCGGCCACCAGGGGGTCGCCGAGCGAGAATTCGCGCTGGGTCCGGTGGCCGCGACGGAGTTCGACGTGCCGACCGCCACCGCAGGCGTGGACCTCTCCGTCGACCTGGTCGGCGTCGCCGGTCACGCCACCCGCTCCCTGGTGCTCGCCTACGACACCCACCGCTACGACGAGGCCACCATCGACGCGTTCGCCGAGCGACTGCTGCGCCTGCTGACTCGGGTGGCCGAGGACCCCGACGTCCGCCTCGGCGCCTGGAACGCTCTGAACCCCCGAGAGCGTCGCGAGTTCGCGCCGGCCCCCGCTCCGGGGCCCGGCGCCTGCGCCGAGCCCGTGCTTGAGCAGCTGCGCTCCTCGGCCGGGTGCCTGCTCACCTCGGAGCGTGAATGGACCGCTGCGCAGCTCTACCAGAACGCGTGCCACCTCGGTGGGGTGCTCGCGCGCAGCGGGGTCGGCGCGGAGACCCTCGTCGCCCTGGCCTTGCCCCGAGCGGAGCACGTGCCGGCGCTGCTGGGGGTCTGGGCGGCCGGCGGGGTCGCGGTGCCGCTCGATCCCGGGGCTCCACCCGCGCGCTTGCGTGAGCTGCTCCAGGGCGCCGGGGTTCGTCACCTGCTCACCGACGATGCGACGTGGGCCGCGCTGGGCGCGGTGAACACGGTGGTGCGCGTGGACCACCGGGTGAGCGGGGACACGCCGGTCGGACCTGCGTCAGCTGCGCGGCGCCCGCACCCCGCACAGGCCGCCTACCTCCTGCACACCTCCGGCAGCACCGGGACGCCCCGGGGCGTCGTGGTCTCCCACTCGGCGCTGGCCAACCTGCTGGATTCGCATCGCGAGCGCGTGTTCGGCCCGGCTGCGGCCCGTCTGGGCAGGGCGCTGCGGGTGGCGCACACGACGGCGTTCAGTTTCGACGCGAGCTTCGATCCGTTGCTCGCGCTGTTCGCCGGGCATCAGGTGCATGTCCTCACCCAGATCGCGGACCCGCACTCCGTCGCCGTCGCGATCGGTGCGCTGCGCGCCGACGTTCTCGACGCCACACCGACCTTCCTGCGCGCGCTCATCGGCGCTGGGGTGCTCGCCGGTCCCACCGCCCCCACGGTCCTCGTCGCCGGAGGGGAGGAGGTTCCGCCCGATCTGTGGTCGGCCTTGACCGCCCGATCCGGCGTCGATGTCCATGACCTGTACGGGCCGACGGAGGCCTGTGTGGATGCGTTCGCCCGCTCGCGGCTCGCCGGGCGCGCCGAGCACGCCGAACCGATCGCCAACACCGCCGTGCACGTCCTGGACAGCGCCCTGCGGCCCGTCCCGCCCGGGGTGTTCGGCGAGCTGTACCTGTCCGGGGCCGGGCTGGCCCGCGGGTACCACCGGCGCGCCGCGCGCAGCGCCGCGTCATTCGTGGCGAATCCGTTCGGCCCGCCGGGGTCGCGGATGTACCGCACCGGGGACCGGGTGCGCCGCCGCTGCGGCCGCCTGGAGTACGCCGGGCGCACCGACGAGCAGATCAGCCTGCGCGGGGTCCGGATCGAACCAGGTGAGGTGGCTGCGGCACTGCGCTCGCACCCCGACGTCGCCGACGCGGCGCTCATCCTGACCCGCTCTCACCTGCTCGGCGCCGTGACCGGCGCCGGCGCGGCCATCCCGGACCCGGACCGCCTACGCACACACCTGGGTACGCTGCTGCCCGAAGCGCTGGTGCCGGCCCGGATCGTGGTGCTGGAGGCGATTCCCCGCACGGCGCACGGCAAGGTGGACCGGGCGGCGCTGAGCGCCCTCGCGCCGGACGTCGAGGATTCCCCGGACCTTGCGGACCAGCCGCTGACCGCACTGGAGGCCACGTTCTGCGAGCTGTTCGCCGAGGTGCTGTCGCTGAGCGCGGTCGGGCGATCGGGCAACTTCTTCGTCCTGGGCGGGGAGAGCATCGTGGCGATCGCGCTGGTCGCCCGGGCTCGCGCCGCGGGTTGGGTGATCACGCCGCGCGAGGTGTTCTCCCATCCGACCCCGGCAGGTCTCGCCGCGGTGGCAAGCCCCCTCGCTGCGGCGTACCCGACGGCGCCGCCTGCGGGTGCCGAGGTGGGCCCGGACAGCGCGGAGTCGGTGTTGATCCCGGCGACGCCGATCGTTGCCTGGCTCGCCGATCAGGGCGAGGCGATGACCCGTTATCACCAGTCGGTCTGGTTGGCCGTGCCCAGCGAGGTGACGCTGTCACAGGTCGAGCTGGGTCTGCACACGCTGATGCAGCGTCATGAGTTGCTGCGGGCGGCACTGGTGCGCTCCGGGAACGGATGGTCATTCGGCGTCCACGCCGAGGCGCCGGGCGGCATCGTGCGCGAGTGGCCGGGGCGCACCGCGCAGATCGTGGCGGCCGCGACGGCGGCGGCACTGGCGAGCCTCGACCCCGAGCGGGGACGGATGCTGGCCGCGGCCCTGTTCACCACGGCTGGGGTGTCGCAGGCACTCACGTCCCGGCTGTACCTCGCCGTGCACCACCTGGTCGTGGACGCGGTCTCCTGGCCGACGTTGTGCGCCGACCTCGCCGATGCGGTGCGCGCGGCAAGCGTCGGGCACGCGTGCGATCTGCCTGCGCCCAGTGGCTCCTTCCGGCAGTACGCCAAGGGGATCCACCACGAGCGGTCCCGGCGGCCGCCCGCGTTGGCGGACGCCGAGCAGGTCGAACGCTGGGCGGGCATGCTCGCGCCCGGGACTCCCGTTCTCGGCACGCGCCGGCCGGACCCCGCGCTCGATCGGGCCGGTGACCTCGTCGAGGACACCTTCACCCTCGACGTCGCCACTACCCGGGCGCTGCTCGGCCCGGTGCCTGCGGCCGCGCAGACCGGGGTCACCGAGGTTCTGCTGACCGCCGTCGCCACGGCGCTGACCGAGTTGGTCGGCCCGGAGCGGGGATCCCACCTGGTGACCCTGGAGCGCCATGGCCGGGACACTCCCGCCGACCAGGGCCTGGACCTGCACCGCGCGGTGGGCTGGTTCACCGTCGAACACCCGGTGCGCCTGGACCTCACCGGGCTGGACCCGGGGAAGATCAGCACCGATTCCGCGTGGGCGGTGAGCGCACTCACCCGGATCCGGGCGCAAACCGCGGCTGCGCCGGACCCGTCGAGTTTCGCCATCCTTGCTCAGCTGGACCCCGGCGGAGTCGCCCGGCTCGGCGTGCTGCCGGCGCCGCTGATCGCAGTGAACTACCTCGGCCGCACTCGCGTCGGCGACGGTGAGTTGGCGTGGAGCGCGGTGGATGCGCAGGAGTGCGACGCGCTCACGCTGCCCCCCTTCGCCGATCCCCGGATGGCTGCGGCGTACGCGCTGGAGGTCAACGCCGTCACCCTCGACGGCCCGGACGGTCCACGGCTGCGGGTCAGCTGGTCCTCCTTGCCGCAGTTGATCACCGCAGAACAGGCCGACCGACTCGCGGCCACCTGCCGCGCCACCCTGCTGAGCCTGGCCGCAGGGGCACAGCCGTCCCCGGGGGGGACCGAGGTCGCCAGAGAACCGGGGGCACTGATCGAGCTGTCAGCGGATGATCGGGTGGCTCTGGGTGCCGGACCCGGCGATGAGATCTGGCCGCTGACGCCCCTTCAGGAAGGGTTCCTCTACCACGACCTGCGGGGCGGGGACGGGGAGAACTACACCTTGGTGCGCGCCCTCGAGCTACGCGGCGAGCTCGACGCGGCGCGCCTGCGGCGGGCGGGGGGCGAGCTGCTCGCTGCCCATCCGATGCTTCGGGCCTCGTTCCGGCGCGGGCACGACGGGCGCCCGTTCGCCGTCGTCGCGCCCGCGGCGGAGCTGGACTGGCGCCACCTGGACCGTCCTGCCGCCCACGAGGGTGAACAAGCGGCGGCGCTCGCGCAGGTGGTGGCCGAGGAGGAGGCGCGGCGCTTCGACACCGGCGCCGGGCCGTTGCTGCGGATGACGCTGGTCGCGCTGCGCCCGCAGGTGCACGTCCTGGTGATCACCGAACATCACCTGATCACCGACGCGCGCTCCTCGGCCTTGATCGCGCGCGAACTCTTCACCCGCTACGGCGCGAGCACGTCGACGGCGGGGCCGGACACCGGCTGGGTGGAGTTCCTGCGCTGGCGGGCGAGCCGGAACGTCGCGGCGGCCCGAGCCGCCTGGCACCGCGAGCTGGGTGACCGAAGCGAGGCCGCGCTGCTGTTCCCGTCGCAGCTCGGCCCGGCACCGGTGAGTGCGCGCCTGCCCGTCACGCTGGCCCCCGGCGCCGCCCGCACGGTGCTGGCGCAGACCCGCGCTCGAGGCCTCACCTTGGCCAGCCTCGCGAGCACGCTGTGGGCCCTGATGGTCGCGGACACCCTGGGGTGCGACGACGTCGTGATCGGCACCTCGATCTCGGGTCGCCCGGGTGAGCTACCCACCGTCGAGCAGAGCATCGGGATGTTCGCCAATACGGTGCCGCTGCGAGTTCGGTTCGATCCACGCGACAGCGTCTACGAGGTCGCTGCCCGCGTTCAGGCGAGGCGGGCCGCCCTCTGGGAACACGACCACCTGGGGCTCGCCGAGATCACGCAGGCCGCCGGGCCCGGCGCGGCCTTCGACACCCTCGTGCTCGTGGAGGCGGCCGCGGCGGAGACCCTCGACCTCGAGGTAGCGAATCTGACGGTGCGTGACCTCGGGGCCGACGAGCACGCGCACTACCCGCTGGCCCTCGACGTCGGGGTGGCGGCGAGCGGGCTGTGCCTGACGGTGGAGTACCGGCCCGACGTGGTGGACCTGCCCGAGGCCCAGGCCCTGACCGCTCGGCTGGCTCACCTGGTCGAGGCGGTGGCCGCGAACCCGGACCGGGCGCTGGCCACGATCCCCACGGCGCAGCGGGGCCGCCCGCGCGCGCAGAGCGCACCAGGTCCCGGCGCGGATCCCTGGCCGGGCCCGGTGAGCCTTCCGGAGTTCTTCGCCTCCGCGGTGCGCACCCGCGGCGAGGCGGTTGCCCTCACGGGTTGCGACCGCCACGGCACTCACGTGGAGATCACCTACGCCGATCTGGACGCCCGCGCCGGGCGCATCGCGAGTGCCCTGCGCCGGCGCGGGGTGCGGCGCGGTGAGGTCGTTGCGGTGACGGCCGACCGCACGGTGGACCTCGTCGCTGCGGTGCTCGGCGTGCTGGCGTCGGGCGCGGCCTACCTGTTCCTGGATCCGGCGCTCCCACCGGCCCGGGTGCGCTCGATGATCGACGACGCGGCACCGGTGGCGATCCTGACCGAACCCGGGACGAGGGCGGCGTGCGAGTCGGCGAACACAGCGCTGCTCGACCTGCCCGCGTTACTCGACCTACCCGCCGATGATCCAGATCGGGGGTACGCGCTCGCTGCCGACGACGCCGCCTACCTGATCTTCACCTCCGGATCGACCGGGCGCCCCAAGGGAGTCCTGGTCCCGCACGGCGGTGCGGCGAAGCTGGTCGCCACCCAGCGGCAGCGGCTCGGCGTCGATGAGAACGCGGTCGTGCTGGGTTTCGCGTCCTTCGCGGTCGACGTGGCGTTCTGGGAGATGTGCCTGGCGTTCGGCTCCGGGGGACGCCTCGCGCTGGTGCCCACGGCGCTGCGCGTACCCGGACCCGAACTCGTGGACTGGATCACGGTGGTGGGCGCCGGCGTGCTGGCGTTGCCACCGGCGGTGCTCGGGGCGCTGCCCACCGGCGCGCCCCTGCCGCTGGGGACGACGGTGCTGTGCGGGACGGAGGCCGTCGAGGTGGAGTTGGCCCGCCGCTTCGCGCCGGGCCGGCGGATGTACAACTGCTACGGCCCCACCGAGGCAACCGTCAACGCCACCTTGGGCAGGTGTGATCCGGACTCCGGCGCCGCGGTGCTGCCGATCGGGGAGCCGGATCCGGGGGTGGGGGTGTACCTGCTGGACCGCTGGTTGCGCGAGGTAGGTGACGGCGGGGTCGGGGAGCTGTATCTGAGCGGCGGACTGGCGCGCGGGTACCTGGGATCACCCGCGCTCACCGCGGAACGCTTCCTCGCCGCGCCCGCCGGAACACCCGGGTCACGGATGTACCGGACCGGGGACCTGGCGCGCCGCGACCCCGGCGGCGCCCTGATCTTCTGTGGCCGCAGCGACGATCAGCTCAAGGTCCGTGGGCACCGGGTCGAGCCCGCCGAGATCACCGCGGCGCTGCGCCGTGATCCGGCGGTCGGGGCGGCGCTCGTCGTGGTGCAGGGGGATCGCCTCGTGGCATTCGTCGAACCGGCGCCGGGCGCACACACCGCAGACCTGGACCCCGCCCTGCTGCGCGCGGAACTCGGCTCACTACTGCCACCGGCGCTGGTCCCGAACTCGGTCCACGTGCTGGCCGCGCTGCCCCGCACGGGTGCGGGAAAGCTCGATCGGGCCGCCCTGCCGCAGGCGCCCTCGCAGCCGCCGGCGACGGCGACCCGAGCGCCGCGCGACGGCGGTGAAGCTCTCATCGCCGCGATCTTCGCCGACACCCTCGGCTTGGACGTGCTCGCACCCGATGATGACTTCTTCTTCCTCGGGGGGCATTCGCTGTCCGCCGCCCGCCTGGTGGCGCGGCTGCGCTCCGCCGGACTCGCAGTGGATCTCCCGGCGTTGTTCGCCTGCCCCACTCCGGCCGCCTTGGCCGCCTGGATCCGCGGTGGTGGCGCGGTCATCGCGGGGCCGGTGCCGGGCCAAGGTCACTCGTGCGCCGCACTGTCCCCGGCCCAGGAGCGGCTGTGGTTCCTGCATCAGCTCGAGGGCCCCGACTCCACCTACAACACCGCGGTGGCCCTGCGGTTGCGCGGCCCGGTCGATCTGGCTGCGCTCCAACTCGCGCTGGTCGACCTGACGCAGCGTCATCCGACGTTGATCACGACCGTGGGAGAGGAGGACGGGCGAGGTGTCCCGCGCCGGCTGGTCGCGTCGCCGTTGCTGGGCCGGCGGGCGGGGATCCTCGACCCCGACGAGCTGATGGCCGCGCTGGCGGCGGCGGCAGCCATGCCGTTCGACCTGAGCGCCGAAGCGCCGATGCGGGCCTGGGTGTGGACCTTGGGTGCCGACGAGGTGGTCCTGCTGCTGAGTGTGCATCACCTCGCCACCGACGGTGCCTCGGAGGCGAGCCTGCTCGCCGACCTGCGCGCTGCCTACCTCGCCCGCGCAGGCGGTGCGGAGCCGTCCTGGGCGGGTAACGCCGTGACCTACCTGGACTACACGCACTGGATGCGCGAGCGACTCGGTGATGGCGACGACCCCACCTCGCGCGGCGCCGGCCTGCGCGAATGGTGGACTCAGGAGCTACGCGGAGTGGGCGAGTTCGTGCCCCTGCCGACCGATCGCCCCTATCCGCCGGTGCTCGACCAGCGCGCAGCAGCCGTGGAGTTCGAGGTCGCCGGGCCCTTGGGCGCACGAGTGCGGGCGGCAGCATTACGCGCAGGGGTCAGCCCCGCGATGTTCACCCAGGCGGCGGTGGCGACGTTGCTACACCGGCTCGGCGGGGGGACCGACCTCGTGCTGGGGGTGCCGGTGGCGGGGCGCGCGGTGCCGGAACTCGACGACGTCGTCGGCCTGTTCGTCAACACCCTCGCGCTGCGGATGGACCTGTCCGCAGATCCCACCCCGGCGCAACTTCTGGCCCGCACCAGGTCGCGCGCGCTGGCCGCATATTCCCGCGCTGAGCTGCCATTCGAATTGGTCGTTGCCGCGAGCGGTCTGCCGCGCAGCCCCGCCCACACCCCGCTGGTGTCGGTGATCGTCGACTACCAGCATGCGGGCCCTGCGGACGCGGGGGACTGGGGAGCGGTGGCGGCGGCGCCGGTGCCGCTCTGGCTACCGGCCGCGATGGCGGACCTGACCTTCACGGTGACCGAGGCCGGCGCCGGGGCCCTGACGGGCATGGTGGAGTACCGCACCGCGCTCTTCGACCGGCCTACGATCGAGGATCTGACGCAACGTCTGCTGATGGTCATGGACTCACTCGCGCAGGCGGCCGAGTTCCCGATCTCGCAGATCGAGGTGCTGCTGGCGGGCGAGCGGGATGACGCGATCGCTGCGTGCGCCGCGCCGCAATCCGCGGCGCCGGCGGGCGCACCCGCGATCCCGGCCGCGCTGGCCGCGCTGGCCGCGGAGCAGGGGCAGGCCAAGGTCCTTCTCACCGATACCGGCGTGCACACCGCGGCCGCCCTGGCCGCCGCCGCGGGCCAGATCGCTGATCTGCTGTCCGCGCGCGGCGTCGGCACCGAGGACGTGGTGGGGCTGCTCCTGGCCCGGGCCGATGTGGTCCCGGCGCTGTTCGGGGTGTTGCGCAGCGGCGGCGCCTACCTGCCGCTGGATCCGGGGCTTCCCGACGCCCGCCTGGCGACCCTGGTGGCCGACGCTCGACCGCGCGTGGTGCTGACCACCGCTGACCTCGCGCACCGCTGCCCGCTCGGTACCACGATCGTGTTGCTGCCGGCCGGGTCCGGCGACGGTGAACCACCGCGCGAGGCCCCACGCTTCGTCCCGCCGGCGGCGCAGGCGGCTGTGCTGCACACCTCCGGGTCCACCGGAGCGCCCAAGGGGGTCGTGCTGAGCGCCGGGGCGCTGGCGGGTCTGCTCGCTGCCCACCGCCAGGCGATGTTCGGCCCGGAAGTCGCGCGACACGCTCGTACCCTGACGGTCGCCCACGTGACCCCGTTCGGTTTCGATGCCTCCTGGGACCCGCTGCTGTGGCTGCTCGACGGGCACCAGGTGCACATCCTGAGCGAGGTCGGCGACCCGGTCGCGATCCTGGCGCGGTTACGCGCCGATCGCATCGACGTGCTCGACACCACGCCGTCATTTCTGCGGGCACTGATCGCCGAGGGACTGTTCGAGGCAGGGCAGGATTACGGCGGCCCGTCGGTGATCGTCGTCGGTGGCGAGCCCACCGACGCGGCCCTGTGGCGCACCCTGTCCACTCGGCCCGGTGCCAGCGTGCACGATCTATACGGACCGACCGAGGCGAGCGTCGATGCCTACGCCTGGCGGGGCGGTGCCGTCGGTGAGCGCGCGGGCCCGGTCGCCGGCGCGGGCGTCCTGGTGCTCGATGCGCGCTTGCGCGTGCTTGCGCCGGGAGTGGCGGGGGAGTTGTACCTGACCGGCCCTGGGCTCGCCCGCGGCTACCTCGGCCGACCAGGCGCCACGGCCGAGCGCTTCGTGGCCTGCCCCTTCGCGCCCGGAGTGCGCATGTACCGCACCGGTGATGTGGCCACCCGCGACCGCCGCGGGCGGCTGCGGATCCTCGGGCGCGTCGATGACCAGGTGAAGATTCGCGGGGTCCGCATCGAGCCCGGCGAGATTGCCGCCGCACTGCGCGCCCTGCCGACGGTCGCCGACGCGGCGGTCGTCGCTGCGGCGGGCTCGCTGACCGGTTACGTCGTCCCCGCGCCGGGTGCCGCCGTGGAGCCGGCCGACGTGCGCACGGCTCTGTTCGCGGTGCTGCCGGCTGCCCTGGTCCCGGCCGCCGTGCTGGTCCTCGACGCGCTCCCGCTGCGCGCCACCGGAAAGCTCGACGCCGCGGCGCTACCGCCGCCGCCGACCGCGGGAGCGGGCCGCGCCCCGGCCACCCCCGCCGAACTCGACGTCGCGGCCGTGATGACGGACCTGCTTGCGCTGCCCACCGTCGCCGCCGGGGATTCGTTCTTCGCCCTCGGCGGGGACAGCATCACCGCGCTGCGGCTGATCGCGCGCCTGCGCGAGCGGGGCTGGACGCTGACGGCCCGGGCAGTGCTGGAGAAGGTGACCGTCGAGGGGATCGCCGCCGCAGCCATTGCACGCACCGAGCCTGCCCGTGCGGCGGACCTCGGCCCCGGTACCGCCCCGGACCCCGCTCCCACCCCTGATCCCGCTCCCACCCCTGATCCCGCTCCCGATTCCGGCCCCGATTCCGGCCCCGATTCCGGCCCCGAGTCCGGCGAGTGCCCGGTCACAACCAGCATGGCCTGGCTGCTCTCCCTCGGTGGGGAGATCAACGCCTACCACCAGTCCTCGCTCGTGGCCCTGCCCGCGGATGCCGATCCCGAACTGACCGCCCTCGCCCTGGATGCCGTGCTGGATCGCCACGCCATGTTGCGTGCCCGGCTCCTCCGGGCACCGGTGGGCGGGCCCGCAGCGGCCGCGCGGCTGTTCGTGGGCTCGCGCCCGAACGCCGGCGCCACCCTGCTGCCCGCAAGCGCCGCACCGGCGGACGCGGTCGCCGCCCTGGACCCCGAAGCCGGCGCCATGGTGCGGGCGGTCATGCTCGCCGCCTCGGGCAGGCCTGCGCTGTTCATCGCCGTGCACCACCTCGCGATTGACGCGGTCAGCTGGCCGCTGCTGCTCGCCGACCTCGCCGCCGCCTACCAGGCACTCGCCGCAGGGCACCCGCCCGATCTCGGACCTGCGCCGATCCCCTTCGCCCGCTACGCCGCAGCCGTTCGTGCCCGGGTCGGTGACGCGGGCACCCTCGCCGAGCTGGCGGCCTGGGCAGGGGTGTTAGGCCGACTCGCGCCACTCGGGCACCGCCGCCCAGATCCGGCACTGGACCTGATGGGCAGCGTGCACCATCACGAGCTGCGCCTGGACCCGGGCGCCAGCGCGGCTTTGCTTTCCCTGCCCGGCGGCGGAGCCATGGTGGAGGACGTCCTGCTGGCCGCCCTCGCTCTGGTATTCGCGCCGCAGCGGGCGGACGGGGCGGTGGTGGTCAACGTCGAAGGTCATGGCCGGGAGCTGGGCGCGCTGGACCTGACGGCCACGATCGGCTGGTTCACCACTGAGCATCCCCTGCGGATCGCCTTGGCGCCTGAGCCGGGGGCGCACGCGGCGCTCGAGGCTGTCCGGGCAGGACGGGACGCAGTCCTCGCCGACGGCCGCGGTTACGGGGTCCTGCGTTACCTGGATCCCCTCGCCGGCCCAGTCCTGGACGGCTATCCGGCGCCCGAGATCAGCCTGAACTACCTGGGCGTCCGCGCGCAGAGCGCCGATGCGTCGCCGTGGCACCTGATCCACCTCGATGGGCCGGCGCTGCCTGCCGAGACCGACGTGCGGATGCCCGCACCGTTCGCGCTCGAGGTCACGGCGCAGATCGTGCGCGAGGGCACGGATGCGGTGCTCGTGCTCGACTGGGCCAGCCCGAGTGGCGTCTTCGACGCCGCGGCGTCCAGGGAGCAGATCGAACGAATGCGCGTCGCCCTGGCAGAGCTGATCGAGGTGCTCGCCCCCGGCGCGGGCGGGGCGCCGCTGATCGCGCTGCGCGACACCGAACAGGCGCGGCTGGACGCGCAGGTTCCGGGTCGGTTCGAGGTGTGGCCCCTCACGCCCTTGCAGGAGGGTCTGCTCTTTCACGCCCAGGCCGGCGAGGGCGCCGGGGTGTACCTGGTGCAGACCGAACTCGACCTGATCGGTGATCTGGACGTCGACGCGCTGCACACTGCCGCCGATGCGCTGCTGGCCCGGCATGCCCCGCTGCGCTCGTGCTTTCACTCACTCGGTGACGGCCGGCCGGTCGCGGTGGTGCCGGACGCGGTGGCGATGCCGTGGCGCGAGGTGGACACCGGTGGAGATCCGGGGGCGCTGGCGGCGCTGGCCCGGGCCGAGGCGGCGCGCTTCGATACCGCCGTCGCCCCGCTGATGCGGATGGCACTGTCCCGCCTCGCCCCCGACCGTCACCGCCTGATCGTGACGGAGCATCACCTGATCTGCGATGGGTGGTCGGCGCCCCAGGTCGAAGCGGACCTGTTCGCCCTCTACGCGGGCCGTGAGCTGGCGGCGGTGGTCCCGTTCACCGACTACCTGCGCTGGCTGGCCCGCCAGGATCGGGAGAGCGCCCGCGCGGCCTGGCGCAGGGCGTTCGCCGACATCACAACCCCCACCGTCCTCGCCCCCACCGCGAGCACACAGCCGCCGCCCGCTCCGCATTCGACTGCGCTGGAACTGCCGGCCGCCGCCACCGCTGCGTTGGAGGCGGCAGCCCGCGCGGCGGGAGTGAGCCTGGCGCACCTGGTCGCCGTCGCCTGGGGGCGGCTGCTGACGGCCGTCACCGGCGCCGCCGAGGTCACCTTCGGCCTGACGGTCTCCGGTCGCCCGGGTGAGTTGCCCGGCGCACCGGACATCGTGGGCCCGTTGCTCGCCACGGTGCCCGCGCGGCTAGGCCTGGATCCCGCCCACACCCCGGCTCGCGCCGCCGCAGCCTTCGCCGCCGACTACGCCGCCACCGCCGACCACCACTATCTGGGGCTGCCCGACATCGCGCGCGCCATCGGGGCAGGGCAGTTGTTCGACACCCTGGTGGTGATCGAGAACTACCCCGACCTCCCCGAGGCGGCCGGGTCCGGTCTGCGGATCGAGCACGTCGCCGGAGGGGACCCGACCCACTACCCCGCCACGTTGACGGCGATCCCGGGACGGCGACTGCGGCTGGATCTGGCCCATCGCCTCGACGTGGTGACGCGGGCCGCCGCCCGGGACTGGCTCGACGTCGTCGCCGGCGTGCTGATGGCTGCGGCGAGAGCGCCGGATACTCCGATGGCCGAACTCGGCGGCACGCAGATCACGGCGGCGCTGCCTGAGCGCGTGCGGGGCCCGGCTCCGGATCTGCTGGAGGTCTTCACCGAGCTAGCCCGCGATGCCCCGCGCATACCCGTGCTGGCTACCAGTCGCGGGCGCACCGACGCCGGGGAGCTGCACCGGCTGGCCGGACGGATCGCGGCCCTGCTCGCCACCGGCGGCGCCGGGCCCGAGGTCGCCGTGGGCCTGCTGCTGCCCCGAGCCCTCATGGTGCCCGCGATTCTCGGGGTACTGAGTGCCGGCGGGCTCTACGTGCCTCTCGACCCGGACCTGCCCCCGGAGCGGATCGCCTATCTCGTGCGGGACAGCGGCGCGGCGATCCTGCTGCACGACGGCGAGTTGGCGGCGCTGGCGGAGCTCGTCGCGCCCGGCGCGGTGCGGCGCAATCTGGACGCCGATCTGGGGCATGATGCATTCGACGCACCTGACGTGTCGTCACAAGCGAGTGCCGCGCTGCTGTACACCTCGGGTTCGAGCGGCGAGCCCAAGGGCGTCATCCTGACCCGCGGGGCGCTGGCGAACCTGTTCGCTTCCCACCGGGCGAGCCTGATGGAGCCCGCCCGCGCCGCGCTCGGGCGGGCGGCACGGGTCGCCCATCTCGCCACCTTCTCCTTCGACGGGTCGTGGGAACCGCTGATCTGGCTGTTCGACGGTCACGAACTGCATGTGATCGACGACTACCGCGACCCGGTGGAGGTGGTGGCCGCGGTCCGCGCGCAGCGGCTGGACATGCTCGACACCACGCCGTCGTATCTGCCGGTCCTCGCCGACGAGGGGCTGCTGGCGGCGCAGACGTGTCCGTCGGTGCTGCTGGTGGGCGGTGAGGCGACCCCGCCGGCGCTGTGGGAGCGGTTGTGCGCTCTGCCCGGGGTGGCGGTGCACGACCTGTACGGCCCGACCGAGTCGAGCGTTGACGCCTACGGCTGGCACGGCGGCACCGCGCAGTCCCGCCCGCCGGGACCGGTGGACGGCGTGGCGGTGGCGGTCCTGGATCCCTTCCTCGCGCCGGTACCGCGCGGCGGGACCGGGGAGCTGTACCTGAGCGGCGCCGCCCTGGCCCGTGGCTATCACCGGCGGCCCGCCGAGAGCGCGTCGCGATTCGTGGCCGCGCCGAGTGGGCCGCCCGGCGCGCGGATGTACCGCACCGGGGACCTGGTGCGCCGCGGGGCGGACGACACCCTGGCCTTTCTCGGCCGCACCGACGACCAGGTCAAGATTCGCGGCTTCCGCATCGAGCCCGGCGAGGTCGCCGCCCTGCTGCGCTCGGCCCCGGGCGTGCACGAGGCCGCGGTGCTGGCTCGCGAGGGCAGGCTCACCGGATACGTGGTCCCCGCTGCCGGTGTTCCGGCGCCCGAGCCCGCCGCGATCCGGTCCTACCTCACCCGGGCGGTACCCCCCGCGCTCGTCCCGGCGCACCTGGTGGTGCTCGACGCGTTACCCCGCACGGCGGCGGGCAAACTCGACCGCGCGGCCCTGCGCCTGCTCGGGCCGGACCTCACCGCGACGCCGCAGTCGGCCAGGGCGCCGCGGCCGGGCCGTGAGGACACCCTGTGCACCCTGATGGCCGCGGTCCTGGATGTCCCCGTGGTCGGTCCCGACGAGAACTTCTTCGCCCTCGGCGGGGACAGCATCGCGGCCATGCGCCTGGTCAGCCGCGCCCGCGACGTCGGCCTTGGGCTGCGCCCGCGGCAGGTGCTGTGCCACCCCACCCCGGCACAGCTCGCGGTGATCGCCACCGAAGCAGTGGCATCGGCGCGCCCGGCCATTGCGGGCACCGGTTTCGTTCCGGCCACCCCCGCCGTCGCCGAACTCCTTACCCTCGCCGAGGCGGCCGGCGTCGATCCGCGCGCCTACCACCAGGCGATGGTGCTCACGACCCCACCGGACCTCGACGCCCCCCGGCTGGCCGAACTTCTGACGATTCTGAGTGATCGTCACCACATGCTGCGGGCGCGCTTGATCGGCAGCCTGGCCGGTGGCGACGCCGGCTTCGAGGTCCCCGCCGCTGGTGCGAGCATCACGGACCGGATCCGCGTCGCCGGGCCCGCTTCGAGGAAGTCGGCGTGTGCCGCGGCCGTCGCGGAGCTGGATCCCCGAGCTGGGCGCATGTGGAGCGCGGTGCTGATGCCCGGCGCCGACGGGACACCGGGGAGGCTGTTCCTGGCCGTGCATCACCTGGTTGTCGATGGGGTGTCCTGGCGGATCCTGC
>JBQTII010000130.1:0-21741 GCA_052388275.1 Sporichthyaceae bacterium | reverse complement strand
TCGTGCGGCGGCGGCGGTCCATCGCGGCGACGCCAAGGCCGGCGGCGGCGGCGATGGCGATGAAGCCGAATGGGAGAGCCCAACCGGGGAGGTCGTCGTCGGCGGAGTCGGGCTCGGCGGCGACGGCCCGCGTCGGCGGCGGGGGGGCCGGCGGCTTTCCCTTGCCGAGGGCCGGCTTCTGCTGCGCGGTGATCTCCCGCGTCCCCCCGCACAGGTTCGCGGCAAGCAGTCCGTCCTCGGGCGGCCCGGGAGCGCCGGCGCCCAGAAAATCGGTGGGCTTCGTGGCGAAGACCAGGTAGGGGCCGGTGCCGCGTAGCTCCAGCCCGCAGGCCTCGCCGCCGACGATGCTGCGCACCCGCTGCGGGTCGGTGGCGTTGCCCTGGTAGACCCGGCTCACGGCGAAGGTGTACGTCACCGGGTCATCGCTGGAACGCACGTCCGACGGGGGCGGAAGCTGGGTGTCGATCAGGGTGCCCGCGAACACCGCGACGGCGTCCTTGGCCGCCTGCTTGTCGGTGAGCGCTCCGCAGCTGCAGGCGCTTGCCGGCCCGGCGCCCAGCAGCGGGACGGCGCCGAGCGCCAGCGCCGCCGCGACCACGACCCTGCTCACGGCGGCGCTTGGCGGGCGGGCGATGGTGGGCAAGGCTCAGGCCTTGGTGCCGGGGCCGAAGTCGTGCGCGCGGTCCTTGAAGCGCCGGGTGCCACCGCAGAGGTTGAAGGTCAGCTTGCCGTTCTTCTTCTTGTCGGCGAAGACCAGGTAGGGCCCGACGCCGTCAATGTCCACGCCGCACAGCGCGCTGTTGGCTCCGGTCTTGATGCGCTGGTTGTCGACCTTCACCACGCCCTTGTAGACCCGGACCGGGTCGAAGATGTAGACGACCGGTCCGGCGTTGGGATCGCTCTGCTGAGCGGCCGGGACGATCCGCTCGACGATCTTGCCCTTGAAGACGACGTCCGCCCCCTTCAGGGCCTGACGGTCGGTCTGGGAGATGCAACTACAGGCATAGGCAGGGTTGGCCCCCAGGACCGGGGTCAGGGTGATGGCCAGCACGCTGGCGAACAGAGCGCGTCCTACTTGCTTGATCGACATGTTTCCTCCCGACGTCGCTGCCTGGACCGGCACGGTGCTCTCACCCTAGGGACGGCCGGCCCGGGCGAAACGTTCGGCGTGCGGGGAGCTGAGCTCAGATCGGGCGGATCCGCTGCAAGTTGTTCACGAACGTCTGCACTTCCCCGCGGTAGAACTCGGCGAAGCCCCCCGGGTCGGACACGATGTCCGGTGCGCGCCCGGGTGAGGTGTCGAACAGGGGGTTGAAGTTCGGCTCCTCGTCGGCGCCGATCGGGCGGGTGCCGCCGCAGCTGCTCATGGTCAGTCCGTCTCGATCCAGCCCGTACTGGCGGGCGAACTCCCGGTCCGGGATGTTCGCAAAAACCAGGTAGGGCCCGGAGCCGTCGAGGTCGACGCCGCAGGATGCGTTATCGCCGGCGGTGAACACGGTCTGTGGATCGACGGTCTCGCCCTTATAGGTCTTCGTGGGGGTGAAGGTGTAGTACCGCCCGGAAAGTTGGGTCGGCTTCCCGCGTTCCTTGATCGCCGAGCTGGTGACGGTCTCGACGGTGCCCTTGAACACGACCCCGGCGCGCTCGAAGTTGCCCAGTTCGTCGCTGTCCCTGCACATGCAGGTCGGGGCCGCGTCGGCACTCATCATGGGAAGCGCGGCGGTGGCCAGGACAAGGACCAGCGTGACCCGGATCAGGTACCTGAACATGGCGCGTCTCTTTCGGTGAGCCGGCGGGTGAGCAGTTGCGCCCCGTCTTTATACCTTCGGAGCAGATGCGGCCTTCGTCCAGTCCGTTGGCAAGCTCTAGGGCAAGGGATCGATAACCTTCGGTTCATGGCAAAGGACGAACGCGCAGTCACCCCGCAGAGCGAGAACTTCTCGGACTGGTACAACGAGGTGGTCCTGCGGGCGCAGCTCGTCGACCGTGGCCCGGTCAAGGGCACGATGATCATCCGGCCTTACGGCTACCGGCTGTGGGAGCTGCTCCAGGGCGAGCTCGACGACCGGATCAAGGCGAGCGGGCACGAGAACGCCTATTTCCCGATGTTCATTCCGCAGAGTTACCTCAAGCGGGAAGCCGAGCATGTCGAAGGGTTCTCCCCGGAACTGGCGGTCGTCACCCACGCCGGCGGCAAGGAGCTGGAGGAGCCGCTGGTGGTGCGGCCCACCTCGGAGACGATCATCGGTGAGTCGATGGCGAAGTGGATCTCCTCGCACCGGGACCTTCCGCTGCTGCTCAACCAGTGGGCCAACGTGGTGCGCTGGGAGCTGCGTCCGCGCATGTTCCTGCGTACCACCGAGTTCCTCTGGCAGGAAGGTCACACCGCACACGCCGACGAAGGTGACGCCATGCGCGAGACCCTGGCCATGATCGGGATGTACGAGGAGGTGGCCCGCGATCTGGCCGCGATCCCCGTCGTGGTGGGGGAGAAGACCGCAGGGGAGCGCTTCGCCGGGGCGCTGCGCACCTTCACCATCGAGGGCATGATGCGTGACGGCAAGGCGCTGCAGTCCGGCACCTCGCACTTCATGGGAACCAACTTCGCGAAAGCGTTCGAGATCAAGTACGCCGACGCCTCCTCAGGCGGCCAGCAGTACTGCCACACCACGTCCTGGGGCATGTCGACCCGCATGCTCGGCGCGATCATCATGGCCCATGGTGACGACAAGGGCCTGGTGCTCCCGCCGAAACTGGCGCCCCATCAGGTGGTGATCGTGCCGGTCGGGCGCGGTGACGCGATGGCCCCGGTCATGGCAGCCGTGGACACCCTCGCGGCCCAGGCCAGGACACTCGGGGTGCGGGTGCACGTCGATGCGCGCCCGCAGGTCAGTCCCGGCTTCAAGTTCAACGATTGGGAGATGCGCGGGGTCCCGCTGCGAATCGAGCTCGGCCCGCGCGACCTTGCCGAGAAATCCGCCATGATCTCGCGGCGCATCGGCGGCTTCGGCGACGAGAAGGGTAAGGAAAAGGTTCCTCTCGATACCCTCGCGGCGGCCCTGCCGGGGATCCTGACGGAGATTCAGGCGGCAATGCTGGCCCGGGCCACCGAGTTCCGGGACACCAACACCCACACCGTCGATGACTGGGACGCCTTCGTTGCCGCCACCGGCACCGGCTGGGCCCGCGCCCTGCACTGCGGGCAGCCCGCGTGCGAGGACGACATCAAGGCCGCCACCGCGGCCGCGACCCCGCGCTGTGTTCCCACGGGCGGCGAGCCCGAGACCGGGTCGTGCGTACGGTGCGGGGAGCCGTCCGCCTACGGCACGCGGGTCATTTTCGGCCGCTCCTATTGAGAGCTCAACAGGTGGGCGACATTGGCGCGCTCGGCGCCGAGATCGACGTACAACTGTGCCCAGGCGCGGTCCTTGCCGTTGGCGGGCTCGCCGTCGCAGTAGGCGGTGACCGATCTGTTCGCGGTGAAGTACTCCAAGAGGTCGAAGATCGCCGCGGTGTCAGCCCCCTCCGCGCCCCCGGTGTACAGCACCCCTGGGGTCTGCCCCTGATGCTCCAAACACGTCAACGGGTAGTCCGCGCGCTCCGCCGCGACAAACCTGCCGCCCTCCTCGGAGCCGGATTCGGAGCCGCAGGCAGCGAGCAGGGGCAGCGCCATTAACGCAGCCAGGGCACCCGCGCGGGACGCACGGGACCAGGTGGTTGGGTGAGGTACTGCCATGAGGCTCCTTCAGATCCGGGTCAGCTCGTTGAGCATGAGTCCAACGCCGACGACAACGACTAAACCTGCGGTGAGGAAGGGCATGACGGCGCTCAGCTGGGCGAGTGCTGCGCCGCCGCGACCGGCAAGGGCGCTGCCGACCCGGTCACGCACTCGCACCAGCAGCAGGCCGGCGAGCATCAGGGTGGCGGCCATCCCCACGCCGTAGCCGATCACCAGCGCCACACCGAACCAGGTCCGGCCCAGCGCGATGGCGCCCAGCAGCACGACGAGGGCCGACGGGCTGGGCACCAGACCGCCGGCTACCCCCAGCCCGATGAGCCCGCGGCGAGAGAATGGCGCCGGCCCCGGCTCGTGCTCGTGGTGGTGGTGGTGGGCGTCGTCCCCGTGGTCGAGGTGAGGCTCGTCGTGCACGGTTTCGGGCAGCACGGCGATCGTGCTGCGGGGACCTGTGGGTGCTAACGCAGCCGAGTGCCCATGCCCATGCCCGTGCACATGACCGTGCCCGTGCCCCCGCCCGTGCCCCCGCCCCCGCCCGTGTCCGTGTCCGTGTCCGTGCCCGTGCCCCCGCCCGTGTCCGCGTCCGTGCCCGTGTCCGTGTCCGTGCCCATGACCGTGCCCATGACCGTGCCCACTGCCGGGCCGACCGCGATCGCGCCAGGACGAGCGCCAGAGCACGACACCGATGAGGGCGATCAGCGCTCCACTGGCGAAGCCGAGCCAGGCCAGCACGCCCTCGCCGCTGACGGCGGCGGTGGCCGAGAGCAGCAGGCCCATCGCGAGCACTCCGCCGGTGTGAGTGACGGTGACGCTGGCTCCGACGATCATCGCGTCCCGCACCCCGCCACGCCGCCCGACGAGGTAGGCCGCCATCACGGTCTTTCCATGCCCGGGAAGCGCCGCGTGGGATGCCCCGAGCAGAATCGACAAGGCCAGCGCGGCCAGTCCGACGCCGACCGTCAGGTCCTTGTCCAGGAAGTCGTCGTAGGCGTCGTTGAGCGGGGAGAGGAAGGCGGAGATTGCTCCGGCGCCGTCCAGGCGCGGGGCCAGACCGGGCGATTCTCCGTCGCCGGGGACGCTGGACAGGGTCGCCGTGCGCTGGTCCAGGGGCGAGGAGAGCAGGTCGTCGGGGTAGGCGCGTAACGCGTCGCTGATGCTGACGTCGTCCACCGACGCCGCGGTCAGGCGCACCCCGCGCCCGATCGCGGTGATCTCACGCCAGCCGACGGCACCGGCGAAGTAGCTGTTGGTGAAGACGATGTCGGCGCGGGCTCGCAGATCAACGGCGGTGGAGAACTCACATTCGATCCGAGTGACCTCCAGCCCCTTCTCCCCTGGGAGAAAGGTGAGCGAACTGGCCAGGACCTGCCAGCTGCGTTCTTCGGAGTTGACGATCAGGGTGCTGGCCTTGCGCAGGGCGGCGCATTCCTGCTTCGCGGCCGTCGCCGCCTCTGCGCCGGACACCTGGCCGTCCTTGTCAGTGTCGATCCGTTTCTTCTCCTGCAACGTCGGGATCTCGGCGGTGTCGACGACGGCGTGGTTCAGGATGCGCTCGGGGAGCAGTTCCAGCCCGTGATAGGTGTTGACCGAAAAATTGTTCAGTGGGTGCGCCTGCGCCGGCGCGGCCCACAGCCCGGCAGACGATGCGCCGAGCATCAGCGCGATCAGCGCGGACGCACGACGCCGCCCTGCCCTCACGTGGACCGGCCGAGGGCCGCCAGCTCGGGGTCGAAGGCGGGGTTGCATTCGCGCATCCGGGCGGTATCGGCCTTGGCCGCGTCGGCGTCACCGAGGGCCCGGTGGATCTCGCTGCGATGGTGATAGAACAGCGCGTTGCACCAGCCGCGGGCGAGCGCCCGGTCGGCGAAGGCCAGCGCCTCGGCGCTGCGCCCGTCCTTGTGCAGCGCCCAGGCCAACGTGTCCGCGACGACGACGAACTGCCGACGCTCCCATTCCGCCCGAGCCAACCGCAGCGCGAGCGCTGGGGATCCGTGGTCGGCCTCGTATTCGGCCAGTGCCAGGTCGTCGCGACTGCCGTCAGCGGCAAACAACTCCTGCACCGTCCGCGCGAACGCGAACTGCTCGCGCGCCTCGGCGTCGCGTCCGAACTTGGTCAGCACCTCGCCATATTCCACGAGGTACTGGGGATTCGGAACCCGCGAGACCAGCTCGGCGTAGTCGCGCAGGGCGGCCCGGACGTTCCCGCTCAGGGCGGCGACCTTTGCCCGTCCATGCAGCAGTGGTGAGTTGCGGGGGTCGGTGACCAATCCGGCGTCGTAGTGGCGCCGGGCTCCGCGCAGATCCCCGGAGTTGAGGGCAAGCTCGCCGAGTTGATAGCGCACGAAGGCGATGGCGGCCGGGTCCAGGGCCTGCTCGAGGGCCTGCGCCAGCAGGGTCCGGGCCAGCGGGATCCGGCCGCGCTGTTCGAGGTCGTAGGCGGCGCGGGCCAGCGCGGGCAGCGTCGGTTGCAGATTCAGCATGCGCTGGGCCGCGGTGCTGGCGCGGTCCGCCCGGCCGAGTTGGGTGTAGGCGTCCACGAGTACGCCGTAGGCCTCGGGGCTGAAGTCGCTGACTGCGCGAGCACGCTTGCCCCACTCCAGGGCCGCGGCGAAGTCGTGACGGGAGTTGGCGAGCGCGCCCATCGCGACGTAGGCGGCGAGGTTGCCCTGTTGTTCAAGCTCAAGCGAGCGACGCAACGCCTGCTCGGCCTTGGCGTAGAACCCCGGGTCGGCGCGCAGGCGCGATTGCTCCACGTACGCCGATCCGAGTGCGGCCCAGGCCGCGGCGTCGGAAGGCTGCTCGGCCAGCCGCTGCTGCAGGCGTGGAATCTCGCCGGCGGCCCGCGGAGCTGATGCGCCGTCACCGACGACGGTGCGCCGTGAGCCGCCGCCGTCGCCTTCGGTCAGACCCAGGCCGACGGCGCCCCCGATGAACAGGGCGAGCGCGGAGCCGGCGATGACCGACGTCCGGCGGACACGCGCTGAGGTGGGCTTCATGATTCCCGTCGGTGGAGGCCAGGGTGGACGTCCCGGTGGGGACCTGACGGTGCCGAGCGCCGCCGCGTGTGCGGTGACACCCGGCACCGAGGTGTTGACCTTGCAGGTGCGCCTTCTTCGCCTTACTGGGTGTTGACGCCCTGCTGGTTGGGCAGCGCGATGTACGGGAACGACGCCGTGAACGGCTTGTTGTTGGCGTTCACTCCGTCGCCCGCAGCCAGCGCCATGACGATGCCCTTGGTCGCGGCACCCATCAGGGCCTGCAGCTCGATGTCAACGACGTCGTCACCGAAGCGGCGCCCGTTCGGGAACCCGGCCAGGTCACCGCCGAGCACGCCGAGGCGGTTCGGGCTCGCTGTGGGCGCGACGCCCATGTTCAGGCGCAGCATCTCCGCCAGGCGCAGGTCGCCTTTGTCCACATCCTTGTTCAGGCTGTGAGCGTTCAGGTCGGCCTTGATCGGGCCATTGTTCTTCGCGATCCCGGTGAAGAAGATCTGCTTGAGGTCGTTACGAGGTGCCTTCGGCGCCTCAAGGCCGTAGATGGCCTCGATCAGCTTCGGCACCTCGGGGTCGAGGCCCCGCTTGAGGAGGTGGCCGTTGTCCTCGTCGTCGGCGGGCTCGCTGCGGTTGAAGCGATCCTTCTTCCCGGCGGCGTTGATGACCTCGTTGACCAGGGGGCTGCCCAGCCGGGAGACCTGCACCCACTCGGTCCTGACCTCGACCGTTCGGCTGCCGACGGCCGTTGATGCAGGGGCATCGACGGCGTTCGCGCCGCGCGAGATGGGGCCATCGCCCAGCAGCCCGTCGAGCACACCGTTGTCGCTGTCCTCGACGCCATCGGCGGCGTCGCCCACGTTGTCGGTGTCGACGGAGTTGCTCCCGACGATTCGCGTGGTCTTGCGTTCCGTGCTCGCCCATACCCCGATCACCGGGTTGCGGCCGGGGTTGCCCTTCAGGGCGAGCGCCTTCTTCGGCACCTGGATCGAGAGGTGGTTGACGTTGTAGCCCTTGAGGGTGTCCTGACCCACCTCACTGAGGTCACCGCCGTAGAGCAGGTCGAACACGCGCAGGTCGAGGGCAAAGGAATCGTCCGCGGCGCCGGCGTAGGTCTGGCCCCGGCCCTTGCCCTTGGCGAAGTCACGCGTGGCCTGGTTCTGCAGACGGCCGTAGTTCGGCATCGAGGCCTTGCCGGTGAACGAAGGTGCGGCGATGCCGTTCTTGACCAGAGTGTCGCTGTCGCCGTTCTTGATGCGCACCAGGGTGTACCGCTGCTTGAACAGCAGATTCTCGTCCTTGAGCGATCCGACCGGGCCGTTGTTGTACAGGAAGGTCTTGTTGTCCCGCTTGTCGACGTTCTTGAACGTCCAGCGATAGACGATGTCCGCCTCGCCGTCGCCGGTGTTGTCGACGTTGATGTTGTAGCGGGCGTTCTCGGCGAAGGGATAGAAGTTCGGGCCGCCGTTGGGTTCCTGGAAGGGGTACCAGTTGGCGGACAGCGTGACGGTGTCCTTGTTATCCGGGCTCACGAACGCATAGGTGTCGGTGTTGTCAGCCTGCGGGTCACCCAGGATCTGGGGAGCCTCGCGGTGACTGGAGGCGGTACTCGGCTGGCCGCCGAGCAGCGTGAGTCCGCCGAACGCGAGTACGCCCGTCAGTCCGACGGCCGTGGCCGCAGTGAGCCGGCCGCGCCGGGTCATGGGTTCTGACATCAACTTCTGTCCTCTCCAAAAGGTGCACGTGGGGTGCGCGAGGCGCGCACCATCTCCAGGCGCGCGAATTGTCCGCATATCAACCTGGGCTTACCCCTGCGATTCGAGCTCACACCGGTTAGTGGTGGGCCGGGTAGCGCATCGCCCCCGACTGTTGCCACGATGACGACAGACAGGTGTTTTCTGCCCATCGTTTGCAATAACAGGCGCTCAGGCTGCACACCGGCGTCGGACACACGACGGCCCGGCCGATGGACACCGGCCGGGCCGCGGATGGCGCGCTCGAGATCAGGAGACCTGGAGCGTCCCCTCCATGCCGAAGTGGTAGGTGCACTTGTACGGGTACTCCCCGGGCTCGGCCGGGGCCTTGACGCTGCCGGACTTCATGCCCTCAATGTCGCCGGAGTCGATGCCCTTGTCGTCGGTGAGGTCGTGCCGTGCGGCGTCCTTGTTGACGATGGTGATCGTCTCGCCCGCCTTCACCGTCAGGGTCGCCGGCAGGAACTCCAGACCCTCCATGGTGATCGTCGCGCCGCCGCCGGGCGCGGAGTCGCTGTGGCCCGCGCCATGACCGTTGGTGGGGTCAGCGGGAGCTTCGCTGCCGGAGGCCGAGGCGGCGGGCTGCGCATTGACTGGCGGCGTCTGCGCCGCCGAGTCGTCGTCGCCGCCACACGCGGCGAGGCCGCCGACCAGCAGCACTGCCGCGGCGGTGGCGAGCTGGGTCCGGAACTTCATGGTGCGTCCTCTCGTCGCGGCACGAGCGTGAGCGCCCGGCCGACTGCTGATGCTGATTCGGTCAGCCCAGTCTCGCGGATTGGAATGCCCAGCTCAGGGGGGGTGCCAGATCGTGGGGGGTAGATCGGTTACTTCGAGCGCCGGGGGTGCAACCATGAGCGTATGAAGGGTCGAGTACTGGTGGTGGATGACGACACCGCGCTGGCGGAAATGCTCACGATCGTGTTGCGCAGCGAAGGGTTCGAACCCGTCGTGTGCAGCGACGGGGAGGCGGCGTTGGCCGCCTTCCGGGAGTGCAAACCGGATCTGGTCCTGCTCGATCTGATGCTGCCCGGTCGCGACGGCATCGAGGTCTGCCGCTCGCTGCGGGCCGAATCCGGTGTGCCGATCGTCATGCTGACCGCCAAGTCCGACACCATTGATGTGGTGCTGGGGCTGGAGTCCGGGGCCGATGACTACATCGTCAAACCGTTCAAGGGGAAGGAACTCATCGCCCGGGTCCGGGCCCGCCTGCGCCGCCAGGACGACCCGTCGCCGGCCGCGCTGAGGATCGCCGACCTCGACATCGATGTCGCGGGCCACTCGATCAAGCGCGAGGGGGTGCCGATCCCGCTGACTCCGCTGGAGTTCGACCTGCTCGTCGCCTTGGCTCGCAAGCCCTGGCAGGTCTTCACGCGCGAGGTCCTGCTCGAGCAGGTCTGGGGATATCGCCACGCCGCCGACACCCGGCTGGTGAACGTGCACGTCCAGCGGCTGCGCTCGAAGATCGAGCACGACCCCGAGTGTCCCCAGATCGTGGTCACGGTGCGCGGCGTGGGATACAAGGCCGGCCCCGCATGACCGAGCGAAGCGAGTGGCATGCCATGAACACCGGCGAGTTCGCGAGCGCGAAGCGCGTGGCGAAGGCTGCCGCATGACCGAGCACCGCGAGCACCGCGAGCACCGCGAGCGAGCGAGGGACGAGCGAGGAGCACGAGCGAGCCGCCAGCGCAGCGGGTGGCATGCCCCGAGCACCGGCGGCTTCGCGAGCGCGGAGCGCGTGGCGAAGACGACGGCCTAAGCCATGTCGGCGGCTAGCCGCAGGCCCCACCGTCGGGGCATCCGCAGGCAGGGCATCCTGCGCTGGATGCTCGGGTCCTGGCGCCGCTCGATCACGCTGCGCGTCGTCACCGCGACGCTCACGCTGTCGACCACCGTGCTCATTCTCGTAGGCCAGCTTGTGCTGGGCGGCGTGCGCGACGGACTGCTGGAGACGAAGGTCGCGTCCTCCCTCGCCCAGGCCGACGCCGGGTTCGCCTCCGCGCGCGCCAGACTGCTCGCGGCCGGCCCGATTGTGCAGGCGAACGTCGGGCAGCTGCTGACCGCGATCGTGACAGGTCTGCGCGAGCAGGCCGGGCGTTCCAGCCTTTACGAGATCGCCGTCATCCCCGCTCCCGGTATTGACGCCCAATCACCCGCCGGGCGGGGTTCGCGGACCACGGGCGGAATCGCCGCCTCCAGTGTGCCGCCACAGCTCTCCGAGGAGCTGGCGCGCGGCCCCCTGGTGGTGGCCTCCCAGTACGTGTCCTTGTGTTATGGCGCCTCAGATTCGCCCTGCCCCCGGCGCGGAACCGATGCTGTGCCTGCACTGGCCGTGGGCACCCAGTTCCGGGTGCCCGGCGCCAGCGCCTACCAATTGGTGTTCCTGTTTCCCCTCACCAACGAAGAACGCACCCTGAATCTGGTGCGCAGCCGCCTCGCCATCGCCGGCGCCCTGATCACCCTGCTCCTGGCAGCCATCGCCGCCCTGGTGACCCGCAGTGTGGTCCGCCCGGTGCGCTCCGCTGCCCGGGTCGCCGAGCGCCTGGCGGCGGGGAAGTTGTCCGAGCGCATGCACGAGCGAGGCGAGGACGACCTGGCCAAGCTGGCCTCCTCGTTCAACGAGATGGCCTCCGCGCTGCAGCGTCAGATCGGCCAACTCGAGGATCTCTCCAGAGTGCAACGCCGATTCGTCGCGGACGTTTCTCATGAGCTGCGCACTCCGCTGACGACGATCCGGATGGCCGCGGACGTTCTCCACGCCGCTCGTGAGGACTTCAGTGCGCCGCTCATGCGCTCGGCGGAACTGATGCACAATCAGGTCGAACGTTTCGAGGCCATGCTCAGCGAACTGCTGGAGATCAGCCGATTCGATGCTGGGGCCGCGATTCTGGACGCCGAGCCGACCGACCTGCGCGACGTGGTCCGACGAGTGGTTGCCGGTATCGAGCCGGTCTCACATGCGCAGTACGCCACGGCGCTGCGCGTGCACCTGCCCGATTCCGACGCGGTGGCCGAGGTCGACCCACGCCGGATCGAGCGGATCCTGCGTAACCTCGTAGTGAATGCGCTCGAGCACGGCGAGGGCCGGCCCGTGGTGATCCGCGTCGGCGTAGACGCACTCGCCGTAGCCGTCGTCGTGCGGGACTACGGAGTGGGCCTGCGCCCCGGTGAGGAGAATCAGGTGTTCGACCGGTTCTGGCGTGCTGACCCGGCTCGGGCGCGCCGCAGCGGGGGAACGGGGCTGGGGCTCTCGATCGCGTTGGAGGACGCTCGCCTGCACGGGGGCCGCCTCGACGCCTGGGGTGAGCCGGGAGGCGGTACCCAGTTCCGCCTTACGGTGCCGCGCATCGGCGGCGCCGAACTGACCGAATCCCCGCTCGGGCTCGAACCCGAGGACCGGCGTCGCTCTCCGCAGCCCGGGCCGGTCGGGCACTTCCCGCAGGCGCTGGTCTCGCAGTACGCGCGGGGTCCGTTCCACGACGGCGGGCACGGCGGCGATGGCTGACCACAGGCGCCCGGCCCGGCGGGCGATCGCGCTGATCGCGGGCGCGGTCCTGCTGGCCGGCTGTGCACAGATTCCCTCCCAGGGTTCACCGCAGGGTCAGCAGGTCGGGGGTGTTCCGGTCCCGGCCGGGGTGAGCCCGCAGGTCCGCGTCGTCGTAGAGGGCCCACGCGCCGGCGACAACGTGTTCGCGGTGGTGTCCGGTTTCCTGGAGGCCTCCGGCGCGGTCGAGACCGCCTTCACCACTGCGCGCAAGTACCTCACCGGCGCCGCCTCGGCGCAGTGGCGTCCCGAATCGCAGATCACCGTCTTCGATCACACTGCGCTTGAACTGCTCGAGCAGAGCGAGAGCGCGCTGGTGCTCTCCGCCCCGGTGCACGGCATCGTCGACGCCCAGGGTGTCCTCGCCGCAGCGCCTCCCGGGCGCAAGGTCATGGCTGAGTTCGGATTGGTCCGGGTCGGCGGTGAGTGGCTGATCGAGCGGGTACCGGCCGGTCTGCTCATCTCCCGCCAGGATTTCGATCGCGAGTTCGCCCGAATCGAGACCTACTTCCACACCCGGGCACCCCGCACGACGGTGCTCGTGCCCGACCTGGTCTACGCGCCCCGGGCCGCCGACCTCGCGACGGTGCGGATCCAGGCCCTGCTGCGCGGACCCTCCCGGTGGTTGAGCAGCGTGGTGTCCAGCGCCGCCCCGCGTGGCGCCGCGCTGGCGGAGGCGGTCTCGGTCAACTCCGGCGTGGCGCGTATCCGGCTCAGTGCGGAGTCCCTGCCCAACTCAGGTTCCAGCCAGGACCTGCTGCTGGCGCAACTCGTCATGACGAGCACAGAGGACCCCGAGGTCACTGCGGTCGAGGTGTTCGCCGGGGATGACGCGTTGCGGCTGGGCAATGCCGGCGACGCGCAGCTGGTGCGCGAGGACATCACGCCGTACCTGCCCCCTGACCAGCGCCCGCCGCCGCCGACGGCGGTCTTCCTGCGCGGTGGCACTGCCTTCATCGCAGGGGACTCGCCCACGCCGCTGCTGGATTCGCAGGAGCGGTTCGTCGAGATCGCCGTCGCGCCCGGGCTGGGGAGCGTGGCGGCGCTTGCGGGCAACCGCAAGGCGCTGTTGACCGCCGAGCCGTCAGCGCTTCGCCGGCTTGCGGTCCGCACCCGGGGCACCGCCTTGCGATCGCTGTCCTTCGACGGCGACGGGACTCTGTGGGTCGTGGAGGGCTCGGGTGAGGCGGCCCGGGTACTGCGGATCCCGCGCGAGGGCGACGTGGTGGTCACCGAGCTGACGGGTTTCCTCGCCCGGCAGATCGTGCGCATGCGGGTCTCGGCCGATGGGGTCCGGATGGCCCTGGTCCTGGAGACCGCCGCGGGCCGCCAGGTTTTCCTGGCCCTGGTCAGCGAACTCGGCTCCGGGGGGCGGCTGTTCGGTCTGCGCCGGCTGGCCTTCGGGATCACCGAGCCTTCCGATGTCGACTGGGCCGGACCCGACTCTCTGGTGGTGCTGGGCGCCGAGCCCAATGCCCAACCGCAGCCGTTCAAGGTCGCCCTGGACGGGACCCTGGACGAGGGCACCGCACCGTTGGCCGATGTGGTCGCGGTGACCGTTGCCCCGAACGCGCCCATGATCGCGGCGACCTTGCGCAAGCGGCTGTGGCGCCTACGCGAGGACGGGACCTGGATCGAGATCGGCATCGGGACGGCGCCGACCTACCCGGGCTGAGCTCACCCGTCCACAGGCGCCACAACCCAGCGCCTTGTCCACAAGTTGCCCTCGCCCCCTGGCCGAACCCGCCTTCGGCGCCGACGCTGGATGAGATGAAGTCCGATGCCTGGCTGGATCTCGCCTTGCCTGTCGGCTGCCCGGGATGCGGGTGCCCGACCGCGGCAACCGTGTGCGGGCGCTGCCTAGGTGCCCTCGGCCCCCCGCGACGACTGGATCCGGCGAGCCTGCGCACGCCGGATCTGCCTGCGGTGCTGGCGCTGGCGTGCTGGAGTGAACCGGTTCGCGACCTCGTCCTGGCGCACAAGGAGCGCGGCGTCACCGCGTTGGCCAGGCCGCTGGGACGGGCGCTGGTCCCCGCCGTCCGCGACCTGCATACCTGCGGCGGCGACGTGGTGCTGGTCGGGATTCCGAGCCGGGCAGGCGCGCTGCGTCGCCGGGGGCATGACCCGATGGTGCGGATCGCGGCCGCTACCGCCCAGGCATTGCGCAGGCAGGGGGAGCCCGCGCGGGCTTTGCGGCTGTTGCGCCACCGCCGCGGGGGCCGCGATCAGGCGGGCTTGTCCGCGCCGCAGCGCAGCGCCAACCTCGCGGGCGCCCTGTATGCGCGCGCCGTGCCGCCGGCCCTGATCGGGGCGCGCGTCGTCATCCTCGACGATGTGGTGACGACCGGCGCCACCATCGGCGAGGCCACCCGGGCCCTGCAGTCCGGGGGCCTGCAGGTCCTCGGCGCCGTTGTTCTGGCGGCAGTGCTCTGATCCGAACCTGAGATCGAGCAAAGACTGCACGCAGGTGAAGTTTGTCCTCTATCGGAGCAACCACGTCGGGGCTAGCCTCGATGCATGGCACCTGCCCGGGTCCGTGGTTGCGCCGAACGGATTACCTCTGCTCGGCAAGCCGACGCCAGCCGCAGGCGAAACGGTCCACGTAAGGCGACTCTTGGTCGCTCGATCACGGTGCGGTTTAGAAGTAAGTCCTGCCCCGCCGGCGGTCCCGATGGCTGCCGATCCGGGAGAAGGCCAGTAGTGGCTCAAGCTGCGAGGGCTTCAGCAGGCGAATGTGGGGTAGAAGACCAGGTCGGCCGGGCAGGTGCCATCTCCGGCGCCCGGCGGGCGCACTACTTCGTTGTCGTCGTCGCCGATACAACAGCGGTATCGGCCTCCTCCTCCGCCTCGTATTGCATCCCGCCGGATCACCGGAGAACCCAAGAGGCTGTGCCCGCAAACAAGTGATGCACAGTTTGATCGTCGTTCGCCCCCTACGCACGGGAGGAACGCATGGAAATTGTGGTCAAAGGTCGTCGGACCGAGGTCTCCGAGCGCTTTCGGGCACACGCCGTCGACAAGCTGTCCAAGGTCGAGAAATGGGACCGCCAGATCATCAGTATCGAGGTCGAGGTCGCCAGGGAACGCAATCCGCGGTTGACCGACGTAGGGGAGCGCATCGAGATCACCTGCCACACCCGCGGGCCCATCATCCGCGCTGAAGCGGCGGCGGCCGACCCGTACGCCGCGTTCGACATGGCCTGCGCCAAGTTGGAGGTTCGCATGCGTAAGTCCGCCGACCGTCGACGAGTGCACCACGGCAGCCGAACCCCGGTATCGGTGGCCTCCGCCACCGCCGCCCTGATGAACGGCAATGGCCATTCCGCCACCGCCGTCGCGGACCTGGAGGAGGTAACCGACCTCGGCGACTTCGCCGGCGGTCTGCAGGTGAGCGGGGAGGGCCCCTTCGTGGTCCGCGAGAAGACTCACGAAGCCGCGCCCATGGCACTGGATCAGGCCTTATACGAGATGGAACTCGTCGGGCACGACTTCTACCTGTTCGTTGACGCCGACACCCACCGGCCCAGCGTGGTCTACCGGCGTCACGGCTACGACTATGGAGTCATCCACCTCAAAACGTGAAGTTCGCACCGCTGTGTTCGCATATGCCTGACCTGGACATCTGCTGCGGGTTACCGTGCTGGACATGAGCAAGGCAACGGGGCCCGCCCCGATCCGGGTCCTTGTCGTCGACGATCACGTGCTGTTCCGCCGCGGGTTGCAACTGGTGCTCGCCGGCGAAAGCGAGATCGAGGTGGTCGGCGAGGCCTGCGATGGTGTGCAGGGGGTCGAGCTGGCGCGGCGCCTGCAACCCGAGGTCGTCCTGCTCGATATCGGGATGCCCCGCATGTCCGGCCTGGTGGCTGCGGGCCGCATCACCGAGGTCGCTCCGTGCGCTCAGATCGTCATGCTGACGATGAGCGATGAGCCGGCGGACCGTGTCGCCGCCACCGCCGTCGGCGCCGTGGGGTACTTGCTCAAGGAGTCCTCGATCGATGAGGTGTGTGCCGCGATCCACGCCGCGCACGCTCAGGGGCGCTCGCCGGCGAGCCACGCGCTGCCGAGTTCGGCGTCGCGGGCCAGCAGCTTGTCCAGGATCTCGCCGATGTAGCTTTCGACCTTGCCGCCGAGCAACGGCACCCGCACCTTGATCTCGGCGTCAATCGTCACCGTGGTCGCCTCGCCTGCCTCGTCCATTCGCAGCACGCCCACCACGTCGCCCGGCTGGTTCGCGATCGTGATCGTCAAATCGCCGTCGCGCACCAGCAGGGAGCCGGCGCCGTCGCGCCACTGCTGGACCTCGGTGATCGCAATCGTGTCGCCGGTGAACTTCTTGATGAACGCCGGGGGATCGATGGCCAGACGACGCTGGACGGTGATCGTCGCGCCGTCACCCTCGGCCGGGATCACGTCGGACTCCGCACTGACCGGGCGTCCCTTCTGGGCGCGGTGATGCTGGAACACCTTGTCGGTGAGCATGGCGTAGACGGCCGTCGCCGGCGCGTCGAACGTCATCGAGTGGTGGTAACGCATGGCCGCCCGTGGGGTCGAGAGGAGGGTCGGTGCCCGCTGGAGTCAGTGCCGGCTGGAGTCAGTGCCCGTCGGTGGTGTAGTCCGCCATGATGTTGACGCCGAAGGCCATCACGCTGCCGACCGTGGTCACTGCGACGCCGGTCCAGAACATCCACCAGGTCGGATCCAGGCACAGTCCGACGCCACCGATGGTGAATCCGATGCAGATGACCGCGACCGCAATCCATGACATCGGGCGCCCTTGGCCACCGTGACCGCCGTCCGTCACCGCTGTACCCCTCTGCTCAGACTCGCCGGGCCGGTTCGACCAGGGCCGAACTCACCCCGACACCCTATGAGACGGCGGGCGGCGCTACCGGCGTGGGTGCCCCCGGCCCCGGTGCTGGATCCCCGGCCAGGCGCGCGTGCATTTCCATGTCGAACCAGCCGCCGCCCGCCCGCGGCAGGGCGCCGCGCGCGATGCCTTCGCGGCGGAACCCGCAGCGCGCCGCGACCTGGCCGGCGGCGGTGTTCTCTACCGCGTGGAACAGGGTCAGCCGGTTGACCTCCAGCGAGGTGAACGCCCAGCGGGTCAGCACATTCAGTGACGCCACTGCCACCCCGGAGTTGCGTGCGCCCGGCGCGGTCCAGTACCCGACATCCGCCCCGCGTGGCCAGATCGCGAACGAGCGCAGGGACACGCTGCCCAGCAGCTGCGCGCTGGTGGAGTCCTGCACGGCGAAGGAGAGCACGGTGCCGGCCCGCCACGCGGCCAGGCGGGCATCTATCCAGGCGTGCACCGCCTCGGCCGTCGTGGGCACCGTGCGAACCGCCCATTGGCGGTAGAGCGGATCGGACATCGCGGCCAGCAGCTCCGGGATCAGGCGATGTTCCCAGGGCCGCAACTGCAAGGTGCCCGCGGCGATCTCGATCGGTTCGGGCGGCAGCACGAGTGGTGCGTGCGGGTCGGGTGGGGTATCCACCCCCCTATCCAATCGCAGTGCGCGGTGATCTCCGGCCGAATTGCGCCGTCGGAGGGCGCGCCGCGCCCGGGCGACGTGGATCCGGGTGGGGGCACGCCCGCGCGCGCCGCTCTACGATGATCGGCGTCGGATCAGTGAGAGGTCAGGAGTTGTTCGGGTGCCAAGTCTGCTGGACAAGATGTTGCGCACGGGCGAGGGCAGGACCCTGCGCAGGCTGGCCGGCATCGCCGATCAGGTGAATATTCTCGAGCCGGACTTCGAGAAGATGTCCGACGGCGAGCTGCGGGAGATGACGGCGGAGTTCCGCAAGCGGCTCGACGAAGGAGAGAGTCTCGACGACATCCTTCCCGAGGCATTCGCCACCGTGCGCGAGGCCGCCAAGCGCACGCTCGGGCAGCGCCATTACGACGTGCAGATCATGGGCGGGGCCGCCTTGCACCTGGGCAATATCGCCGAGATGCGCACCGGTGAGGGCAAGACCCTGGTCGCGACCTGCCCGACCTACCTCAACGCCCTGTCCGGTAACGGCGTGCACGTCATCACCGTCAACGACTTCCTGGCGACCTACCAGGCCGACCTGATGGGCCGGGTGCACCGCTTCCTGGGGTTGAGCGTCGGCACCATCGTCGCGCAGCAGAGCCCTGCGGTGCGCCGGGCGCAGTACGCGTGCGATGTCACCTACGGCACCAACAACGAGTTCGGCTTCGACTATCTGCGCGACAACATGGCCTGGGCTTCCTCCGAGCTCGTACAGCGTGGTCATCACTTCGCGATCGTCGACGAAGTTGACTCGATCCTGATCGACGAGGCGCGTACCCCGCTGATCATCTCCGGCCCCGCCGACGGTGAGGCCGGCCGATGGTACGGCGAGTTTGCCCGTCTGGTGGCGCGCCTGCGCCGGGGCGAGGCGGCAAAGGACTCCATCAAGGAGGGCAAGGTTCCCGAGACCGGGGACTACTCGGTCGATGAGAAGAAGCGCACGATCGCGGTCCACGAGGCCGGCATCGCCAAGGTCGAGGACTGGCTCGGCATCAACAACCTCTATGAGTCCAAGCACACCCCGCTGATCGGCTATCTCAACAATGCGGTGAAGGCCAAAGAGCTCTTTCGCAACGACAAGGACTACATCGTCGTCGATGGTGAGGTGCTGATCGTCGACGAGCACACCGGCCGGGTGCTCGCCGGCCGCCGCTACAACGAGGGCATGCATCAGGCGATCGAGGCCAAAGAGGGCGTCGACATCAAGGACGAGAACCAGACGCTGGCCACGATCACCCTGCAGAACTTCTTCCGTCTCTACTCCAAGCTGTCCGGGATGACGGGCACGGCCATGACCGAGGCGGCGGAGTTCGACAAGATCTACAAGCTCGGCGTCGTCCAGATTCCGACGAACAAGGAGATGATTCGCAAGGACGAGGCAGACCTGGTCTACAAGACCGAGAGTGCCAAGTACGACGCGGTCGTCGAGGACATCGCCGAGCGCAACGCCAAAGGCCAGCCGATCCTGGTCGGCACGGTCAGCGTCGAGAAATCTGAGCACCTGTCAGGATTGCTACGCAAGCGGGGCATCAAGCACGAGGTGCTCAATGCCAAGCAGCATGCCCGGGAGGCGGCCGTCGTCGCCCAGGCCGGGCGCAAGGGCGCGGTCACCGTCGCCACCAACATGGCCGGGCGGGGCACCGACATCATGCTCGGCGGCAACGTGGAGTTTCTCGCGCACGAGGAATTGGAGCGCCGCGGTCTGTCGGCGGAGGAGAACCCCGAGGAGTACGAGGCGGCCTGGACGGCGTCGTTGGCCGAAGCGACCGAGGCGGCCCAGGCCGAGCACGACGAGGTCACCGCAATCGGCGGTCTGTACGTGCTCGGGACCGAGCGCCACGAGTCACGCCGCATCGACAACCAGCTGCGTGGCCGCTCGGGTCGCCAGGGTGACCCGGGGGAGTCGCGCTTCTATCTCTCGCTCGGCGATGACCTGATGCGCCTGTTCAAGGCCGACATGGTGGAAATGGTCCTGAACAGACTCAACGTCCCCGAGGACGTGCCGATCGAGTCGAAGATGGTCAGCCGGGCGATTGCCAGCGCGCAGTCGCAGGTCGAGCAGCAGAACTTCGAGATTCGCAAGAACGTGCTCAAGTACGACGAGGTACTCAACAAGCAGCGCATGGTCATCTACGACGAGCGCCGCCGGGTGCTGCACGGGGAGAACCTGCGCGAGCAGGTGCTCGGATTCCTCGAGGAGACCATCGAGTCCTACATCGAGGCCGAGACCGGCGAGGGTTTCGCGCAGGAGTGGGATCTGGACAAGCTATGGGCCGCGTTCACCGCGCTGTACCCGATCAGCGTGGACAGCGCCACCGTCCTGGGCGATGACGCAGAGGTTGATTCCCTCGACGTCGAAGCGCTGCGCGAACTGATCAAGGACGACGCCTTCGACGCCTACGACCGGCGCGAGGCAAGGGTCGGTGAGCCGGCGATGCGTGAGGTGGAACGCCGCGTCGTGCTCTCGGTTTTGGACCGCAGGTGGCGCGAGCACCTCTACGAGATGGATTACCTTCGCGAGGGCATCGGCCTTCGGGCGATGGCCCAGCGAGACCCTCTGGTGGAGTACCAGAAGGAGGGTTACGACATGTTCACCGCGATGATGGAGGCCATCGGCGAGGAATCGGTGAGCCAGGTCTTCAGGGTGGACGAGGCAAGCCTGGAGGCTGCGGGGTTCACCATTCCGGAACGGCCCGCGCAGTTGCAGTACAGCGCCCCGAGCATCGACGGCGAGGCCGAGGTCCACACCGAGAGCACCGACTCGGTCGGCGAACCGGTCTCGATGGCCAAGGTCTCCGCCGCGGGCAAACCCAGCCGCGCCGAGCGTCGCGCCGCGAAGAAGAACAAGGGGTAGGCCCGACCGCGTTCTGCGCCCGGGCCGCGTTGCTCCGGGCACCTCCTCAGCGCTCATGAATGAGCGCAGGGGGTGCTCTCCTACGCAGCGACGGGACAATTCGCCCGTATCGGCGCGCGATCTCGCGCTGGGCGTATGGAAGAGGGGGATTCAGGCCCGCAGCAGGGTCCCCAGGTCCGCGGCCGTCCAGCCGCGCAGGCTGCTCGCCAGGTGCAATCCGGGAGCGGGGGTGAGCTCGACCAGGTGCTGTACGCCGAGGGTGCGAACCCCCGCGGCCAGCGCCGAGGAGATGCCCTTGGGGCTGTCCTCGATCGCCACGCAACGCGCGGGATCGACCCCGAGCAGGGAGGCCGCGCGCAGGTAGGGATCGGGGTAGGGCTTGGGCCGGGCCACCTCATCGCCGGTCACCAGCGCAGCGAATGAGCCCGCTGGTAGCGCGTCGTCGACGGCCTGGGCAAAGCGCCGCCACGACATCGTCACCAGCGCGCAGGGGATCTCGAGGGCACGCAACTCGGCGAGCAACTCCCGGGCACCTGGGCGCCAGGGGACGTGCGCGCGCACCCGCTCGATCACCCCGTCGAGGAGGATGTTGACGATCTCCCGCGGGGTCAGCGGCACCGGGCCGTGGGCCGCGATGTAACGCGCCGAGTCGATCAGGTCCCCGCCGACGATCGCCAGCGCATGCTCCTGGGACCAGCTCCCGCCATAGGCCTCGACGAGGGCGTACTCGCACTCGATCCAGTACGGCTCGGAATCGATCAGCGTGCCGTCCATGTCCCAGAGAACGCCACCGAGCTGCACTCCTTCAGCATGCCCGTCCAGGTCGGCAATTCTGGCCAACTCTCAGCCGACGGCGACCGCGGTGCAGATCCAGCGGCTCTGGTGGTGTTCGAGGCGGAAGGCGAGGGCGCGGGAGCGGTGTGGGCCCGCGATCACCACGGCTACCTCTGCGACGTCGGTGCGCGGGTGGCACAGGTGCACCCGCGGCATTCCGATGACGCTGCGGCGCTGACCGGGGCGCGGTCCAGGTGCGCGTGCGGCCAGGGCGGCGATGACCTCCACGCTCGCGCACCCCCGCAGCTGCGCCGCTGTGCGTCCCCCCGTCAGAACCTCGATCAGGGCCACGGCGATCACCCCGGCCGCGACCTCCGCGCCGGCGCCGGCGGACCTGTGTCGCGAGTGTGATCGTTGGCGTGGGATCAACGGGCCAGTCCCGGGGGAGCTACGCGCCGCGGGGACCTGGCTCGGCTGCAGTGCGTGGGCGCTGCTCATCGATGACTCCTGTCGGCCCGGGTGAGCGGCACATGTCCCGCTTTATCGGCAAACTGGAAG
>JBQTII010000129.1:0-12987 GCA_052388275.1 Sporichthyaceae bacterium | reverse complement strand
CCCTCAAGGCCCGCTCGGAGGAGCTCCCGGAGCGGATCGCCGCAGTGCTGACCCGGCTCAAGGACGCAGAGAAGGAACTCGACGCGTTCCGCGCCGGCGCAGTACTGGAGGCGGCCGCGGGCCTGGTCGCCCAGGCCGTCGAGATCGACGGCGTCGCCTACCTCGGCACCCGGTGTCCGGATGAGACCAAGGCCGACGATCTGCGCAGGCTCGCGCTCGACATCCGCGCCCGGCTCGGGGACGCGAGGCCCAGCGTGGTCGCGGCGGTGGCCGCAGCGGGCGGTCGCCCGGCGCTGGTGATCGCGACCAACTCAGCCGCCCGCGCGCGCGGGCTCAAAGCCGGTGCGCTGGTCAAGGTCGCCGCCGGGGTGCTCGGCGGCGGCGGTGGTGGTAAGGACGACGTCGCCCAGGGCGGTGGACAGGACCCGGCCAGGATCGAGGAGGCCCTCGCTGCGCTCGCCAAGGCCGTCGCAGGAACTGCGGGAGGCTGATGCGCCCCGGGGTGCGCCTGGCGATCGATCTGGGGTCGGTGCGGATCGGGGTCGCGGCCTGCGACCCGGCCGGGATCCTCGCGTTCCCGCTGGAGACCGTCCACCGCGGCGCGGGGGATCTCCCGCGCCTGGCGGCCCTCGCCGCGGAGCACGACGTCCTGGAGGTGCTGGTCGGACTCCCGCGATCGCTCTCGGGCTCCGAGGGCGCCGCGGCCGCGATCGTGCGGGCCTTCGCCGGCGAGCTGGCTCGCGCGCTCGCGCCGCGCCCGATTCGCCTCGTTGATGAGCGTTTGAGCACGGTCAGCGCTACCCGCGGGATGCAGGCCGCCGGGCGCTCGGTCAGGAAGGGCCGCGGCGTCATCGACCAGGCCGCGGCGGTGGTGTTCCTGCAGGGCGCGCTCGATACCGAACGCGCGGGCGGCGAGGCGCCCGGTGAACTCCTCGCATCCGGCGCAAGTCCGGCTACCGTTTGGTTCGTGAGCGAGCGCAGCGAGCGAACCGACGAGGACAGTGCACTGTGAGTGAGTTTCTCCCCTTCCGCGGGGACCCGGCCGACGACACCGCCGGCCTGGACCCCGAGGAGGTCGCTGTGGGGGCCCAGGCGGCCACCGGCGGCGGGCGCGGATCGGGTCATCGCCGCACTCGGCGCAAGGCGATGATCGCGGTGCTGATTGCGGTGATCGTCCTGGGCGGCTTCGGGGGGGCGGCGGCGCTCGGTCTGGACAAGATCTACGACCGGCTCACGGAGGGCACCGCCGATTTCGACGGCCCGCCGACCGGGGAGAAGGTCGTGCAGATCACCGCGGGGTCCTCCATCCGCACGATCGGACGGACCCTGGCCGAGAACGGGGTGATCCAGACCGAAGGCGCCTTCGTCGCGGCCGCCCGCAAGGACTCACGCGCGGCCACGCTACAGCCCGGGTTCTACCGGCTGCAGTTGACGATGCCGGCTTCCTCGGCACTGGCGCTCATGCTCGATCCCGCCTCGCGCATCCTCGCGCGGGTGGTGATCCCGGAGGGGCGTACCGTCAACGAGATCCTCACCAGGCTCTCGCGCGACACCAACATCGCCAAGGCCAAGTTCGAGTCGGCGTTGAAGAACCCGGATCTGGGTCTGCCGGCCTTTGCGAAAGGCAACCCGGAGGGCCTGCTCTTCCCGGCGACCTACGACGTCGAACCCGACGACACCGCGCTGTCCATCCTGCGGGCCATGGTGAGCCGTTTCACCCAGGCACTGGCCGAGACCGAGCTCGTCTCCCGTGCCCCGCTGGTCGGACTTAAACCCCTGGAGGTGCTGACGGTCGCGAGCCTGATCCAGGCCGAGGCCAAGCTGGCCGTCGACATGCCCAAGATCTCGCGGGTGATCTACAACCGCCTCGAACGCAAGATGCGATTGCAGTTCGACAGCACGGTGCACTACGCCGCCGGCGGCGCGACCTCGGTGACCACGACGGCGGAGCAACGCGCTTCGGACTCGCCCTACAACACCTACCGGTTCGCCGGTCTCCCGCCGGGTCCGATCAGCGCCCCGGGCGCGGCGGCAATCGAGGCGGCCCTGGCCCCCGAGGTCGGGGAATGGATCTTCTTCGTTGCGGTGAACCCGGACACCGGTGAGACCAAGTACGGCGTGAACGCGAGCGAGCACGCCCGCAACGTCGAGGAGTTTCGGGCCTGGCTGCGCGCCAATCCCGGGCGCTGAGGATGCGCGCTGCGGTCCTCGGCTCGCCGATTGCGCACTCGCTGTCCCCGGTCCTGCACGCCGCCGCCTACCGCGCCTTGGGCCTGGACTGGACCTACACCGCGCACGAGGTGGACGAGGCAGGCCTGGCGCCCTTCCTCGACGGGCTGTCCCCGCGGGGCGCCTGCGGGACCGGAGTCTGGGCCGGGGTGTCGTTGACGATGCCGCTCAAGCGGGGCGCGGTGGACCTGTGCAACGAGGTCAGCGACGCCGCGCGTGCGGTCTCGGCGGTCAACACGATCACCTTCGCGCCTGGGGGGATCCGGCGCGGGGACAACACCGACATTGCTGGGATGTGCAACGCGCTCGCCGAGCGCGGCATCACCGGCGTCGACGCCGCGACGGTGCTCGGCGGGGGAGCGACCGCGGCCTCCGCTATCGCCGCGCTGGCCCCGCTCTGCACCGGCACGATCACCGCTTACGTCCGCTCCCCGGCACGAGCAGGTGAGCTGGCAGCCGTCGCGGCCACCGTGGGCGCGATCCTCGTCGTGCGCGAGTGGGCGCAGGCGGGCGACGGCCTGCGGGCCCCGATCGTCGTCTCCACGACCCCCAAGGGCACGGCGGATCACCTGGCCGTTGCAGTCCCGCCGGCTCGGGGTGCGCTCTTCGACGTCGTCTACGACCCGTGGCCGACAGAACTTGCCGCGGCGTGGTCTGGCACTGGCGCGGTAGTACTGGGCGGGCTGGATCTGTTGACCCATCAGGCGGTCCTTCAGGTGGCGCTGATGACCGCTCTCGCCGTGGACACCGCGCCCCTGGTCGCCGAGATGCGCGCCGCCGGTGCGGCCGAGCTGGCCCGCCGGGCACTGGGCCGTGCGTGAGCCCGATCCGTGACCCGGCCCGGTTTCGCGCAGGTGCCGGTCAGGAGAGTGCCTTGATGCACATCACCCGCCCCGGGTCGGGCGCCGCTCGACCCGAATCGGGGTAGAAGTAGGCGACTGCTTTCTTCTTGCGGCATGGGGCAGGCGAAGTGCCGTCGTGGACGGCGACGACCATGAGGGTCTCGGGCCGGTGGGGTCGCCTGCAGTCCGTGCGGACGACGCCGTTGGGGGTGCTGATGAAGCATTCGCCGGGGCGCATGTTGTAGCCCAGGCACTCCTTGAACGGGGTCGCGCTGCCGCTGGTGACGACGCTGAAGTATTCGATGTAGTCGCCCCGGGGGCACTTGGCGAAGTCCCCCTCCAGGCGCTTGTAGACGATGTACACGGCATCGGGGTCGGCGCAGGGGGCGGTGAAGAGTTCTGCATCGGAAGCCCCGGCCCTGTCCTTCTCGGCGGAGATCTCCCCGACCTCCCGGCAGGTGCCCTCCTCGTCGTCCAGACCGGTGGTCGCAGGCGGCGTCAGTTCGGTGTACTGGTACGTGAACTCGTCGCCGGACAGGCCGACCGCGGCCAGAACGTTGCCGGGGATCAGTAGTGCCACGGCGAGCAGAGCCGCGAAGAATGCGGTGCGGAACCGCTTCGGTGCCGGGGCGCCGGGCCCGGAGGCTGCATCGCTCGTCATCCTCGCTCCTTCCTCGATCTGCCCTTCGTCATCGACATGGTCATCCTCACCATCACCGATCGCCTCGGCTCAGTGCGCGCAGGCACATCACGCGCCCGGGCTGGGAGTAGACGCGCGCCACGGCCCGCTGTTTCTCGCACACCGCTGCCCTGGTCCCTTTGCTGACCGCGACGACGCGGAAGGAGTTGGGCTCCGCAGGTGCCGCCGCACAGCCGATTCGGACGGCTCCGCGCTCGCTGTCGGTGAAGCACTCGCCGGCGCGCATGTTGTAGCCCAGACACTCGGCGAAAGGCGGGGCATCGCCGCTGGTGGCGTAGGTGGCGTACTCGGTGTAGTCCCCGGGTGGGCACTGCGCGATGAACTCCTCGATGCGGTCATAGACGATGTACACGGCCGCTGGGTCGGCGCAGTGGGCCGGGAGCAGTAGGTCATCGTTTGGGTTGCCGACGTCGCGGTCGGCGGGGAACGCCCCGACCGAGCGGCATTGCGCGCCGGCGTCGGTGAGCCCGGTGCTCTGCGGTCCCGGTGGCGGCTGGGGTGCGGGCGCGGCCGCGGGTGTGGTGTCCTCGTCGCCTTCGGCGAGGTCCAGTGCGGCGATGACATTGCCGGGGATGAGCAAGGCGGCCACGACGAGAGTGAGGAGGAGGAATGCTTTCCACGGGGTACTTCGCGACGGGCCGGGTGGCGGGCCCCCGGGTAGCGGTGCCCATCCTGGGGAGGGGCCCCATCCCGGTGGCGTCGGCGGTGGCCAGGTTCCACCCGGCGGGTAGGGAATGGGCTGCCGGGGGTCCTGCGCGCGGGGGTCCATGGTTGGTGTCCTTCCGACGGTCGGTCCGAACCTAGGACGCCGAGCCCGGGCGGCGAATCCCCAATTCGCGCCATCCTTGCGCCCGCCCGCGCGAGGCGCTGCCTCGTTCCGGGCTCAGCCGTTGCGCAGGTCGAGGTTGCCGTCCTGCCAGGTGGCCCAGGGCACGTTCCAGTCCTGGTACCGATTCCACAGCTCGGTGTAAGGGCGCGGGGAACCGGAGACGATGACGGGGTCCCCGACGAGGCTGCGGCGGAACAGCCACGCCATGTCGGCCGGGGCGGTGCCGACGCAGCCGTGGCTCGCGGCGGCCCGCCCGATGTTGCCCAGGTTCCAGGGGGCGTCGTGGATGAATTCACCGGAGTTCGTCAGGCGCATCGCGTACTTCGAGCGCAGGGTGTAGTCCTCGGGCGCGTCGATGGCTTCGTTGGTCCAGGTCTTGCCCGCTACCTTCTCCATCAGCACCTTGATCCCGTTGCGGGTCTCCCAGCCGGGCTTGCCGGTGGAGACCGGCAGTGTGCGCAGCAGCTCGTTGTTGCGTATCACCCGCATGCGGTGGCGGGGAACATCGACCCGGATCACTTGCTTGCGCCCGATCTCGAACGTCACGACGCGATCACCGCCGCCCCACACCCCGTCACCGGCCGCGAGCCCGTCCAGCGTGGTGTGCAGGCGGACGTGGGTGCCGGCGGGCCAGAACCGCTTGGGACGGAAATGCACGGTCCGCTCATCGATCCAGTACCAGCCACCTGATACTGCCGGACTCGAGCTCAGGTGCAGATCCGCCAGGACTGCGGCCCGGTCGCTGACCGGGCGGTTGAAGCCGACCACCACCGGGTGGGCGACGCCGACGACGCTGCCATTGAGGGGCGAGATGCGCGTCGGGCTGAGCACGTGCTCGGCATCGACGCTGCGCGTGCGAAAGCGTGAGGTAGCGCTGGTGGCGATGCCTGCGTGGGACCGTCCCAGCACCGTGACGGTGTAACGCTGACCGCTGCGTAGCCGCTGCGCGGCACTCCAGCCCGTCCGGTCCGGCAAGTAGCGCCCGTGGACCTTATCTCCCGCCTCGTCGCGCACCACGACGGTATCCAGGGCGCCGCCGGCGACGTTCACCGTGACCGGTGAATCCGGTGGGACCTCGGCATCGTTGCTGGTCGGGAACACGCTGATGGACATGGGGACGCGGGGCGCCGCGGGCGGGGTGAGCGGGGCGCCGACGACGGCGAGCCCGGACTGCCCACCCCCACAGGCTGCGCCGAGGACGAGCACAAGGGTGGCGCCCAGGGCGACGCCCCGGAAGGGACTGAGCAAGCGGCGGGACGTGGACTCGCACACGGGCATGAGCTCACCGATCGTTGGCGTGGCGTCGTGGCGGCAGCGCCTGTGACTGCAGTGGCCCACTATGCCTAGCTGCACTAATGGGTCGAAAGTGGTGAAAGTGACTAATGGGAGGATCTTGATCAACCCCTGACGGCCTTCGCCGCCGACGGGCGAGTGCTGCCGTGCGTGAAAGAATCGATCCCATGTTGCGTTGGCTGACCGCCGGGGAATCCCACGGACCTGCGCTGGTCGCGATCCTCGAAGGTCTGCCGGCCGGGGTGCGTACCTCCACCAAGGAGGTCGCGGCCGAGCTGGCTCGGCGGCGCCTGGGGCACGGGCGCGGTGCCCGGATGAAGTTCGAGGCCGACGAGGTGGAGTTCCTGGGCGGCCTGCGGCACGGGCAGACGATGGGCGGCCCGGTCGCGATCCGCGTGGGCAACACCGAGTGGCCCAAATGGGACCGGGTCATGGCCCCGGACGCCATTGACCTGGAGGAGTTGGCGGGCATCTCTCGCAACGCGCCGCTGACCCGCCCGCGCCCTGGGCACGCCGATCTCGTCGGCATGCAGAAATACGGCTTCGACGACGCCCGGCCGGTGCTGGAGCGCGCCAGCGCCCGCGAGACCGCCGCGCGCGTTGCCCTCGGAACCGTCGCCAAGGCATTCCTCGCCCAGAGCACCGGCGCGGTCGTGCTCTCGCACGTGGTGCGCATCGGTGCCATCGCCGCACCGGCCGGGGTCATCCCGGGACCCGGCGATGGCGACCTCGTCGACTCCGACCCGGTCCGCGGCCTGGACGCCGACGCGGCCGCGGCGATGTCCGCCGAGGTCGACGCGGCCAAGCGGGACGGGGACACCCTCGGCGGGGTCGTCGAGGTCGTCGTGCACGGCCTGCCCCCGGGCCTGGGTTCGCACGTGCACTGGGACCGCCGCCTGGACGCCCGCCTGGCCGCCGCGCTGATGGGCGTGCAGGCGATCAAGGGTGTCGAGGTGGGGGACGGGTTCGAGTTGGCGGCCGGCCGCGGCAGCGCCGCGCACGATCAGATGGACCCGGCGCCAGCGGGGATCCGCCGGCGCTCCGGGCGATCCGGGGGCACCGAGGGCGGGATGAGCACGGGGGAGGCGCTGCGGGTGCGCGCGGCGATGAAGCCGATCTCGACGGTGCCCAAGGCCCTGGCCACGGTCGATGTACGCACGCTGCAGCCGGCCACGGCCATCGCTCAGCGCAGCGACGCCTGCGCGGTCCCGGCGGCCGGGGTCGTCGCCGAGGCGATGGTCGCGCTGGTGCTGGCCGACGCGGTGCTGGAGAAGTTCGGTGGCGATTCGGTCACCGAGACCGCCCGCAATGTGCGTTCCTACCGTGAGAGTCTGCGCGAACGCGGACTGCAATGAGTCCGCGGGTCGTCCTGGTGGGTCCCCCTGGTGCGGGGAAGTCGACGGTGGGTCGGGCCGTCGCGCGTCGCCTGGGTCTGACGTTCCGCGACACCGACGCCGACATCGAGGCGAGCGCGGGCAAGCCGATCTCGGACATCTTCGTCGAGGACGGCGAGGCGGCGTTCCGTGCCCTTGAGCGTGCCGCGGTGGTGCGGGCCCTGGACGAGCACGACGGAGTCCTGGCGCTCGGCGGTGGGGCGGTCGAGGACCCCGCGACGCAGCAGTCGCTGCGCGCTCACACGGTGGTCTTTCTCGACGTCGGGCTGGGTGCCGCCGCGCGCCGCGTCGGATTCAACCGTGATCGCCCGCTCTTGCTGGGTAATCCCCGCAAGACCTTGATGACCCTGATGGCGGCCCGTCGCCCCGCCTACCTTGCGGTCGCCACCACGACCGTCAGCGCGGACGCGAACGCGGCCGCGGTGGCGACCGCAGTCGTCGCCGCGATCGCGGCCCCACAGCACTCAACCGCGGAGGCAGCACATGAGTGAGCAGGTCGCCAGGATCGCGGTGCGCGGCGCCAGCCCCTACGACGTGGTCGTGGGGCACGGGCTCGCGGGTGAACTTCCGGCGATCCTGGGCCCGTCCGTCGCCCAGGTCGCCCTGATCTGCCCTGCCCCGCTGCGCGAGCTCGCCCTGCCGGTCGAGAAGGTCCTGCTCGACGCTGGCTACCGCGTCCGCGAGCTCGCCATCCCGGACGGGGAGGCGGCCAAGACCGCGGCCGTGGCCGAGCAGTGCTGGGCGGCGTTGGGCGAGGCCAACTTCACCCGCAGTGACGCGGTCGTCAGCGTCGGCGGGGGGGCAACCACCGACCTCGCCGGGTTCGTCGCCGCGACCTGGCTGCGCGGGGTTCGCGTCGTCCATATCCCCACCACCCTGCTTGCCATGGTCGACGCGGCCGTGGGCGGCAAGACCGGGATCAACACCGCGGCCGGCAAGAACCTGGTCGGCTGTTTTCACGAACCGGCCGGGGTGCTGGTGGACCTGGACGCCCTCGCGAGTCTGCCCGATCCGGAGTGGGTCAGCGGGCTGGCCGAGGTGATCAAGGCCGGCTTCATCGCCGACCCGAAGATCCTGACGCTGATCGAAGATGATCCGGCCGCGGCAGGGCGCGTCGACGGGCCCCACGCTCGCGAGCTCATCGCCCGTTCGATCGCGGTGAAGGCCACCGTCGTCGCTGCAGACCTCAAGGAAACCGGTGCCGGCGGCGGCGTGGGCCGGGAAATGCTCAACTACGGGCATACGCTCGCGCACGCCATCGAGAAGGTCTCCGGCTACACCTGGCGGCACGGGCACGCAGTGTCCGTCGGCATGGTCTTCGTCGCGGAACTGGCCGCACTGCAGGGCCGCATCGGAACCGACCTCGTCGCGCGGCACCGCGAGATCCTCACCCGCGTCGGACTGCCGACGACCTACCGCGAGGACCGCTGGGCCGAGCTACACGAGGCAATGCGGGTGGACAAGAAGTCCCGCGCCGACCGGCTTCGCTTCGTTGTGCTCGACGGCGTCGCTTCCCCGGCGATCGCGGACTCCCCGGACCCCGCCGACCTGATCGAGGCCTTTCGGAGGATCAGCGCGTGAAAATCCCCGTAGCGTCCGACGAAAGGCGGGCGATAGGACGCTATTCGTCGGACGTCAGAAGGTTGGTGCAGCGATGACGCGCACGGTGTGGGTGCTCAACGGGCCGAACCTGGGCCGCCTGGGTTCACGCGAGCCCGACGTCTACGGCGCCGTGGACTACCAGGGTCTTCTCAAGCTGTGCAGGACGACGGGGGCCGAGCTGGGCCTGGCCGTCGAGGTGCGCCAGAGCGATGACGAGGCCGAGCTCGTGGCCTGGTTGCACGCCGCCGCAGATGCGCAGATCCCGGTGATCCTGAATCCGGCCGCCTTCACCCATTACTCCTACGCGCTCCGGGATGCCTGCGCTCAGCTACCGGCGCCACTGATCGAGGTGCACATCTCCAACCCCGCCGCGCGGGAGCAGTTCCGGCACAACTCGGTGATCGCCGCAGTCGCGACCGGCACGATCGCGGGCTTCGGCCTGGACTCCTACCGCCTCGCGTTGCGCGCCGTACACGAACTGGGCTGAGCCGCCCTACCCTGGCGGGGTGCCCGATTCCCACGCCCGCCGACGTGATCTGCTGCGCGCCCGCTTCGTCGAGCTCGACCTCGACGCGGCACTGGTCACCGACCTGACCAACATCCGCTACCTGAGCGGATTCACCGGCTCCCATGCCGCGCTGCTGGTCAGCGCAGAGCACACGCTGCTGGCCACCGACGGGCGATACACGACCCAGGCGCTGACGCAGGCCCCCGACGCCGAGCTGATCACCGACCGGGCCTGCGCGCTCGTGCTCACCGAGCGCGCAGCCCGACTCGGGGTTCGGCGCCTGGGTTTCGAGGCGCACAAGATGACCGTGGAGGCCCACCAGCACCTGCAGCGCGAACACGCCGACCTGGAGTTCGCCCCGCTCGGGCAGCAGGTCGAGGACCTGCGCGCGGTCAAGGACGAGGCAGAGATCGCGCTGTTGCGCGCCGCCGCAGCGATCGCCGACTCCGCCCTGGCCGAAGTGATGGAAGGTCTGGTGAGTGGACGCAGCGAGCGTCACGTTGCCCGCGAGCTGGAACGGCGGATGCTCGACAAGGGCGCCGAGGCGCCCGCATTCGACACCATTGTGGCGGCAGGGGAGAACTCGGCGATCCCGCATCACCGGCCCACGGAGCGACGGATCTGCGACGGGGACCTGCTCAAGATCGACTTCGGCGCCCGGGTCGAGGGTTACCACTCCGACATGACCCGCACCTTCGTCATCGGCACCGAACCGGCGCCCTGGCAGATCGAGCTTTACGACCTGGTGTTCGCGGCTCAGCGCGCCGGCCGCGAGGCGTTGGCCCCGGGCGTCGAGGTGGTCGCGGTGGACGCCGCGGCTCGCGCCGTGATCGTCGCGGCCGGTCACGGTGAGCATTATCTGCACGGTCTGGGCCACGGCATCGGTCTGGCGATCCACGAGGCGCCGCTGATCGGCCCCACCAGCGCAGGTAGACTCCGTGCGCTCACGCCGGTCACCGTCGAGCCCGGGGTGTACCTGTCCGGAATCGGGGGCATCCGGATCGAGGACACGCTCGTCGTCCGCGACGAGGCCGATGGCGGCGCTGAGCTGCTCACCCTGACGACCAAAGAGCTGCTCGTCCTGGATTAGACCCGCTGTGATCTGGAGAACCTTGCCGTGGCAACGACGAACGACCTGAAGAACGGCATCGTGCTCAAGATCGACAACCAGTTGTGGACGGTGGTCGAGTTCCAGCACGTCAAGCCCGGCAAGGGCCCGGCCTTCGTGCGGACCAAGCTCAAGCACGTCCTCTCGGGCAAGGTCGTGGACAAGACCTTCAACGCCGGGATCAAGGTCGAGACCGCCACGGTCGACAAGCGCGACATGTCCTACCTGTACAAGGACGGGGAGGACTTCGTGTTCATGGACACCGACTCCTACGAGCAGATCACCATCGCGGCGGCCATCGTCGGGGACGCCGCGGGCTTCATGCTGGAGAACCAGGTCGCCACCGTGGCCCAGAACGAGGGAGCCGTGCTCTACATCGAGCTACCGGCCTCGGTCGAGCTGGTGATCTCCTACACCGAGCCCGGGATGGCCGGAGACCGCTCGACGGCGGGGACCAAGCCCGCGACGCTGGAGACCGGCGCCACCATCAATGTGCCGCTGTTCATCACCACCGGCGAGAAGGTCAAGGTGGACACCCGCTCGGGTGGTTACCTCGGACGTGTGAACTAAGGGCATGTCTTCTCGCGGCAAAGCCCGAAAGCGCGCGGTCGACATCCTTTTTGAGGCCGAGCAACGCGGGCGCGGCGTCCTGGCGACCCTGAGCGAACGGCGCACCCTCGCCGATCCTCCGGTCGGGGACTACACCGTCACGCTCGTCGAGGGTGTGGTGAGCAACCGCGAGCGCATCGACGACCTGCTTGCCACGTACTCCGTCGATTGGCCGTTGGAGCGGATGCCGGCGGTCGACCGCAACGTGTTGCGGGTGGGGGTGTACGAGCTGCTCTACGCCGGCGATGTCCCGGACGCGGTGGCGATCAGCGAGGCCGTCGAGCTGGCCCGGAGCCTGTCCACCGACGACTCACCAGGCTTCGTCAACGGCCTGCTCGCGCGAATTCTGGACCTCAAGCCGACGCTGGTCTTCTAGGGACACGACTGCGCCAACTTCTGTATGCGTGTCGGGCTTTCGCCCCCTTGGATTAGCCCGGGACACACTCAGAGGTTGGGGCTAGAGGTCCAGCGCGCCACGGGCGTCGGGTGACAGAACTCCCCAGCTGATGAGCTCCTCGGTGAGGGCGCTGGGCGGGATGTCGTAGATGACCGAGAGCGTGCGCAGATCGTCCTGGCGGATCGAGAGCACCTTGCCGTTGTAATCCCCGCGCTGGCTCTGGATGGTGGCCGCGTAGCGCATCAGCGGGCCGGCCTTCTCGTGCGCAACCTGCTGGAGCCGTTCGAGGTCGATGACCAGGCGCGGGGGCGGCTCGGCCGCACCGGTGGGAGTGCCACCCGGGAGCAGCTCACCGACGGGCACCCCGTAGAAGTTCGCCAGTTCGGCGAGCTTCTGCACAGTCACCGCACGGTCGCCGCGCTCGTAAGAGCCGACGACGACGGCCTTCCATCTACCCTTGGATTTCTCCTCGACCCCGTGCAGGGAGAGTCCTTGCTGGGTGCGGATGGCGCGCAGGCGAGCGCCCAGGGCCTTCGCGTAGTCGGTGGCCACGTCTTCTCCCGAGTCGGCGGGCGTTCGGACCACTCGGTCCTCACGCTGTGTGCTGAACAATCCCGCGTGCGCTACGGAACGTAACGCTACGTAGAGTGAACAGTCGCGTCAATACGTATCCGCCGAGGGTGCCGGTAGCCACCGACGTGGCCCGACCCACGGCGCGTGCGACCGCCGGGCGCTGATAACCTTGCGGGGATTCGACCGTCCTTTAACACCCGTCCAGAGAGGCGGGGAAGGGGGTCCTGGCATGAGTGCAGGCCGCAACACCGACCCCGGGAGCCCCCCGGAGGCCGGGCGGGTCGTTCTGGATGCCGCCGACGTGCGTCGCGCGCTGACCCGCATCGCCCACGAGATCGTGGAGCGCAACAAGGGCTCCCGCGATGTCGTTCTGCTGGGGATCCCCCGGCGCGGAGTGCCGCTGGCGCGCCGGCTGGCCGAACGGATCGGCGAGGTCGAGGGTACGCCGGCTGCCGCGGGCGCGCTGGATGTCACCCCGTATCGCGACGACTTGCGCCTACGCCCGGCACGAGGCCTCGGGCACACCGAGATCCCCGGCGAGCACATCGACGGCAGAATCGTCGTGCTGGTGGACGACGTGCTGTTCTCCGGACGCACGATCCGAGCAGCCCTGGACGCCCTCAACGACATCGGCCGCCCCCGAGCCGTCCAACTTGCGGTGCTGGTCGACCGAGGGCATCGCGAACTGCCGATCCGCGCCGACTTCGTCGGCAAGAACCTGCCGACCTCACTGTCGGAGTCCGTGGGGGTGCGCCTGGCGGAGATCGACGGAATCGACGCGGTGCGCCTGGGTACCCGGGCGCCGCAGGGGCCGCGGTGTAGCGGCACCTGCACTCCGCGGCCGACCAGAGCCGGGCGGACGCGCGGCTGATACTGGGCACCGCGGCGGAACGGGCGCGGCTC
>JBQTII010000128.1:0-18446 GCA_052388275.1 Sporichthyaceae bacterium | reverse complement strand
CGCCACGCCGGCGAAGCGAATCCAGCCTACCCAGGCCACCGGCGCCGTCGGCCCAGGATCAACGTCGATACGGCAGTGGTGCAATTGGTAGCGCACTCGACTTGTAATCGAGCGGTTCCCGGTTCGAGTCCGGGCGTCGGCTCTCTGACCCTGGTAGCCCAGTGCCCGCTGGCCCACCTGGGTGATAAGGTAACCTTATGAGCCTGGTTGCGGAGTACCAAACCGCGCGTCGAGGGGAAGAGATCGCGCGGCTCCGCCGTGCGATCGTGCTCCGGGCGATGGCGGCCACCGGGATGAGTCAGCGCCAGATTGCGGCGGCGCTAGGCGTGAGCCAGCCGGCGGTCAGCCAGCAACTCAAAGCCGCACCCGACCTGGCTCAGGTGCACCCCGAGACGTTGATCGAAGCTGCGTCCCCGATCCTCAAGGAGGTGGCGGAGAGCCGCGGTTTCCGCGACCTCGCAGTGTTCGGATCGGTTGCGCGCAGGAGTGCCCGCAAGGACTCTGACATCGATCTGTTGATCCGGGTGCCGCGGGGCACCGCTATCAGCGGGATGGTGGAGTTACAGGATACGTTCGCCCGGATTCTCGGTCGTCCCATCGACCTCGTGAGCTATGGCGGGCTCAAGTCCAGGATTGACGATGACGTTCTTCGCGAGGCCGTGCTGCTGTGATGGATCGCCGCAGCGCGAAGGAGTTCCTCCATGTCCGTGACTGGCTCGAGAAGGCCCAGGTGCTTGTGGCCGCCGGGCGTGAGGCCTACGACTTGGACGGGCTCAGGCAGGAGGCCGGCGACTCATTGATGATGAAACTCGGCGAAGCAGCGAGCAGGCTCGACCGCGCCGGCATCGAGAATCCGGCAGGCGTTCGTTGGCGAGATGCTGTCGCCAACCGCAACTGGCTGATCCATCAGTACGACCAGATCGACCGTGACATCACCTGGGCGACGCTCACGACGGATCTACCGGCGTGGCGCGCAGCATTGGCAGAAACCTTCGCGCTGGCCGATGCGTTCTTGATCGCCGAAGCGGTGGATCAGCAGCCAGAGCCGCCGCACCCGCCGGCGGGGTAGATCCCGAAGGTGGCGCCGTCTCCTCGATGGTCGTCGCCGGTGACGTGGCGGCGGTTCGAGTCCGGGCGTCGGCTCCATCATGTGGTTGGCCTCAGGAAGCGACCGGCCGGGCCTGTTCGGCGATGAATCGCTGGAGGTCGGAGACCGAGACGACCGCTGCCGTTGTCGGGTTGTGGGCCCGCTCGATCACCCACTGGCGCATGAGTGTGGTTGCCGGGATTCCGAGCGCGGCGGCTTGCTCGCGTACCTGGTTGACCAGGGACTGCGGTAGCCGGATCGAGGTCGATACGAGGATCTCGTCTGCTTGCTGTGTTTCCAGTGTCGCGTCGGCGCAGTTCTCGGCGACTTCATTGTTGTCGTAGTGCTCGCGCAGCTCGGTGAGCTTCTTTTTGTCCATGGTCAGCGTCCCTTCTCGCGGAACACACGCTTTTCGTTCTCGGTCATGGCGCGGGCGGTGATGACGAAGTCGCGGCCGTCGGCGGACTCGGTCAAGAGGATGAACAGCTATCGGTTCGCGTCCGTCGTTCCGAGAACTTCCACGGAGCCATCGCGGCCGGAGACGGCAAGTCGAGGCCGGCCGTAGAGTGCTTGCTCGACCTCCAACGGCGTCACGTTGTGCCGGGCGATGTGGGCTTCAGAGTCTTCGTTCCACAGGATCTCGCCGAGCACCGCGGTATCGTATCACGGGCGTGGTACGTGGCGCTCGGGCTGAGCCCGAGCTGGCTGGCATGACGTTGAATACGACGTTGAAATCGTGGCGGCTGTGGAGGTTCAAGCGGACGTAGAGGCGAAATCTGACACTGGAGCACGCTCGTGGGACCAGATGCGACGCTCCGCACTCGCCGTGTAATCGAGCGGTTCCCGGTTCGAAGTAGAGGTTCCCTGCGGGCGGCACCCCTGGGCCGGGTCCAACCGGGGCCCGGCCACCGATGAAGGGAGCGTCCAGGGATGGACGTAATCGTCGATCGGGTCGCCGGTCTCGCTGTCGGCAAGGCGAGCGTGACCGTGTTGACCATCCCCGGAGTTGGGGTGAAGACCGCGCAGACGATCATCGCCGAGACCGGCGCGGACATGACCCGCTTCCTCTCCGCCGCCCACCTCGCCTCCTGGGCCGGGGTCGCCCCGGCCGTGCACGAATCCGCCGGGAAGTCCTGGTCGATGGGGCACCGCCACGGCAACAAGTGGCTGGCCTCGATGCTGGTCGAGGCCGCGGTGTCCTCCGCGCGGACCAAGACCTACCTCGGGGCGCAGTTCCAAGCAGATCTCCAAACGCCTGCCATCAGGGTCGAAGGTGACTGGGCGCGGCGTGCCCCGTGCTGATTGCAGTTGCGTGATCTGACCCGTACCGGTGTCCGTCCCGGGGAGGGCAAAGAAGATCAAGACGTCTGACGCTCGTGCTGAACTGCGAGAACGTGGGCGGCCGCGAAATCCTGAGGTTGGTGTCAACGAAGACGGCGTTGACAGCCGAAACGCGAGTGGCTCGCACCGCAGTAGTCGACGCTGGTTATCGCGTTCTCGGCTCACCCGCGGTCGGCTCCGTGGGGAGTTCGACGTCTAGCAGGGCGGTGTTCTCCTGCACGCGTTCCAGAACCGCGCCGAACGAGGGTGGTTCTTCGTTCCCGTAGTAGAGCGCGGCCATGGCCGCTTGATGTTGAGAGCGCAGGCGATCGGCGAGGGGGCTGTTGGTGTCGAACGCAGGGCTGGCGGCGAAGCCGCCCGCCGGCACAGGCAGGTCGGGGGTGAAGGCCTGGGAGACCTCGTAGCAACTCTCGAGAACGGCGGTGGCCAGGGCCCGGTCCGCGAGGAAGTCGAGGACCTCCTCTTGGCCGAGCAGCGCCCAGATGTCGTAGAACTGGCGGCCGATCCGGGGCCAGCCGTGTACGCCGTCCTGGGCTTCGGTGTTGCTGGCGAAGTTGTTGATCCGCAAGAGCTTCTCGATCAGGGTGCGCCCGGGATGCAGGACGGCAACCTCGAAGTCGGCCAGGTCGGTCCAGGCCGATGTCTCGAAACCGGCTGCTGCGAGCTCGCGGCCCAGGAGCGAGGAGACCGGGCGGCTGCGGTGGGGATGTGGGCCGCCAGACTGGCCCAGCTCGACCAGGATCGCCGACGCGTCAGCGATGACGCCGGGCGCTCCCGAGTGCGTTAGGGCCGGCGCCAGGTAAGCGCTGCGGTGAAAGCTTCCGGGCTTTCCTCCGCTCTTCCCGCCAGTTGGTTCACCGCGTGTTGCTTCCGCCGCGGCGGCGATCATTGACTTCAGCGCCCGCTCGGCGGCGCGGTTCGAGTCGTAGGCGCCGATTACCAGCAGATCGAGGTCCTCGGAGAAGCGCCTGATGATGCGCAGCTTCTCCAGGCTGGTGCCGCCTTTGAAGACCACCTCGCCGGGGTGGGAGGTGGTGATCGCGCGCAGGGCCTTGCAGACCCAGTAGTCCTTCTCGATCGCCAGGGGCAGGACATTGAGCTGCTCGGCGGCTACGAGGACTGCGGCCGCGAACTGCTCCGGCTCGGCGTCCCGCCAGAGGGCCACCCCGGTCACGCCACGCTCGCGAGGACACGATTCGCGGGCGCCTTGGTGCGCTCGTCGGGATCGGGGATCCGGTCGGCGAGATCACTGCGCTGCGAGGCGCGCAGCAAAGCACGAAGGAGAACCCGTGTGCTCGCGGGTTCGGTGCGTCCGGCGCGGGCGAGTCGATCGGGGCGCGCGGTCCCGGAGGACAGAAGCTCCAGCAGCCGCGCCCATGCTTCGCGGGGCGGCAGCTCGATGGCGGACTCCCAGGAGCTGAGCACCTCGAGCAACGCCACCTCAGTCTGGTTCAACCCAGCTTTCGCGCGAGCCGCTCGGGCGGGCCGAGACACGAACCGGATACTGCCCAGGCTCTCTGGTGCTCGCGTGGGCACCGCGATCTCGGCCCGGCGTGGCACCTGGGTCGAGAGGCGCAGGAGGTTGGCGGCGTATAGGCCGGCGGGGCCCACACCGGGGCCAGGTGCGATTTCCCGGACGAGTGCGTCGGTGGGTGGGGGAGCCATCCCCAATGGGGACTGCGAGCCGCGCCAGTAGAGCCCGCGACGAATCCGCCGCAGTTCGCCATCGGCAACCAGGTCGGCCAGCAGGTGTTGATTGGTCGAGGAGGAGCCCGCCAGATCTTCCGGCCGCCAGAAGCGATCGACGGAACGCAGGATTCGCTCCTTCTCGCAGGCGGGCGTGCGGCGGTCACGAGTTGCTGAACCCATGGCCACCTCCTCTCGGCAAGATGATACGGGAAACTTCCTTATGCGCGTAGCATAGTTCTACGAGAAGTTGCCGTAACGGGACCCGTGAACTACCGGGGGCTGGAGGCCTGACCGGCGCCCGGTGTCAATGGGTCTGTCAATGAAACGCGCACGATCAGGGGTGCCCCTGCGGGCCAGGAGGCTCTCCATGACAGCCCGGCAGGCTCGTGAGGCCAGGAGCGCGCTCGCCGTGTAATCGAGCCCTTCCCGGTTCGAGTCCGGGCGTCGGCTCTCTGACCCTGGTAGCCCAGCGCCTTGTACGATCAGCCTGTAGTCGGCGATCTCGTCGCCGGTCGCGCCCGCCAAGGAGACAGCACGGACTCGGACACTCTCGCCGTCGCGGTCGAGCGATGCGTCGGAGGAATCACCGCCGCCCAGGCTGCTTCCGGATGTGGGCGCGGGACAGCTGCGCGCGGGGTCGGATGAGCGAGACCGTCACCTCCCTGCTCGCCCAGATCGCGGCGATCGGAACTGACCTCAAGCGCGGCGGCTACTCGCGCCCGGGCTGGTCGCGGGCCGATTCCGAACTGCGCGAGTGGTTCACCGCCCACGCCGACAAGCGCCGACTCGACGTAGAGCAGGACCGCAATGGGATCCTGTGGGCCTGGCACGCGCCGGGCGGGGACCGGTCCGGGGCGATCGTGACGGGCAGTCACCTCGACTCGGTACCTGGCGGAGGGGCCTTCGACGGCCCTCTCGGGATCGCCTCGGCGTTGGTCGCCCTCGACGAACTGGTCGCAACCGGAACCGTGTTCTGCCGACCGTTGGCGATCGCAGTTTTCCCGGAGGAGGAGGGTTCTCGGTTCGGGCTCGCGTGCTTGGGCTCCCAACTCATGACCGGCGCCGTGACCCCACAGCGCGCCCTCGCCCTCAAAGACGCCGACGGGACAACCTTTGCCGAGGTGGCCGCCAAGGCGGGTCTGGATCCGGCGCACCTGGGGGCCGACCCAGCGGCTTTGGATCGCATTCACACCTTCGTCGAGCTGCACGTCGAACAGGGCCGCGGTCTGATCGATCTCGGCCGGCCGGTCGCCGTCGCTTCCTCGATCCTGGGCCACGGCCGGTGGCGCATCACCATCGAGGGCGAAGGCAATCACGCCGGCGCGACGCTCATGGCCGACCGCCGGGACCCGATGGTCGCGGCTGGGCACCTGGTCGTGGCGATCCAGGCCCTCGCGCGCGCGACCTCGGGGGCGCGCGCGACCGTCGGGCGGCTCGTCCCCACTCCGGGCGGTACGAACGTCATCGCCTCCCGCGTCGACCTCTGGCTGGATCTACGTCATCCCGAGGACGTGGTCGCACACGCACTGCGTGCCGAGATCGCGCAGCGCGCCGACGTGCTGGCGGCGGAGCAGGGCTGCCTGGCCGTAGTGGTGCAGGAGTCCTACAGCCCCACCGTCGATTTCGACCCCCGGCTTCGGGATGGCCTGGCGCAGGTGCTCGGCGACGCCCCGGTGCTCGGCACCGGCGCCGGTCATGATGCGGGCGTGCTCAAGGAACACGTCCGGGCCGCGATGCTGTTCGTCCGTAACCCCACCGGGGTTTCGCATTCACCCCACGAGCAGATCGAGGATGCGGACGCGGAGGCCGGCGCGGCCGCCCTCGCCGCCGCGCTTCGCTCACTGCTGGGCGCCCCATGAAGGGGAGTTCACCGGCCGAGGCCGGGCAGTGCCGCCGCGGAAGGAAAGCGATAGAGCACGTGCGGGCGCAGGACGTGACCCTCGGCGACCCCGGGGTGCTCGAAGTCCCCGGCCACGTCGTGACGCAGTCCGATGCGCTCCATCACCGCCCTCGAGCGCAGATTCCTCGACGCGGTCCAGCTCATGATCTCCCCAAGACCCGCGACGTCGTAGCCGAAGCGGACCGCGGCGCGGGCAGCCTCGGTGGCGTAGCCGTGGCCCCAGGCGGAGCGGGTCAGGCGCCAGCCGACCTCGACGGCGGGGGTGAAATGCGCGTCGAAGCGGGAGTTCGCCAGGCCCACGTACCCGATGAACGCCGGCCCGCCCACCACCTCGACGGCGAAGAGCCCGTAGCCGTACTCGGCCCAGTGCGCCTCGATCCGCTCGATCCAGGCATCGCTCGCCGCCCCGGACAGCGGGCCGTACGGCATGAACTCCAACACCGCAGGGTTGGCATTGAGGGTGGCGAACGGCACCCGGTCGCTCGGGCGCCAGCCGCGCAACAGCAGGCGCTCAGTGCTCAGCGTCGGTACGTCGGCCACCGACGCAGCGTAAACGCCGAGCCGGCTCGGCGGGACCGGGATGGGTTTCCGGGGCCTCGATCCGAGGTAGCCTGGGGGCGTTGCAGTGTATGTAGGTCCTCGCCCGTTACCCGACGTCCGCGGATTGTGAACACCGCTAGGGCGTAAGGCATCGATCGTGACGTCGCCCGGCACGGCCAGTTGAGCCGGTGCAACTCCGAACGTCGACGATGCGCAACGAGAACGAGGAATACCCATGACGCAAGGCACCGTGAAGTGGTTCAACGGCGAAAAGGGCTTCGGCTTCATCGCGGTTGAGGGCCACGACGACGTATTCGTCCACCACTCCGCCATCCTGGTCGATGGCTACCGCACGCTGGATGAGAACCAGCGCGTGGAGTTTGACATGACGCAGGGCCAGAAGGGCATGCAGGCGGAAAACGTCCGTCCGATCTGATCCACCACGAGTTTCGGGGCTGCCCGCCAAGACCTGGGGGCAGCCCCGCTCGCTGATCTGGCGTCAGTCACCCTGCGACGCCTGGGCCGCGATCGCGCTGGTTCCCACTGCCATCGCGGGGATCTACGGGATGAACTTCGACCACATGCCCGAACTGGAGTGGCAGTTCGGCTACCCGATGGTGTTGGCGATCATCGGCGGCACCTGCGGCTTGCTCTATCGCTCATTTCGCCGCAACCACTGGCTGTGAGCGAAACCGGAGGGCGTCAGCCCTGCGCGACCTGGCGACGACGCGGGATCAGCACCCGGGCGAGCGCGGCCAGGCGCCCGGGGCGCGCCGGCTCGCGGTCATAGCCGGGCCAGGCGGGTTCGGTGCGCGTCTGCGGAGGAAGGTTGCCCTCGAACAGGGAGCCGTGAATCCCCGCGTGCAGGTCAGCGTGAAGGTTGCCGTGCAGATCCATGGTTCGTCCCCCCGGACGCGGCGCGGTCATCGAACCGACGGGATCGACGGTACGGGCCGCCTCGGTGGCCAGGAAGGGCGCCGGCGCAAGTCCAACTGATCGGCTGAGATCGGTATCGGCCGTTCGACCTAGCGCTGACGAACAGTCAGATCTACCGGTTAGGACAGGGCGGATCCTCGGCGTCGATCGACAGGTCGCGGAATACCGCGCCGGTCCGGGGCTTGGGCCAGAAAAAGGTGGACTTGGGTGGCATCAGACCTCGCGCATCCGCGGTCGAGCGGATCTGCTCCACTGACACCGGGCGCAACAAGATGGCTGCCTGAGCGCGTCCGCCGGTGACGGCCGCTACGGCGTGCGCCACCCCGTGCTGGTAACGCAGCTCATGGGCCGGCCAGGAGCCGGCCGCCTCGGCGACCCGCACCGAGTCCAGCGGCTCGACCCCACCCAGGGCGGTCCGGGGACGGAGCAGGCGCATACCGTCGGGGGTCACCAGCGCCAGCGCGCCGTCGGTGACCAGCCGGGAGACCACGTCGGCGCCGGGCAGCGGCTCGAGCGCGCCAACCTCGAAGTCGGCAGCCAGTGCGCCGGCCAGGTCCGCCTCCGGCGGCAGGCCGGAGATGAGCCGGTGAATCGGGGCGACCGTGAGCTGGTCGTGGTCGAGCTCGACCACCAGGCATAAGGTCGCGTCCGCCCCGGGCGGAGCGCCCGCCTCGTCGGCATAGCTCAGAGCGGTCGAGTAGCGGTGGTGGCCGTCGGCGATCACCAGCGGGTTGGCCCCGATCGCCTCCGTCAGCGCCTTGGTGGTCGCCGGGTCGTCCAGGCGCCAGAGCTCGTGGCCGATCCCTTCCGGGTCCCGCCAGCTGCCCAGGACCTCGGCACGTTCGAGGTCGATCAGTGCGGTCAGTCCCGCCGTCAGCGACAAACCCCAGATCGCGGACAGATTGGCCTGCGTCGAGCGCAGCAACTGCAACCGGTCGCTATGCGCCTTCGGGGTGGTGTGCTCATGCGGCAGGACGTCGGCCCGCGCCTGCGCGTCGATCCCGAGGGCGCCCAGGACCCCCAGCGTCGAGCGCGCCGTCCCGGTCTCGTCGGTGAACGTCATCCGGTAGGGGTAGAGCGAGGGTGCGTCCTCGATCAGCACGCCGATGGCCCGCCAGCGCTCCCACGTCTTTGCCGCTGCGGCGTAGGCATCCCCGCCGCCATCACCGTCGGCGACGGGCAGGTCGATCGCGACGACGTTGTGCCGGTGCTGGGCGGCCAGGGCGGCCCGCTCCTGCGCGTCGATCACGTCGTAGGGGGGCGCGGTGAGCGCGGCGAGGTCGTCATCGGCGTAGCGGATCCCGGGGAAGGGGTGCAGAGCAGGCATGTTCGGATCCTTGCAGAGCCGCACCGGGACCGTCCGGGTGACCAGGGGGATATAGCGGATGCTCGGTGTGCCGATCCACCGCTCGCGGGCCCACAGATGCCACGCTTCGTGCGGAACCGGACGTTTCCGGATTGCGTCTGAATGCGTAATCCGGGTAGCAGCTGGTCCCGAGTTGGTCAGCCACGAGGTCAGGGAGTTTCGATGCGCCGGATCCGCGAGTTCGCCCGCCGGGTTCGGCACGCGGGTCGGGGGACTCTGAGCAGCGCGAGCAGCGCCGCGGTACCCGTGCTAGCCACCCCCCAACCCAACTGTGAATGCCGCGCCGCCGGCGCCACCCGCCCCTTGATTCCGGCTCAGCGCAACCGCCGATGGGCGACGACGTTCTGAGCTGATCCCTCGGCCTACCATGGCGACGCCGATCTGACTTCGGTTCGCGACGCACCTGGAGGGCCGTGAGCAAGCTTTTCGGAAGGAACAGTGCGGGGCGCTTAAGCAGGCTCCCGCGAGGCGCGGGCAGCTGGGCGCTGCTCACCGCCGTCGCGGTGCTGAGTGGGTGCGGTGAGTCCGGCAGCGTGAGCGGCGGGATCGACGACCGTGCGTTCATCTCCGGTACGGGCACCGTCACGATCACTCCGGCCGCTGATCGCGGCGAGCCGGTCGCGCTGACCGGCCCGCTGATCGGCGGGAACACTCTCGATGTCGCGACCCTGCGCGGCAAGGTGGTGCTGATCAACGTCTGGGGATCCTGGTGCGCGCCCTGCCGCAAAGAAGCCCCCGACCTACAGCAGGCGTGGGCGGGTTTTGCCGGCGAGGACGTGCAGTTCCTCGGCCTGAACACCCGAGACGACGCGGCCGGCGCGGCAGAGGCCTTCGAGCGCCGCTTCGGGATCACCTATCCGAGCCTGCGCGACCCTGACGGCAGCCTGCAGCTCACATTTCGGACCTCGCTACCCCCCCGGGCAATCCCCAGCACCCTCGTGTTGGACCGCACCGGTCGGGTCGCCGCCCGCATTGTCGGGCCGAGCACGACTGCGACATTCCGGGGTCTGGTGGAGCAAATCCTGGCGGAACGACCCTGAAAACAGTGACGCAACGTCACTCGTGTCCTGCTCAACGTCACTTGGTAAAGCCTGGGAACCGATGGTGAACCACCGGCGTCTCAAGCGGGACAACACAAGATGCACCGCAGGGGTTCACGAACTGGCGGCTGGGGGGTTGCCCGGTTCGTGGCAGGTGCATCGACAATCACTCACATCACTTACCAGGGGGATCATCATCATGTCTGCTTTCCGTACCCGCACCGCCGTCGTCGCCGCTGCTGCCGTCATCGCCATGCCGCTGGGCATCGCGTTCGCCGGTACCGCATCTGCCGCTGACCTGCCCGTCGACCTGGAGATCGTGGACGGCCTGCTCGCCGGCACCCCGGTCGAGGGCGTCCTGGAGATCGTCACCGAGGGCGTCCTGGGTGACGTGCTCGCCGACGTCCCCGTGGCCGGCCCGGCCGCCGACGAGGTCAGCACCTCCGACGTGACCGACTTCGACGCCACCGAGGGCCTCCTCGAGGGCCTGCTGGGCGACGACGTGCTGGAGATCGACCTCGCTGAGGTCGTCGACGAGCTGGACCTGCGCGGTGTCGTCAAGGAGCTCAAGCTCAACGACATCATCGACCTCGACGACATCGTCGACGAGCTGGGCCTGGACCGGATCCTCGGTGGGCTGACCGGCTCGCAGAAGGAGCAGGTCAAGGGCGCGATCAAGAAGAAGGTCGCCGAGAAGCGGGCCGCGAAGGCTGGCGCACTGCCCCACACCGGTGGCAACGCCAACATGACCGCCATGCTGCTCTGCGCGGGCCTGGCCGCCGCCGGCACCGGTGTCACCCTGGTGACCCGTCGTCGCAACGGCATGGGTGCCTGATTCAGACACCCGGGTCTTGGACCCACTGAACGTGGAGCTGAGCCCGTCACCGCATCGCGGTGGCGGGCTCAGTCACGTGCGGAGGCGATCCGCCGCCGGGTTCTGCGCAGCCACGGCGGGGATGTCCGCACAGCTCCGCGCCAGTCGCAGGCCGGTATGCAATCCTGACGCCGGGGACACCCCCAGGCGAATGACACAGCTGTGATTCGCCGCGTACGATGGCGTGGAGATCTCGCCACTTGACCGGTGTTTCGGAGGACGTCCATGGATGTTGCGGCCGCTGCGATGACTGCCCCCCAGGACGGCGGGCCCGTCGAGGTCGTCGCGAGTGCCGAGTTCGTGGATGGACGTCTCACCGAACGGGATCGCGAGATCCTTGCCTTCGAGCGTCAGTGGTGGCGTTACGCCGGGGCCAAGGAGCAGGCCGTCCGCGAATTGTTCGACATGTCGGCGAACCGGTACTACCAGATTCTCAACGCTCTGATCGATCACCCACAGGCGCTCGCCCACGATCCGATGCTGGTCAAGCGGCTGCGCCGGTTGCGGACGGCGCGCCAGCGGGCCCGTTCAGCCCGCCGGCTCGGCGCCGAGTTCTAAGCGCCGACCCGGTCGTGGTCGACTCCGTGCGCCCCGCTGCGCTCCTCGGTTCCGCTGTGGTGGCCACCACGGCCGTTGTGGGCCTCGTCGGAGTCCTGATCCTCGGCTTCGGCCGGGGCGGCGACGACGCTCAGGTGCCAGCCGCTGCCCTGGCCGCGGCACAGGCGCCGCCCACGGTCGGCGGCGTTCAAACCGAGGCGGCGGCGGTGCCCGGTCCCTTGGATTCCCCGCCGGCCGCGCCCGCTGACCAGCCCTCGCCCGTACCCTCCGAACCGCAAGCGGCACCCAGCACGTCGGTGATCGCGCTCTCAGCTGCCGACAAGCGTCGCTCACCGGTGGTGATCCTCAATCAGACCGGCCGCGGTGGGTTGGCCGCGAGCTTCCGGGCGCAACTGCGGGAGAGCGAGTGGACGGTTCGGGCGGTGGGGGACTGGGTCGGGAACGTTCCCGCCACGACCGTGTACTACCCGCGCGGGATGAAGGATGCGGCACGGGCGCTGATGGCGGAGTTCTCCCAGGTTGGCCGGATCCGCCCGTCCTTCGCGGGCGTCCCCGACGACGCGCTGACCGTGATCCTGGCCGGAGACTTCCGCCGCGGGTAAGGGCCGTTGGCCATGTCATTCCTGAATGCTTGAGCAAGCTTGCGCAGTTCCGGGGCCGCTGCGGGGCTGCGCGCTGCGCATCCGGCGGTAGAACGGGACGATGGCCACGCTCGCGCGCACCTGCCCGCTGTGCGAGGCCACCTGCGGCCTGGCGGTGACCCTGGACTCTGCCGGAGCTGTGCTCGACATCCGGGGCGACGCCGAGGACGTCTTCTCCGCCGGATTCCTCTGTCCCAAGGGCGTCGCACTCAAGGGCCTGCACACCGACCCCGATCGGCTTCGCACGCCTCTGGTGCGCCGCGGCGGGACCCTCGTCGAGGCCTCCTGGGGTGAGGCGTTCGCCGAGGTGGCCAGCCGCCTCCCGGCGCTGCAGCAGCGCTGGGGCCCGGATGCGGTGGCGGTGTTCTCCGGCTCCGCGGCCGGCCACGCCCTGGGCCCGGTCCTGTACACGCCCGCGCTGATCGCCGCGCTGGGCACCTCTCGGGTGTTCTCCGCCGCGTCGCTGCACGTGCGCGCTCGCCAGGTTGCGGCGGGCTTGATGTTCGGCGACCCGGCCGCGATCGCCGTCCCCGACATCGACCGCACCGATTTCCTGCTCATGCTGGGGGCCAACCCGGTGGTCTCCAACGGCGGCATGCTCACCGCGCCGGATCTGCGGGCGCGGCTGCGGGCGATTCGACGCCGGGGTGGGCGGGTGGTCGTGGTGGATCCGCGCCGCACGGCGACCGCGGACAGCGCCGACGAGCACCTGGGCATCCGGCCGGGCACGGATGCGCTGCTGTTGCTCGGCCTGCTCAACGTGCTGGTGGCTGAGGACCGTCTGGACCTCGGATCCGCCGCCGGCCTCGTCGAGGGAGTAGAGGCGATCGCCGGACTCGCGTCTGCCTTCACCCCGTCACGAGTGGCGCAGCGCACCGGGATCGACCCCGGTGCGATGCGTCGCATCGCCCGGGAGCTGGCCTTGGCGCCGGCGGGGGTGGTCCATGGGCATATTGGCGTCGCCACCGGCCCGCATGCCACGGTGACTGCCTGGCTGATCGACGTGCTGAACACCGTCACCGGCAACCTGGATTCACCCGGGGGCGCGATGTTCCCCCTGCCCGGGCACCGCGCGGTGGTCGACTTGGGGTTCGGAGCGCACCCGCTGCCGTTCTCCCTCGACACCGAATGCACCCGGGTTCGTGGCTTGCCGGTCTTGTGCGGGGAGTACCCGAGCGCCGCGTTGGCTGAGGAGATCGACACCGCCGGGTCCGGGCGGATTCGGGCGCTGATCACCGTCGGCGCAAACCCGATGCGTTCGGTGCCCAATTCCGGGCGGCTGCGTGCCGCGCTGACCTCGCTCGACCTGATGGTCTGTGTCGACGCCTATGTCAATGAGACCTCGGCACTGGCCGACGTCGTGCTGCCCGTTCCGTCTGTACTGGAACGATCTCACTACGATCTGATTCACTATCAGTTTGCGTGCCGCAACACCGCGAACTACTCCGCACCTGTTCTTGCCCTGCCCTTGGGGATGAACCCGGAGTGGGAGACCCTGCTGCGTTTGGCCGCGATCGCGGCCACGGGCGACCCCGACACAGAGCTGGCCCCCCTCGACGATGCGTGGGCGCGGGCGGCCGCGGCCAGGCTCAAGGTCGATCTCGATGAGGCGGCGGGGGATCTGTGCGGGCCGGAGCGACTGGTGGACCTGCTGCTGCGTGCGGGGCCGTACGAGCTCACGCTCGAGCATCTGCAGCTGAGCCCGCACGGACTGGACCTCGGCGCCCTCCAGCCCCGGCTGCGTGCGGTCGTGGCCACGGTCAATGGACGGGTGCACCTCGCCCCTGCGGACCTGATGGCGGCCGGTCGCCTGCTGCGCGACAGCCTGGATGCTCCGCCCGAGGGGGGTCTGCTCCTCGTCGGCCGACGGCACCTGCGCTCGAACAACTCCTGGCTGCACAACCTGCCCACGATGATCGCCGGGGCCCGCCGGTGCACGCTGCAGGTGAACGAAACTGACGCCTACTCACTGGGGTTGCGCAACGGTGGCCGGGCCTTGGTCGCCTCTGCGGCGGGGCAGGTGGTGGCCAGTGTCGAGATCAGCGCCGAGATCCCACCAGGCCTGGTGTCACTGCCGCATGGATGGGGCCACGACGAGCCCCAGGCGCGCCTGCGGGTGGCCGCAGAACGCCCGGGGGTCAACGCCAATGCGCTCACTGACGACGCGGTCGTGGACGCGCTCTCGGGGAACGCGGTGCTCAGCGCGGTGCCGGTGACGGTCAGCCCGCACGCCGGCGATGCGCCCGAGGGGGAGCAGCCACTGCCGGACCGGCGCTCCGGCCTGGATCGGCGCCGACTCTCCGGCCCCGGGACCGCGCGGGACTCCTTCGGCCCCGTCTAGTTCTAGTGCCCCCGCCCATCTCTAGCGTCCGAAGGGGTGGTCGCTATAGCAGCCAGTTGTTCGGACGCAAGGGATCAGGCGGTGCGGATGCGGGCGGCCTGCGCGGAGCGGCGGGCGACGTACTCGGGCACGGTGAGCATCGGTGGGCGCTCGCGGGCGGTGACGTCGTGGGTGTCGGCCTCGATCGCCCCCTCGATCCGGGTGTACTGGGTGAGCGTGGCCGGGGCATGGGTCCGGGCCCGCGGCGGTGGATCGCGGTCGATGCGGCCCAAGGCCGCCTGCCAGATCTGCGCCGCCATCCGGCCCAGCGCGGCGTCGTCCTGGTGGCGGTGGTGGCGCCGGCCCAGGTCGACCTGCGCGATGGCGTCCAGACCGGACACCGCCAGGGTGTCGATCAGCATCGCCAGCTCCACCCCGTAACCGCAGGGAAACGGGAGTTGCTCGAGCAGGGTGCGCCGGGCGGCGTACTCCCCGGCCAGTGGCTGCACGACGCCGACCAGGTCGGGCCAGTGCAAATTCAGCAGCGGGCGGGCCACCAGTTCGGTGACCCGCCCGCCACCGGCGGGCAGCACGGTGGCGCCCCCGCGCAGCGGTCGTTCGTACATGCCCTTGACCAGGTCCACGCCGGGATCGAAGAGCAGCGGGCCGAGCAGGCCCGCGACGATGTCCGGGCAGAACAACTCCAGGTCGGCGTCGATGAACACCACCAAGTCGCCCGTGGTCGCGTGCAGCGACCGCCACAGGACCTCGCCCTTGCCCGGCAGGCTGGGCACCCGCGGCAGGATCTCGTCGCGGGCGATCACCCGCGCCCCGGCGGCGGCGGCCACCGCGGCCGTGCGGTCGGTGGAGCCGGAGTCCACCACGAGCAGTTCATCAACCAAGGCGGCTTTCTCGACCAGCTCCCGGTGGATCGCGCTCACGATGGCGCCGACCGTGGCTTCCTCGTTCAGGGCGGGTAACACCACGCTCACGCTCAGTCCGGCGCGGGCCTTGGCCGCGGCGAGGGCCCCCACCGGCCAGTCCCGCAGGGTGCTGGTGGCGCGGGTGAACCATGCCTCGATGGCAGGCTGCACGTGGGTCCTCTCCGTCGGCCTGACACTGCAACGGCTCCTTCGTCGCCGACGGGGATACGGGAGCCGTTGGCAGTGTCGTTGCACTGGGGGTGGGGAGCGCGATGTCAGGGGCGCCGCAATCCTCGTCTACAGTGAACGCCACAACTTAAGACATTCATCCAGAGGGGCTGAGAGAACGGCTCTGTGAAGCCCCGGCAACCACCTGCCACCCTCGCATCACTGTGTGGGCAGGAGACGGTGCCAACTCCGTCCCGGAGGTCGATTCTGACTTTCGGGGAAGATGAGGAGAGGACCACGTGAGCACAGCTACCCCCACCGCACGCCTGCTCGGCCCCGCCATCGGCCTGTCCTGTCGCGAGTGCGGTCAGACCTACGACATCGGTCCGCTCTACGCCTGCGGTGAGTGTTTCGGCCCCCTCGAGGTCGCCTACGATTTCCCGCCCATCTCGCGCGCAAGCATCGAGGCCGGCCCGAACAACATCTGGCGCTACAAGGACCTGCTCCCGGTTCCCGCCCACGTCACCTCGACCAAGAGCCTGGACCCCGGCTGGAACAAGCTGGTGCGCGCCGACAACCTGGCCGCGGAGCTGGGGATGCGCGCGCTGTGGGTCAAGGACGACAGCGGGAACCCGACGCACTCTTTCAAGGACCGCGTCGTCGCGGTCGCGCTGGCCGCCGCCCGCGAGCTCGGTTTCACCGTGCTGGCCTGCCCGTCGACGGGAAACCTGGCCAACGCGGTTGCCGCCGCCGCCGCCCGGGCCGGGATCCGCTCGGTGGTGATGATCCCGGCCGATTTGGAGCAGCAGAAGATCCTGACCACCGCCGTCTATGCGGGCACGCTGCTCGCGGTCGAGGGCAACTACGACGACGTGAACCGCCTCGCCTCCGAGCTCGCCGGTGAGGAGGAGGACTGGGCGTTCGTCAACGTCAACGTCCGCCCCTACTACGCCGAGGGCTCCAAGACCCTCGGCTACGAGGTCATGGAGCAACTGGGCTGGCGCATCCCGGCCCAGACGGTCATCCCGATCGCGTCCGGCTCGCAGCTGACCAAGGTCGACAAGGCCTACACCGAGTTCGCCAAGCTCGGCCTGGTCGCCGACTCGGAGTACAAGATCTTCGGCGCCCAGGCCACCGGGTGTTCGCCGGTCTCGGTGGCGTTCAAGGACGGCCGGGACTTCGTCGCCCCGGTGCGGCCGGCGACCATCGCCAAGTCCCTCGCGATCGGCAACCCGGCCGATGGCCCCTACGTGCTCGATGTGTGCCGGCGCACCGGCGGCGCGGTCGAGGACGTGGGCGACGACGAGGTTGTGGAGGGCATGAAGCTGCTCGCCCGCACTGAGGGCATCTTCGGCGAGACCGCGGGCGGAGTCACGATCGCGACGTTGTGCAAACTGCTCAAGTCCGGGCAGCTGGACCCCGACGCGGACACGGTGGTGTTCAACACCGGGGACGGCCTCAAGACCCTGGACGCGATCGCGGCCCACGTCGGGCCCACCGCGACGATCAAGGCGACGATGGCCTCCTACCGGGCCGCCGGCGTCTGAGCTCTGCCCGATGTTGGCGCCTTTCCGCACGACCGCACCCCTTCACCGGGCGGGCCTGGCGGCGATAGCCTCGCCGCGTTCGGATGATCCGGTAGAGGAGAAACACATGCCTGTGGGCACCGTCAAATGGTTCAACGCCGAGAAAGGCTTCGGCTTCATCGCCGTCGACGGCGGCGCGGACGTGTTCGTGCACTACTCGGCGATCCAGTCGGACGGTTACCGCTCGCTGGACGAGGGCCAGCGCGTGGAGTTCGAGATCGCCCAAGGGGCCAAGGGCCCGCAGGCCGACGCCGTTCGGCCCGTCTAGGTCGCTAACTCCGTCGTCGGTACGCTCGCCTCGTGCGTACTGACGGCCCCGCCCTGCCCGGTTCGGACGGCGAACATCGCCTCCAGGAGCAGTGGGACGCCCTCGAGCGCGCCGGGGCGTTCTACGAGCGCCAGGTGCTCGATCACCTCAATGCCGCCATGCGGGAGTTCATCGCCCGTCAGGAGATGCTCTTCATCTCCACCGCCGACGCCCGCGGGGACTGCGATTCCTCCTTCCGGGCCGGTGAGCCGGGCTTTGTGCAGGTCCTCGACGAGCGCACGCTCCTCTACCCCGAACTGCGCGGCAACGGGGTCTACGCGAGCCTGGGCAACATCAGCGAGAACGCCCACGTGGGGTTACTGTTCATCGACTTCTTCACCGACATGATCGGGCTGCACGTCAACGGGGCCGCGGCGATCATCGAGCACGAGTCGCTGCTCGCCGACGAGCGCACGACGGTCTCGCTGCTGGAGTCCCTGACCCGCCTGGGTGGGCGCCGCCCCGAGCGCTGGGTCGAGGTCAGCGTGCACGAGGCCTACATCCACTGCTCCAAGCACATCCCCCGCCTGGCCAAGCTGGACAAGGCGGTGGACTGGGGCACCGACGACGCCAAGCGCAAGGGCGGGGACTACTTCGGCGTCACCGCCCAGCGCAACGACCAGGCCTAGCCCCAGGTTGCACTCTCGGGCCTCGAGTGCTAATCATTGGACTAGCACTCCCCTAGGGAGAGTGATAACACACAGGCCGACCGGTGAGGTCGGAGCCTCCGGCGCGGAATGGGTCGCCGGGGCTGCGGTCGTCCGTCGCGGGCACCGAGGCGGCCTGTCCCACCCCCCGCGAAGGCGGCGCAGCCGAGTTCGCAACGGGCATTGCCGGGAGGAAATACCAGCATGGCCAAGATCATTGCCTTCAACGAGGAGGCTCGGCGCGGTCTCGAGCGCGGGATGAACCAGCTCGCCGACGCCGTTCGGGTGACGCTCGGCCCCCGGGGCCGCAACGTCGTACTCGAGAAGAAGTGGGGCGCGCCCACCATCACCAACGATGGTGTGTCGATCGCCAAGGAGATCGAGCTCGAGGACCCGTGGGAGAAGATCGGGGCCGAGCTCGTCAAGGAAGTCGCGAAGAAGACCGACGACGTCGCCGGTGACGGCACCACCACCGCGACCGTGCTCGCCCAGGCGCTGGTCCGCGAGGGCCTGCGCAACGTCG
>JBQTII010000127.1:0-43072 GCA_052388275.1 Sporichthyaceae bacterium | reverse complement strand
GGGCACTCTCATGCGCGGTGGACCACTTTCGGGCCCGGATTGTGGTCGCTGGCTCATGAATGAGCGGGGCGGGCACTCTCATGCGCTGGGCGGGCACTCTCATGCGCGGGGCGGGCACTCTCATGCGCGGGGCGGGCACTCTCATGCGCGGTGGACCACTTTCGGGCCCGGATTGTGGTCGCTGGCTCATGAATGAGCAGAGCGGGCACTCTCATGCGCAGAACGTGAGCGACGAGCGGGGCGTGAGCGACGGGCGGGGTGACGGGCGGCAGATCAGCGGCAGCCGCAGCGGGCAAGGACCGCCGCAACCCGGTCCACCGCGGCGCGGGCGGCCAGGCCGGAGCCCGGGGAGACCGCGTCGGCGGCCACGTCGAACGCCAGCAGGCGCCCGGTCGTGTCGACGACCAGGCCGCCGAGGGTGACGACGCCGGTCAGAAACCCGCTCTTGGCCCGGACCAGGCCACGCGCCGGCACGGTGGACGGCGCGGCGAAGCGCAGCGCCAGCGTGCCATTGGCGCCCGCGATCGCCAGCGCCGCCGGCAGCGCGCGCATCTCGCTGCGCGGATCGGCGGCCGCGCCGGCCAGCGTTGCGGCAATCACCTGAGGCGTGATCAGGTTCTCGCGGGAGAGCCCGCTCCCGTCGAACAAGCGCGCCCCGTCGACGTCGATGCCGAGTTCAGCCAGCTCGGCGAGCACAGCCTGCGCGGCGCCGTCGAAGGATGCGGGCGTTGAGCGGGCGATCGCGATGTGCCGGGCCAGCGCCTCCGCGGCGTCATTGTCGCTGGTCACCAGCGTGTGCTCGACGAGCGCGGAGATCGACGGCGAGAGCACCTCGGCGACCAGGGCAGGCGCTACTGCCAGCGCTGCTCCAGGCTCGGGGCCTAGCCCAGAACCCGGGCCAAGGCTTGGCTCAGAGCCCGGCTCCGGGCCCGAGGCGGCGGCGACGCGCTCGGCGATCTCCCCGCGCACCGTCACACCTTGGCGTCGCAGTTCAGCAGCGAACAGACCCGCCGCGGTGGCGGCCGGGTCGAGGACACGGCTGGTCGCGAGCGGACCGATCCGGCCTTGGTCGACGGCGAGGGCATGCACCCGGGCCACCACGTCGGAGGTGTAGGAGCGTTCCCAGCGCGGGGAGGCGTCCGGGCCGATGAACAAGGTGTCGTCATAGCGCAGGCGCACGGTGTCGATGCCGCCGGAGCGCAGAGCCGCGACGGTCTGGCGCGCGAGGTCGACCAGACTCGCGCGGCGCGGGTAGGCCGGGAGCTTGCCGGTGCCCGCGGGCAGCGAGGACAGCAGCGGGTCGCCCCCGCCGACCAGCAGGAGGCGGGCGACGGGGGATTCGGCGCTCACGCCGGCGGTGGTGCTCGGCGTCACGTCCGGGTCGGCATCCGGCGTGTCCTCACGCAGCACCCGGGTCCGAAGCACGGCATCCGGCCCGAGCGCAGCGAGCGCCGCAGCTGCCGTCAGCACCTTGGTCGTCGAGGCGGGTGTCGCCGCCCGGGTGCCGCCGCGGGTGAACAGCACCGCGCCGGTCGCGACGTCGAGTACCGAGATCGCCACGTCGTCCCCCAGCGATGACTCGCTGAGCAGGGCGCGCAGCGCGTCCGCCACACCATCAGGCGTCGGCGCAAACCCGCCCACCGGCAACCGCCCCAGCACGTCGGGGACCCCGGCGCCGGTCTCCTCCCCAGCGGCGGACGAGGTCGGCGCCGGAGCCGGGCTTTCGGCCAGCGCGAGCCCCGGGGTGAGCAGCGCCACCGCAGTCAGCGCCGCCCACGGCCACCGATGTGCCACGTCCCACCCTCCGCTCCCGTCGGCATCACGCCCGCCGGGTGGGATTATTGCCCGGCCACCCGGCCACCAGAGGAGTTGCGCGCCGTGCAGACCCCGTTGCAGTTCGACGTCACCATCGAGATCCCCAAGGGGCAACGCAACAAGTACGAGATGGATCACGTCAGCGGTCGCATCCGGCTGGACCGCATGCTGTTCACCTCCACGCGCTACCCGGCCGACTACGGCTTCGTTGAGAACACCCTTGGCGAGGACGGCGACCCGCTGGACGCCCTGGTCCTGGTGGACGAACCGACGTTCCCCGGCTGCCTGATCCTGTGCCGCGCGATCGGCATGTTCCGGATGACGGACGAGAAGGGCGGGGACGACAAGGTGCTGTGCGTGCCCGCCGGAGACCCGCGGATGGAGCACATCCGCGATATTCATCACCTGCCGGAGTTCGAGCGCCTGGAGATCCAGCACTTCTTCGAGGTTTACAAGGACCTCGAACCCGGCAAGAGCGTCGAGGGTGCGAGCTGGGTCGACCGCGGGGCGGCCGAGGTCGAGATCGAGGCTTCGCGGCGGCGCCTGCTCCAGGATCCGAACGCTGTGGGGCACTGAGGGGATTTGGCAGGCATGGACGTCCTCGCGAGCCGGATCCTGCTGCACCCGCGCGATCACGCCCGCTCGCGCCACTTCTACGGCGAGACCCTTGGCCTGGCCGTGGCGCGCGAGTTCGGCCCGCCCGAGCACCCCGGCGTGGTGTTCTTCCTCGGCCAGGGCTTACTCGAGCTCTCCGGTTCCTGCGAGACGCCGCCGGGACCTGCGATGGCTTTGTGGATCCAGGTGCGCGACGTCACCCGGCAACACGAGCGTCTGGCAAGCGCGGGCGTGGCGATTCTGCGCCCACCTCTGCTGGAGCCGTGGGGGTTGCTCGAGTGCTGGATCGCCGACCCGGACGGCTTGGCGATCGTGCTGGTCGAGGTACCCCCGGACCACCCCTTGCGCCGAGATACCCGCCCGCGGGGCTGAGCCCGGGATTGCCCTGCACACCTGCGGCGCCTTGGCGGATAATGGCAGCCTCGTTCGCTAGCTCACCGAAGGATTGACCATGGCCGCTCCCTTGTTCCGGGCCGTGTCCCTGCTCGCCTCTCCGCAGGGGCGCCGGGCCATGAAGGTCGCCAAGACGCAGGTCCAGAAGCAGCTCGCCGACCCGAAGAACAAGGAGCGCATCGCGCGCGCCAAGGCGGAGATCCACAAGCAGGCCACCGACCCGAAGAACCGCGAGCGCCTGGCGCAGCTGCGCGAGCGAGTGACGAAGAAGCGGCCCACCTAGCATTGACCATGCGTCGCGGGCCCGTTAGCAGGCCTGCTTGGTCGCGCAGGAACCTCGCGCGGCGTACCGTGGGAAGATCATCAACGCGGTCAAGTAAGGTAAGCCTTATGCATCGGGTGCGCATCGTCGCCGGACTGGTGATCGCCGCTGCGGCGATCAACGTCCAGGCCCCCGCACCCGCCATGGCGCAGGAGACCACGGGCAAGCTCAAGGTGTGCATCTACGGATTGGACGCCGCGCAGTCCGCGACGGTGACCGTGGACAATGAACCGTTCGGCGCCTACCCCGCCGCGGGCAAATGCCAGACCGACAAGATCGAGGGCGGCGGCTACACCGTCCGCACCGAGGGCGGCGGCCGGGACGGGCTGGATCAGGCGGAGATCCTCGACCGCGACGGTCGACGCACCGACGCCACTGCCGAGAACATCGAGGTGCGGGTGTACCCGGATGAGACGACGCGGGTCAACATCTTCGTGCGGTAGGACGTCCGCTCAGGCCAACAACGCGGCGAGATCGACGCGCGTGCCACTGGCGTGCAGCCGGCCCGACTCCAGGGCCTGTGCCCAGGTCAGCGCGCCGGTCACCAGCTCCAGCCAGGTCACGGCGTCGGTCTCGACGACATTGGGTGGGGTCCCGCGCCGGTGCCGCAGACCAGCCATGCACTGCACCGCACCGTAGGGCGGGACACGGACCTCGACGGTGTTGCCCCGGTGGCGCTCGGCCAACTGCGCAAGGGTGTGCCGCACCGCGGTGGCCAACACGGCGGACGGGGCGCCGCCCGGGTCCGCGCGCCACCTCGCGAGCGCGGCCTCTCCGGCGACGGGATCTATCCGGCGACGAGCTGGCATGCCCCCGTGCCGTTCAGGCCATCGCGGCGGGCAGCGTCGCGGTGTGGGCGACCTGCAGCTCCGCCAGGGGGATGTCGATCTGCGGTCCCAGCCGCAGGCTATGCCCCCCGACCACCCCGATCGTGGTGAGCGGGACCCCGTGCAGGTCCGCGAGCATCAGCGTGAAGTCCAACCGGTCCGGCGGCACGCTGACGATCGCCCGGGCGGCCGATTCGGAGAACAGGGCGACGAACAGATCGAGGCCGCTCGGCAGGCTCAGCTCTGCCCCGATCCCCCCTCGCAGGCAGCACTCGACCAGACCCATCGCGAGGCCGCCGTCGGAAAGGTCGTGGGCGGAGGTGAAGGCCCCGCGGGTGGCCCCTTCGACCAGAACCGCGGCGAGCGCCTGCTCGGCGGGGAAGTCCACCGCGGGGGGGCGCCCGCCCAGGTGTGCGTGCACGAGGTGGGCCCACTCGGAGCCGTCAAGTTCGGTCTCGGTGGAGCCCAGCAGGACGATGACGTCGCCCTCGCCGGTCCCGGCGCCCAGCACGTCGAGCGGGGCGGAACCGAAACCCATCGGCGTCCTTTGTGCGACGTCGGCGATCACGCCGAGCACCCCGACGACGGGAGTGGGCAGGATCGCGGTCTCGCCGGTCTGGTTGTAGAAGGAGACGTTCCCACCGGTCACCGGGACGCCCAGGGCCTGGCAGGCGTCGGCGAGACCGCGCACGGCTTCGGCGAACTGCCACATCACTGACGGATCCTCAGGTGAACCGAAGTTGAGGCAGTCGGTGACCGCGAGCGGCTTCGCGCCCTTGGCGGCCACGTTGCGGTAGGCCTCGGCCAGCGCAAGTTGCGCACCGGCGTAGGGGTCGAGCGCGACGAAGCGGGCGTTGCAATCGGTGGAGATCGCGATGCCGAGCCCGGTGCTCTCGTCGATGCGCACGACGCCGGCGTCCTCGGGCATCGCCAGCACGGTGTTACCGAGCACGTAGCGGTCGTACTGGGAGGTGATCCAGCTCTTGTCGCACAGATTCGGCGAGGCGACCAGCGCCAGGACAGTGGCGCGCAGTTCGGCCGGAGTCTGCGGACGGAGCAGGGCTGACGCAGAGTCAGCTTGCAGCGTGTCCTGGGAATCCGGGCGAGCGAAGGGCCGCTGGTAGACCGGTCCGTCGTGTGCGACGGTCTTCGGTGGAACGTCGACGACGGCTTCCCCACGCCACTGCACGGTGAGCCGCCCGGAGGCATTGACCTCGCCGATGACGACGGCTTCGACGTCCCATTTCTCGCACAACGCCATGAACGCATCGACTTTCGCCGGCTCGACGATCGCGCACATGCGTTCCTGCGACTCGCTCATGAGGATCTCCTCGGGAGCGAGCGTGGAGTCCCGCAGGGGCACCGCGTCCAGTACGACGTGCATGCCGCCCGCACCGGCGGAGGCAAGCTCGGTGGTGGCACAGGACAACCCGGCGCCGCCAAGATCCTGGATACCGACGACGAGATCGGCGGCGAAGATCTCCAGGCAGCACTCGATGAGGACCTTCTCCGCGAACGGGTCCCCGACCTGCACGCTCGGGCGCTTGCTCGGCCCCTGGGCGTCGAAAGTTTCTGACGCCAGCACAGAAACGCCGCCGATGCCGTCGCCGCCGGTCTTCGCACCGAACAGGATCACCTGGTTGCCCGGACCCGTGGCCTTGGCCAGCTTGATGTCCGCGTGCCGCATGACACCGACGCACAGAGCGTTGACCAGCGGGTTCCCCAGGTAGCTGGCGTCGAAGACGACCTCGCCGCCGATATTGGGCAGCCCGAGGCAGTTCCCGTAGCCGCCGATGCCGGCCACAACGGCGGGCAGGACCCGGCGGGTGTCGGGCGCGTCGAGCGGGCCGAAGCGCAGCGGGTCCATCACGGCGATGGGACGCGCCCCCATCGTGAGGATGTCGCGCACGATGCCACCGATCCCGGTCGCTGCGCCCTGGTACGGCTCGACGTAACTCGGGTGGTTGTGTGACTCCACCTTGAAGGTGACGGCGTACCCGTCGCCGATGTCCACGACCCCGGCGTTCTCGCCCATACCCACCATCACGGTGCCTGCGGCGCCGGGAGCCTTCTCGCCACGGCGCTCGTCGATTTGCTCGGCAAGCCTCGCAAACTGCTTGAGGTGCACCTTGGAGGACTTGTAGGAGCAGTGCTCGCTCCACATCACCGAGTACATCGCCAGTTCGCAGCTGGTCGGGCGGCGGCCGAGGATCTCGCGGATCCGCGCGTACTCCTCGCTCTTGAGGCCGAGGTCCGCGTACGGCTGGGTGAGTTCGGGCGTCGCCTCGGCGTTCTTCACGGTGTCGATCACAGCGCCCTGCCTCCCCTCGGGACGTCCGACGAATAGCGTCCGGGAGGCCGCACTTCTTCGGACGCTACGGGAAGGCGCAGGCGACGCGAGCCCGAACCAGGCGCAACGTCCGACGAATAGCGTCCGGGAGCCCACACTTCTTCGGACGCTACGGGATTCACGCGGCCACCAGGCCCTGCAGGACCGAGGCGAACAGCAGCAGGCCGTCGGTGCTCGGCCCGGTGAGCGGTTCCACCGCGTGCTCGGGGTGCGGCATGAGACCGACGACATTGCCGGCCGCGTTGGCGACCCCGGCGATGTCCCGGTAGGAGCCGTTCGGGTTTCCGCCCACATAGCGGAACACCACGCGGCCCGCTGCCTCCAGCTCGTCGAGAGTGCCAGCATCGGCGACGTAACCGCCTTCGCCATTCTTCAACGGCACCACGATCTCCTGACCTGCCGTCAGGTTTCGCGTCCAGGGAGTGCCGGTGGACTCGATGCGCAGCACCTGGTCCTTGCAGATGAAATGCCGGTGGTCATTGCGGATCAGCGCGCCCGGCAGCAGATGCGATTCGCACAGCACCTGGAACCCGTTGCAGATTCCGAGCACCGGCATCCCCCGACCGGCTGCGGCGATCACCGATTCCATCACGGGGGAAAAACGCGCGATTGCCCCGCACCGCAGGTAGTCACCGTAGGAGAAACCACCGGGCAACACCACGGCCGCGACCCCGGCGAGTTCGGTCTCGCGGTGCCAGAGCCGCACCGGCTCACCCCCGGCCAGGCGCACCGCGCGCGCGGCATCGACGTCGTCCAGGGTCCCGGGGAAGGTCACGACCCCAATCCGCGCCATCACCTCAGCCCCCCACCGCGTTGCGTCCGAAGGGGTGGTAGCTATAGCAGCCACCCCTTCGGACGTTGGCCTTGATCACGGCTGGACTCGGACGAGGAAGTCCTCGATCACCGTGTTGGCCAGCAGCGTCTCGGCCATCTGCTGGACCGTGGCGAGGGTGGCCGCGTTGATCTCGGCGTCGATGTCGACCTCGAAACGCTTGCCCTGGCGGACCGCGCCGACGCCCTCGAAGCCGAGCCGGCCAAGGGCCTTGTGGATGGCCTGTCCCTGCGGGTCGAGGATCTCCGGCTTGGGCATGACGTCCACGACGACGCGAGGCACGGCTACTCCAATATTGAGGTGCGGGAAGATGCACTCAGGATATCGTCCGCGCGGCGAGGTAAATCCGGCCGAGGTGAGCCGGCCCAGCTGAGCCGGTCGACATGAGGGGGGCCGATGAAGCTGCTCGTGACCGGCGGCGCCGGCTACATCGGCAGCGTGGTCACCGCACTGCTGCTCGAGGCAGGGCACGGGGTCACCGTGCTCGACGATCTCTCGACCGGGCACGCGGACGCCGTTCCCGCGGGGGCGAGCTTTGTCCGGGCGCGCGTGCATGACGCCGTGGAAGTACTCGACCCGTCCTTCGACGCGGTGCTTCACTTCGCGGCCAAGTCCCTGGTCTCCGAGTCGGTCTCGGCGCCGGAGATCTACTGGGAGAACAACGTCGCAGGCTCGATGGCGTTGCTCGCCGCAATGCGGATGCACGGCGTGCGCCGCCTGGTGTTCTCCTCCACCGCCGCCACCTACGGTGAACCGTCGAGGATGCCGATCACCGAGGACACCCCGGCGCGGCCGACCAACCCCTATGGAATGAGCAAGCTGGCCGTCGACATGATGATCGGCGCCGAGTGCACCGCTCACGGCTTGGGGGCCTTCAGCCTGCGTTACTTCAACGTCGCCGGAGCTCTGATCACGGCGACGTCGGCGTTCGGCGAGCGGCACGATCCCGAGACCCACCTGATCCCGAATCTGCTGCGGGTAGCGACCGGCGCGCTGGAGCAGGCAAAGGTGTTCGGCACCGACTACCCGACCCGCGACGGGACCGCCGTTCGGGACTACATCCACGTCGTCGACCTGGCGGACGCCCATGTGCGGGCGCTGGCGGGCATCACGGCGGGCGTGCACGAGATCTGCAACCTGGGCAGCGGCACCGGCTTCACCGTCAAGGAGATCCTCGCGGCGGTACGCAGCGTGACCGAGCATCCGATCCCGGCACTGGACACCGAGCGGCGTGCGGGCGACCCGCCCAGCCTGATCGCCTCCAACGATCGCGCCAAAGCGGCGTTGGGCTGGGCCCCGACCCGGGACGTCACTCACATGGCCGCGGACGCCTGGGCTTTCGCACGCACCCATTCGGTCTGACATCGGCTGATTCGGCGACGTGAAACCGGCGCCCGCGTATACCCGAGCGGCGGCTTGTATCGCGGAAGTTCTTCGGTTTCCGGGACGCCACGCCCACCCATTACCTACGCTCCGTTATCTAGAGGTCACTTCGGTGACTTACCGTAACGGAAGGGTCGTCTTACGGCCCCGGCATCAGGTAGGTAGGCGATGGCGAGCAGTCCGGGTGGGGCGCGGGCGCGCACCGACGCCGAGCTGATCGCGGCCACCCGGCGCGGGGACGACGCCTCTTACGCCACCCTGGCCGACCGTCACCGCGAGGCCGCGATGCGCCTGGCCGTCCGCCTGAGCGAGCGGTCCCCGCAGAAGCTCGTGGACGGCGCCCTGGCTGTGGTCGCCGCCGAGCTGCGCGCCGCCGCCGGACCCAACCAGGCCTTCCGCCCGCACCTGCTGATGACGCTGCGTCGCCGCGCCCAGTCCCGCACCGGCCGAGTGCGGGTCGACGGTCGATCACTGCGGCCCGGGATGGGCGAAGGCCGCGACGACCTACGGGCCGCGATGACCCCCGCGCTGGTGCGCGCGTTCCGCTCGATGCCCGAGTCCGGCCAAGTGGCGCTGTGGCACACCGAGGTCGACGCCGAACCGCTGCTCGACACCGCGACCCTGCTGGGCGTGAACGCGACCGACGTCGCCGAGCTTGCTTTCGGCGCCCGCGACACCCTGCGCGCCGCGCAACTCGCCGACCATCGCGGCAGCGTCGCGATCGGGCCGTGTCGCTGGAGCGGGGACCGGCTCGCCGCGCACACCCAGGGGCGGCTCTCGGCCTCCGATGCCGCCAAGGTTGATGAGCACCTATCGGCGTGCGGGCGGTGCGCTGAGCTCTACCCGGCGGTGGGCACCCTGGAGAAGGATCTCGCCGGTGTGGTCGCCGCGATCGTGCTCGGACCCGCAGCCTGGGCCTACCTCGACCGGCCGGTTCCGTACGGGCGCGGCGTCGCCGCCGGCGCCGCGCACGGGCTGACCACTCGCGCGGCAGTGTTCGCCGGCGTCGCAATCTTCACCGTCGCGGCGTCCTTGGTCGGGGCAACCGCGTTCATCGACGACGAGGGCGCACGCGTGCAGTACATCGAGGGACAGGCGGCGCCGCGAACCCCGCCCCTCCCGGCGCCGCTCCCGATACCGCTGCCCGTGCTCGGGCCGGCATCCGGCTCGGGATCCACCGGCGACAACGATCAGCCCCGCGCAGCGCGCGGCTCGTCATCCGGCGCGGTCGCGGCGCCCGAGCCGGTGCCGCTGCCGGGAGCGCGCGAGAACGCGAAGGCCCCGTCGGCCCCGGTTGGCGACCCGGCGGCACAAACCGAGGGCCCCGCCGCCCAGGAACTCGACCTGGGCGTGGGCACCGTCGCCCTCACCCCCCGCAGTGGCCCCCTCGGCCTGCCCGGGATCGGGCTGGAAACCCGGCTGCTCGGCTGAGCGCGCATTCCCGCGCCGCATCGCCCCGCGCCGCATCACCCCGCGGTCTTTCCTGCGCGCAGGATCGCCGGTCAGGAATGGGCAGGGGACCGTGCCGAGCCGACAGCGGGGGAATCAGGTCAGCTTGGCCAGGCGCTCGAACATCGGAGCGAGGCGGGTAACGAAGCGTTCCGGGCGGCAGACCTCATCCAGACGCGCCTCGTCGATACTCGCCCCGGCCTCGGCGGCCCGCTCGCGCAGGGTCTGGCGGAACGGCACCCCGCTCTGCCAGGTGCGCATCGCGGCCTCTTGCACGAAGGCGTAGGCGTCCTCGCGGGAGAGCCCGGTCTCGACGAGCTCTAGGAGCACCGTCGAGGTGTAGATCAACCCCCCGGTGGAGTCGAGGTTGGCCCGCATGCGCTCAGGGTCGACGACCAGCCCAGACATCAGACGATTCGTCAGATGCAGTAGGTAGTCCGTCGCGGCGGCGGCGTCAGGCAGCGAGATGCGTTCGACGGAGGAGTGGGAGATGTCGCGCTCGTGCCAGAGCGGTATTCCCTCCATTAGCGGCACGATCTGGGCTCGCACGATCCGGGCCATGCCGCAGATGCGCTCGCTCATGATCGGGTTCTTCTTGTGCGGCATGGCCGAGGAACCCTTCTGGCCCCTACCGAACGGCTCCCAGGTCTCGCGAACCTCGGTGCGCTGACCATGCCTCACTTCCAGCGCGATGGCCTCGCAGACCGTTGAGACGATCGCGAGGGCACACACCCATTCTGAAATGCCGTCACGCAACACGACCTGGGTGGAGACGTCGGCCGGCTTGAGCCCCAGCGCCGCGGCGACGTGCGCCTCGACCGCGGGGTCGATGTTGGAGTAGGTGCCCACCGCGCCGGAGATCGCCATCACCGCGATGGCCTCCCGGGCGCGGCGCAACCGGTCGCGCGAGCGGGCCATCCCGAACGCGAAGTCCGCCACGCGGTGCCCCCACACGTCGGGCTCACCGTGGATGCCGTGGGTGCGCCCCACCCGAAGGGTGTTCTGGTGGGCCAGGGCGTGATCGCGCAGCGTCGCGACGAGCGTGTCAGCCTTGGCGAGGAGGATGTCGGTGGCCTCGGCGAGCTGCAGCCCGAGCGCGGTGTCGAGCAGGTCCGAGCTCGTCATCCCGAAGTGCACGTAGGCGGCGGCCTCACGGGGGGTGGTGTTGTCCGCCCAGGCGCTCAGGAACGCGATCACGTCATGCTGGGTGACGGCCTCGATCTCGGCGACGGCCTGCGGGGTCGGGGCGATCGCGTTGCGCACCGGTTCGACGCAGTCGGCGGGGACGACCCCAGCCGCGGCGTGCGCCTGGAGCACGAGCAGTTCGACGCGGCACCAGAGCTCGTACTTGTAGGCCTCGCTCCAGACCTTGCCCATCTGCGGCAGCGTGTAGCGCTCGATCACGTCAGGTCCTCAGGTCGGCTGGCTGCTGTGCCCCCATCCTCGCGCACAACCCGGACGTCCGAAGGAGTGGTCGCTATTGCAGCCAGATCTTCGGACGCTAGGTAGTGGTCAGTCGAGGAGGTCGCAGACGGGGAGGTCGAAGCGGCACAGGATGGGGAACAGGCGCTCGGGGTTCACACCCGCCCAGCCAGCAGCCAGCAGCTGGGCATGGCTGCGACGGCTCACCCCGAGCCGCAGGTACTCATAGGCGGTCGTGGTCAGCGTGAGTTCGGGATCGCCCGCTCCGAGGCGGTGACGCTGACCATCGATCACCAGGTCCAGCGTCGACGGCGGCGGGTCCGGCGCCTGCCAGCCCTGGGCGTACATCGAGGTCAGCATCGCGACGAGGGTCCCCAGCGCCGGGTCGGCGCGGTCACCGCGGCGCCCGAGCGCCCCGAGGACGTCCTGCTGATGGGTCCAACAGTCCATGACCGGGCGAGGGAAATCATTCGGCGCCCGGGCAATCGCCGCCTCGAAGGCCGGGGCGTTCGCCGTCCAGTCGGCGCAGACCTGCGCGAGGCTGCGGTCCGCGCGGGCGGCGACCTGCGCGGCGGTCCAGGCCTCCGTGCCGCGGCCCGCCCAGTTGGCGGACAGCACGTCGTCGACCAGGCCAGTGAGATGGCGATAGATGTCCGTGACGGTCCAGCGCGGGGTCGCGGGCACGACGCTCGCCGCCTGTTCCTCGGTGAGCGTGGGCGCGAGTTCCAGCAGCCGCTCGCGGCTCGCCCGGTACACCTCGGCCAGTTCCATCGCCGCTCCTCTCGTCGAGTCGACCATGGCGCATTCTCCCGCACCGACCCGGACCGCCCGGCCAGCCCGAGGCACAGGCGAATACGGCGAAACCGGACACGCGCTGCGCCGGAGGGGCGAGATCGTCCCCGCCGGACGAGGGCGTTTCCGAGGGGGCCCGAGGGATCTTGTCTGCAGAATCCGAACAGCGCGGCGCAGGTTCGTTCTCGCATTCACCGGGGTGTCACTGGCCGCCACGCTTGTCGTAGCTCCGACTGCCGACGCACAGCCACAAGATCCGCTTGCGGGGTACGACTTTTCACCCGAGAAGCTGGTGGAGCGGATGGATGCCTGCATGGCCTACTCCGTCCCCGATTCCCAGCTGCTGATGGGGTGGGTCAACGCGCGGACCGCAGAGCGTCGCCAATGGCGCTGCTTCTCGCTACGGCACATGCTGCTCGACGAGCGTGCCGGCGGCGCGCATGATCCCTTCTCGGATGTCCTCGCCTTCCTGCGCTGCGCCGACCGAATCGTCGGCTACGGGTTTCCGCGCGCGGCCACAAAACCCGGGTACCGACAGCACATCCTTCAGTACCACGGCACGAAACGACGCGGGCATGTCATCTTCGACGAGGCCAATGGCGACATCATCACGATCTATACCGACCCCAACAACGACTGGCGCGAGTGCGCGACATGGACTCCGTGAATAGGTTGATTACGTGAGACCCGCCGGAGTTCGGGAGCGCGTCGCCGCGTTGCGAGCCGCAGAGGAACAGGCCGCTCCCGCGAATTTGGCACTGCGCCGGCGTCTGACCGAGTTCGTGCACGGCTGCGTCCTGTGGCGGTACGACGACCTCGGCACAGATGCGTTGGTGGCGGCGTACCGCGCTGTGCAGGCTGCGTCGGGCGACCCGCAGCAGCGCCGGACGGGCAGCGCGTTGGAGAACGACTCGTTCGAACTGGTCGCGCGGTTGGCTGATTCCTTTGCGCAGTCGGCGACGGCGGACGCAGGCCGTAACACCGCGCTTCTCGCCGGCGCCGTTTCGCGGGAGAGCGTCACCGCCTTGACGGGCGACGACGGCCGCGACGCAAGCTGGCGCATGGCGCGGCGCAACGCGCTGGAGTCCTGGCGCGAGGGCGTGATCAGCCCCTACCGCGCGGGCGCACTCCTGGCCGCCGCGGCTTATCACGAGCCCGACCGGGATCGAGACATTCGCGACCGCGCCGGGGATCTTCGCACCCAGTTCGAGGACTCCCCGGACGGTGGCCGGGCACGCGCGGAAACCGCCCTGGTCGACCTGCACGAGGAGTGGTCCGTCCGGCGGTGATCCAGCGGGCTCCGCTCGCGGACGGCGAGGTGGCTACTCCCGCTACTGCGCAGCGCTGGGGACGGTCACCGCTCCGTGTTCGGCAGCCAGGGCGATGTCGGTGCGGTGGTGCGAGCCGGGCAGGTCGATGGCGTCGACGCCGGCGTACGCGCGGGCGCGGGCGGTGGCCAGATCGTCACCGGTCGCCGTCACGCACAGCACCCGGCCACCGGCGCTCACGACCTCGCCGGCGCGGCGCGCGGTGCCGGCGTGGAGAACGTGTACCCCGTCGATCGCGCTCGCCGCAGCCAGACCGGTGACCTTATCGCCGGTGCGCGGGGGAGCCGGGTAGTCGCGGGCCGCGATGACAACCGTGACGGCGGCGCCTTCGGACCAACTCAGCGGCTCGGTGAGCTCCAGGGTGCCGGCGGCGGCGGCGTAGAGCAGCGCGCCGAGCGGGTTACGCAGCCGGGCGAGCACGACCTGGGTCTCGGGGTCACCGAAGCGGGCGTTGAATTCGATCACGCGCAGGCCACGGGAGGTGAGCACCAGCCCGGCGTAGAGCAGGCCGGAGAACGGCGTCCCGCGCCGGCGCATCTCATCGACGGTGGGCTGCAGGACCCGCGCGGTGACGTCGTCGACGAAGCCGGCGGGCACCCAGTCCAGTGGGCTGTAGGCGCCCATCCCGCCGGTGTTCGGGCCGGCGTCACCATCGCCGACACGCTTGAAGTCCTGCGCGGGAGCAAGCGCGCGGATCGTCTGACCGTCCGTCACGGCGAACAGCGAGACCTCGGGGCCGTCGAGGAACTCCTCGATGACGACCCGCCCGGCGCAGCCCTTCGCGTGCTCGAAGGCGGCGTCGCGATCATCGGTGACGACGACACCCTTGCCGGCGGCGAGCCCGTCGTCCTTGACCACGTAGGGCGGGCCGAACGCATCCAGAGCCGCGCCCACCTGGTCGAGGTCGTCGCACACCCTGGCCATCGCGGTCGGGACGTCGGCGGCCGCCATGACGTCCTTGGCGAAGGCCTTGGAGCCCTCGAGCTGCGCGGCCGCGGCGGACGGCCCGAAGCAGGCGATCCCGGCCGCGCGGACGGCGTCGGCGGCCCCGGCCACTAGGGGACCTTCAGGGCCGATGACGACCAGGTCGACGCCGAGACGCGCCGCGAGCGCGGCCACCGCGTCCGGGTCGCCCGCGCTGACCTCGTGCAGCGTGGCCACTTCGGCGATGCCGGCGTTGCCCGGGGCGCAATGAATCTCGCTGACCCCGCCGTCGCGACCGAGCGCCAGCGTGATCGCGTGCTCGCGGCCCCCGCCGCCGATGACCAGAACCTTCACTCGCGCGAGCCTAGTGGCCACTCGTCCTCCGCGTGGCAGGCGTCGATCCGACGGGATGGATCGCAAGGAGGAGGATGCGGGTACCGCTTTTGTACCCGCGACGACGAGAACGCGGCCAGACGCCCGCCGGGCGGCGCCCGGCTAGCGCACGAGGGAGCGGATGGCGATCGTCTGATCCCGACCCGGGCCCACGCCCACCGCGGAGATCGGGGCGCCGGACAGCTCCTCCAGGGCCTTGACGTAGGACTGCGCGTTCTTGGGCAGGTCCTCCAGCACCCGGGCGCCGGTGATGTTCTCGGTCCAGCCCGGGAAGTTCTCATACACCGGGGCGGCGTGGAAGAAGTCGGTCTGACTCATCGGCATCTCGGTGTGCCGGACGCCGTCGACGTCGTAGGCGACGCACACCGGGATCTGCTCCAGGCCGGTGAGCACGTCGAGCTTGGTGAGGAAGAAGTCGGTGAGGCCGTTGACGCGGGTGGCGTAGCGGGCGATCACCGCGTCGAACCAACCGCAGCGCCGGTTGCGCCCGGTGGTCACCCCGACCTCGTGGCCGACGCTGCGCAGGAACTCACCCGAGGCGTCCAACAATTCCGTCGGGAACGGACCGGAGCCGACCCGGGTGGTGTACGCCTTCAAAATCCCGCAGACGCGGTCGATGCGGGTTGGCCCGATGCCCGATCCCGTGCAGGCGCCACCGGCCGTCGGGTTCGAGGAGGTGACGAACGGATAAGTCCCGTGATCGACGTCGAGCAGTGTGCCCTGCGAGCCCTCCAGGCAGACCAGCTTGCCGTCATCGAGTGCGCGGTTGAGCACCAACGAGGTGTCGGTGACGTGGGGGCGCAGCACCTCGATGAAGGGCAGGAACTCCTCGACGACCTCGTCGACGGTCAGCGCCCGGCGGTTGTAGATCTTGATCAGCAGGTGGTTCTTGTCGACCAGGGCGCCCTCGATCTTCTGCCGCAGGATCTTCTCGTCGAACAGGTCCTGCACGCGCACCCCGATGCGGTTGACCTTGTCCGCGTACGCCGGCCCGATGCCGCGGCCGGTGGTACCGATCTTGTTGCGCCCCAGGAATCGCTCGCGGGTCTTGTCGAGCGTGGTGTGGTAGGGGGTGATCAGGTGCGCGTTACCGGAGATCAGCAATCTGGAGGTGTCGACACCGCGGGCCTGCAGACCGGAGATCTCGTGCAGCAGCACCCCGGGGTCGATGACCACGCCGTTACCGATGACGGGCGTACAACCGGGGGAGAGGATCCCTGAGGGCAGCAGATGCAGCGCGTAGGACTGGTCACCGATGACGACGGTGTGCCCGGCGTTGTTGCCGCCTTGGTAGCGCACCACATAGTCGACCGGGTCCGAGCCGGCCGCGCCGAGCAGGTCCGTAGCCTTGCCCTTGCCCTCGTCGCCCCACTGGGCACCGACGAGCACGATCGCGGGCATGGGTGACTCCAGATCGCTGGACTGAAACGGCGCCCCAGGGTAGTGCGCGGCTTGCGGGCAGGAAACGGCCCGTCCGCCCGGGCGGCAACTGCGCTCAGGGGATGGCGCCTGTCGTCAGTTGAGTACGCCTATCAGCCCGCCGGCGGGCTGATAGGCGTACTGGCGGGCCGACGGCCCGGAATCGGGGCGGGGCAGAAGGCGGGCCGACGGCCCGGAAGCGGGGCGGGGCGGGTCAGTGTGCGGCCGGGGCGCTCGCGCCCAGGACCTCGGCGGCGGTGGGGCTGCACTCGCGCAGGAACGTCGCGCACCGTTCGGCCTCGCCGGACTCGCCCACCTCGGCAGCCGCCCGGCCCAGCGCGTGCAGCGCACGCAGGAAGCCCTGGTTGGGGGCGTGCTCCCAGGGGACCGGCCCGTGGCCCTTCCACCCGTTGCGGCGCAGCGCGTCCAGGCCGCGGTGATAACCGGTGCGGGCATAGGCGTAGGACTCCACGACGCGGCCCATCGCGTAGGCCCCGTCGGCGAGGATCGCCCACGCGCGGGAGTACTCCGGGAACGCGCCGGCCACCGTGGTCGGATCGGTGCCGCGCTCGAGCTGGTAGGCCGCGTCCGCGAGCTCGGGCAACAGCGTGGCCGGTGGACCGGCCATCAGGTTCTCGCCGATATTCATGGGCCCCATCTTGCCTGCCTGTGCCGCCCGAGCGGCCGCGGCCGCTCGGCGCTGCGCAGCGGAGGGGTCGGGCGAGGCGTCCGCGGCCCGGCGCGGCGCCCCCACCGAATGACCGTTGGCAGGGGCAAGGCGGGCGGCGGTCACATCCACGTACCCACCGCTCGCGTGCACAGGGGCCCCCGGTGCCGCGACCGGTCGTGGCGCCGGCGCCACAACCAGCGGCGCGGCCTGCGCCGACCCGGCAACCAGCGGCGCGGCCTGCCCCGGCGCCACAACCGACGCGGCGACCACGGGCTCCGGCTCACCCCATTGGTCGAGCGTGACGAAGTCGGCCTTCGACATTGAACTGGGCCACCAGATCCGCCGGCCGATGTCCAGGGTCAGGGCGGTGACGAGCACCGAGCGCACGATGAAGGTGTCGATCAGCACCCCCACGGCGACCACGAATCCGATCTCGATCAGGAACACGATCGGCACGGCCATCATCACCGCGAAGGTGCCTGCCAGCACCAAGCCTGCCGAGGTGATGACGCCGCCGGTGGCGGACAGTCCCAGCAGAGCACCTTGGCGGGTGCCGATGCGCCGGGACTCCTCGTGGACCCGTGTCATCAGGAAGATGTTGTAGTCGATCCCGAGCGCGACCAGGAACACGAACGCGAAGAGCGGGAACGCCGAGTCGGTGCCGGCGAAGCCGAAGGCGTGCTCGAACGTTACGGCCGCGATGCCCAGCGTGGCGGCAAAGGAGAGCAGCACGGTGGCGAGCAGCAGCAGGGGCGCCAGCAGCGAGCGCAGCAGCACGATGAGGATCACCATCACGACCACGAGGGTGATCGGAATGACCACCTTGTTGTCGCGCGCCGATGCCGTCGCAGTGTCCAACAGGACCGCCGTGCTGCCACCGACGATCGCGTCGGGTCCGACGACATCCAGGGCGCTCCGCACCCGCTCGACGGTGTCCTTCGCGGCCTTGCCGTCCGGGGCATCGGTCAGGGTGGCCTCGACGTAGGAGAGCCCGCCGGCCGGCGGGGAGGAAACCACCGACTCGGGGACCAGCCCAGGCACGGTCCGCAGCACAGTGGCGACCTGCTCGCTCGCCTCGGCCCGCGCCATCACGATCAGCGGATCGCCGGCCCCGGCCGCGAAATGGGAGTTCAGGACCTGCTGGCCGACGATCGAGGGCGGCGTGTTCGGGAAGGACTCCTCATACGTCAGGCCATCGGAGGAGAGCTGGGTCAGACCGAACGCCATCGCGCCCAGCGCGAGGGTGGTGCCGATCCAGACCCGGCGGGGGCGCCGCGCGAGTACCCGGCCGACCTTGGCCCACAGGCCGCGGTCGAGAACCTCCGGCATGCCGTGACCGGGCCGGGCCGGCCAGAAGATCCAGCGTCCGACGATCACCAGCAGGGCCGGCAGAAACGTCAGCATGACCAGCAGACCGACGGCAATGCCGATGGCGAGCACCGGACCCAGGCTCGCGGTGGAGTTCATCTCGGCGAACATCAGGCAGAGCATGCCGAGCAGCACCGTCACGCCGCTGGCGACGATCGCCGGGCCGCTGCGGTGCAGGGCGTGCGCCATCGCCTCGTGCCGGTCGGGAAACTTGCGCAGCTCTTCGCGGTAACGCGCGACCAGCAACAGGGCGTAGTCGGTGCTGGCACCGAAGACCAGGATCGACAGAATGACCTGCGCCTGCGCGTTGACGGTCAGTCCGGCGTTGTCCGCGAGTAGGTAGATGGCCCCCAGCGAGACCGCGAGTGCGATCACCGCGGAAACGGCGGGCAGTAGCCAGAGCACGGGGCTGCGGTAGGTCATCAGCAGGATGAACACCACGACCCCGAGGGCCGCCAGCAGCAGCGCCCCCTCGGTCCCCTCGAAGGCCTCGGCGAGGTCGCCGTTGAAGCCGGCCGGTCCGGTGATGTACATGAGCAGCCCGTCACCGGGCACGTCGGCGGCCATCAGCTCCTCGACGAAGAACGGCAGTTCCTCCCAGCCGTTGCCGGTGGTCCCCATGTCGTAGGGGACGACCAATTGCAGAGCCTGACCGTCAGGTGAGGGGAACGGCCCGCTCACCGGTGCGTCGACGTGCTCGATTGCGTCGAAGCGGGCGACGTGGGAGGCCACCAGGGCGCGGTCGGCATCGGTGATCCCGCTGAGGCGTTCGTAGACCACGACGGCCGGAGCCTCGTTGGGGTTCTGGAACTGGGCGGAGATCTCATAGACGCGGGTGGATTCCGCGGACGAGGGGAGCCAGTTGACCGCTTCGTTCTCCTGGACCTCACCGAGCTTGCCGGCCAGCGGCGCGGCGACGACGACTGCGGCGATCCAGAACAGGACGACGAACCACTTGGTGACGCGGCCACAGGGAAGCTTGGCCAGGGCGCCCACACCGTCCATGCCCACTCCTCGGACGACTCACCACCACAGGTGTACGACTTCGTACACCAGGATACGCACGCACCCGCTGGGCGTCACACCAGAGTTTGCAGACCCCGTGCCACCACCCGTTCAGCGGCGGACACCGCCTGACGTTGCGTGAGAACCTCACCACGCAGGGTGGTGACTGTGGACGTCGCTATCTGCGCCGACACTTGGGGGCTTGATATGCGTCGTCGCCAGCTGGCCTCTTTGGCCTGCGCAGCACTGTTGGTGATCACCGGCAGCGCGTGGGCCTCGACGCAGGGCGGCAACGCCGCGCCGGCGTCGTCGAACAGCGGCGAGCGGTACGAGGTCTGGTCGACCGATCAGTCCGGGATCGGCGGAAGGCTCTTCATTCACCAAGGCCGGGACCTGGAGAACGGCCCGAGCTACTCCCCCGAGATCATCGACCTCAACACTCTGCTCGCCATGGCCTGCGATGTGAACAACGCCGAGGGGGTCCCGGTCAGCGGCGTAGCGCCCCAGCGCGCACACATCATCACCTTCAACCGGGATCGTTCCCGCGCGCTGATCTCGTTCGTCACCAGCGGTCACGTCGCCGTGCTCGACGCCAACACCCGTACCCCGATCGATTGCGTCGACGTGGGGGAACAGGCCCACGCCGCGTTCGCGGCCCCCAACGACAGCTACGCCATGATCGCCAATCAGGGCGGCAAGAAGCTGGTCCGCCTGAATACCGACGTCGACGGCGACGGACGCAGCTACGAGAGCGACGCCGACATCGAGCTGGTGCCCTCGGCCACCTTGAACCTGGCCACCTGCACCACGCCCAGCGGCGCTCCGTGCGAACAAGCCGGGGTCCGGCCGACCAACACCATCATCTGCCCGATCGTCGAGGACTCCAGCCGCCTCACCTTCATCACTCTCGGCGGCGGCGGGCTCATCGTGGCCGACACCAGTCGCGGGGACCGGGTTCCACCAATCGTGGCCGAGTACGACAACTCCACCATCAGCCCGGCCGGGTGCGGCGGAATGCAGGGGAACTCGACGGCTTCGGGGGGGCGGATCTACTTCAACGCCGGAGCCTCTGCGGCCAAGACGTCCTCCGCTTCGCTCTACAGCTTCCCGGCACGGGTCTCGGCCTATCGTGCGGCCAATCCGCCGAACACTCCGGCCCCTCGCTTGATCTTCAGCAACGGCGCGGACACGGGCAGGGACTCGCACGGGCTGATGCTCAATGTGAAACAGAACGGTCGTTATCTGTGGGCAGGTGACCGCTCGGCGAACCGCATCGAGGTCATCGACACCCGCACGGACACCCTGCTGACGAACTTCAGCCTCGCCAGCCCCGGGATCAGCACCGACCCGGCTCCGGACCTGATTGAGGTCTCCCCGAAAGGAAACTTCGCCTTTGCCTCGCTGCGCGGGCCGTGCCCGCTGACGGCCAACGTTGCCTCAGTCGCGAACGCCGTCGGCAACACCCCGGGGGTGGGGATCATCGCGATCAATGGCGGCGGGCGCGGCGGCGCACTGGTCGGCGTCGCCCCGATGAGCAATGTCATCAGCTCCAACTTGGCCTGCGCCTCGATCGGCGGCGCCGAGGTGGCCGAGCGCGCCGACGCACACGGCATCGCAGTGCGTGACCTGCGGATCCCCGGCAAGCCCAACGCCCGTTGCCTGGGCGAACGCGCGACCCTGGTGGGCACCCCCGATCGCGATCGCCTCATCGGCACCCCCGGACGCGACGTCATTGCCGGTCTCGGTGGCAACGACGTCATCCGCGGGCGCGGTGGCAACGACCTACTATGCGGCGGCCGGGGCCGTGACGATGTGAATGGCGGACCGGGTAAGGACCGGATCACCGGCGGTCCCGGCCAGGATCGCCTGCGGGGTGGGCCGGGTAAGGACCGCGTCGTGCGCCGCGGGCCGGACCGGGTCACCGGGGTCGAATAGCGCGCAGGGTCGGCGACGTTGCTCAGATCGACGCGGCGTAGATCGCCTCGATCGAGGCGGCAATGGTGGCGTCGAACTCGGCGTCGGACTGGGAGTCGCTGACGCCCTCGACCAGGGCGCGGGAGAAGCTGGCGATCAAGCCGGGGTTCTGCGCCAGGCGGGCGCAGGCCTCGGTCTGGGAGTACCCCCCGGACAGCGCCACCACCCGCTGAATTCTGGGGTCATCGGTGAGCGGGGTGTAAAGCCCGGCTTGAGTCGGGATGGTCAGCTTGAGCATGATCGCCACGTCGGCGGGCAGCGCGACCAGGTGCTTGGAGATCGATTCCAGCAACAGCGCCTCGGCGGCCTCCTTGGTGGCGCTCTTGATGCTGACCTCGGGCTCCAGGATGGGGACCAGTCCGAACCCGGCGATCTGGGCGCCGATCGCGAACTGCTGGGCCACGATCGCCTCGATGCCGGACGCGTCCGCCTCGTGGATCACCGAGCGCATCTTGGTGCCGTAGACACCCTTGGCGACCGCCCGGGCAGACAGGGAGTCCAGGTCGGGCATGTCCTTCATCAGCTGCACGCCCTGCCCCTGGTCGGCCAGGCCCTTGTCCACCTTCAGGAACGGCACGACCCCACGCTTGGACCACAGATACTCGGCCGTGTCGAGGCCGTCGATCTGACGGTCCATCGTCATCTCGAACAGGATCGCGCCGAGGACGCGCTCGCCGGTGAAAGCCGGGGACTTAATGATGCGGGCGCGCATCGCATGCATGAGGTCGAACATCTCAGCTTCGCCCGCGTAACGATCGGCCGCGATGCCGTAATCGCCCAGCGCCTTGGGGGTACTACCACCACTTTGGTCCAGCGCCGCGATGAACCCGCGACCGTCCACGACCTGTGCGTGCTGCGCCTCGCGTTGCGTACTCATCATTCTCCCGGGTCCGTACGGGTCAGGGATCCACCCGCTCGTGCCGCGGCCGGGCGGATCACTCGTACTACGCTGGCCCGGCGGAACGTCCCGAGCTCGTCTTATCGTAGAGAGGCCCCCTGCGACGTGCCTACGTCCGACCCCACCGTGGTCTGGCACCCGGGCGCGCACAAGACCGGGACGACGGTGTTCCAGAAGTTCCTCGACCGAAACACCGCCCTGCTCGCCGAGCACGGCGTCCAGCGCGTTCCACGAAAGAAGCTCTCCGACGCCATCGGGTGGGGTGACCCGGTGCGGGCTGACCCCGGCGTCCTGACCAACCTGGTCGCCGAGTACTCGATCCCCGGGACCCGATTCCTCGTCGGTTCGATGGAGAACATGCTGGGGCGCCCGTTCCTGCTCGATCAGCCTGGCCTGTACCCCAACGCCGAAAAGAACATCGAGGCCCTGGCCGGAGCCACCGATGCCTTGCGCACCAAGGTCGTGCTGAGCATCCGGCCGCAGGCGGAGTTCCTGGAGTCCTACTACCTGCAGTCCATTCACGAAGGCGGCTACCTCAGCTTCGAGGCCTGGTGCGCAGCCATCGACCTGGAGTCCGTGTCCTGGGACCCGGTGATCGAGGCGCTGACCCGCCGCCTGGGGCAGGACAACGTCGCCGTGGTCGACTTCCGGCGCATCCGGGACGGCCAGCCCGCCTTCGTGGGGGACATGCTGGCCGCGGTGGATCCTTCGCTGCGGCTGCCCGTGGAGTTCTCCGAGGTTCACAACCGCAGCCTGTCCGCCCACGGCCTGCAGATCGCTCTCGCCGTCAACCCCCTGCTGAACAACTGGCCTGAGCGGCGGGTGATGCGCCGTTTCCTGCAGGCCAACTTCTCCAATCTCACCGGCGAACGACCGACGTTGCTCAGCGATGAGCAGCGCGCCGCCCTCACTGCGCGCTTCGCCGGAGAGTACGAGGCGGCGCTAGCCCGTTACGGCGTAAGCGCGGACTCGCCCGCGGCTGCGCCGGACCTGAAGTCCGCAGGGCCTGACCAGGACCCTGGAGTTGACCAGAATGCAGAGCCGGATCAGGGCTCCGACACCCGGCGCATGCGCCGGTTGAGCCTGCGACGTCGCTAGCGTGGGCCGGGTGAGGATCGCCGCAATCATCGCCCGCGCCAGGCGAGCCGCGCGCCGGACGCTGCGGGCGGCCCGGCGGCGCGCAGCGCAGCGGCGCACCACCATCCTGAGTACCGCCGGCCCGATCAGCCCGAGCCAGTTCCTGGCCCAGTTGGCGGGCGGGCCCGGATCGGACGTCCTCGCCGGCATCCTGAGCGGGGAGGCCATCACGATCTCTGCGACCAAGCACGGTCCGGTCGTCGCCGTCGCCAAGGCGATCGCACCGCGCGAGCATCGAGAATCGACGCTGGCCGCGCTGGCCGACCTCATCGAGGGCGCCGCCCTGCAGTACTTCCTCATTCCCGCCGCCAGCCCCGCCTCGATGCCCTCGATCGGCCTGCGGGCCGGCGATGCCGCCGCGGCGCTTCGGGCGATCGCGCAGGACGAGACCCGCGGCTGGTACGCGGGATTTCGTTCGGTCGACGACGACGATGCCGAGGCCAGCCGCCTGGTCGCGACCTTCACCGAGGCCGACATCACGCGAGCGGCGAGTTCGCCCGCGGTCCTGTTGTGGACCTACCGGGAGCTGAGTGCGCCGAGCAGCCTGCTCGGTCGCCGTTGCAGCGTCCGGATCGACTTCTGGGACGAAGGCCCCGGGCGGCGGCTCACCGCGCGCGCACACAACCCCGTCGGCCGCGTTCTGGGCGCCAGCGCCCGCACGACGGCGGCGGTCACGGTGGGCACCAGGACCTACCGATCGTTGGCGGTACTTGCGCAGCAGCGCTGGAACCAGGTGCAGTTCCCGATCGACGTCGTCTACACCTGGGTCGACGGGGGCGACCCGGCGTGGGCGGCGCGCCGTGCACACTTCGATGCCGAATCGGCGCAGCACGCCGCGGAATCAGTTGACGCGGCACGCTTTCGCCAGCGCGATGAGCTGCGTCACTCGTTGCGTTCGATCGATGCCTACGCGCCGTGGGTCCAGCACATCTATCTAGTGACTGATCGTCAGATTCCGCAGTGGCTTGACGCGTCACATCCGGGCATCACCGTCGTGGACCACACCGACATCTTCGAGGCGGGGGATCTGCCGACCTTTAATTCCCATGCGATCGAGGCGCGCCTGCATCACATCGAGGGCCTTGCCGAGCATTACCTGTACTTCAACGACGACATGCTTCTGGGCCGCCCGGTCGCACCGGAGTTGTTCTTCCTCAGCAACGGGATGCCGAAGTTCTTTCCATCCCGCAACACGACCCCGCTCACCGAGGACGACGAGAGCGACGACGCCTTGCTTTCGGCTCGTCGCCACTCCCAGGCCGTGTTGCGCGGCGCCTTCGGGACCGCCCCCCATCACATCTTCCGCCATGCCCCCTACCCGCAGTCCCGCTCGCTGTTGCACGACCTCGAGGCCCGCTTCCCGCAAGAGTTCGCCAAGACCGCGTCCAGCCGATTCCGGGCCGGGGGGGACATCATCATCACCTCCTGGATCCACGCGTACGGCGGCTACTTCCTCGGCCGCGCAGTCCCGGACGAGATCGTCTACGGGTACATCGATCCCGGCACGCCCGAAGGTCTGGCCAAACTGCCGACCCTGTTGACGCGCCCCGTCGACACGCTCTGCATCAACGACACGCACGACGGCGACGCGGAGTCGGCCGCGCCCGCCATCGAGGATTTCTTCGCCCGCTTTCTGCCCACTCCGAGCAGGTTCGAGCGAACCTGACGGCAGGTCAGGGCGCGGGGGACACGTCCTGGTCGAAGACATGGCGGCGGACCCAGGCGTGCATGGCGATCGCCCCGGCGGCCCCGGCGTTGATCGAGCGGGTCGAGCCGAACTGCGCGATAGACAGCAGCGCGCTGGTGTGCGCGTGCGCCGCAGCGGAGAGCCCCGGCCCCTCCTGGCCGAACAGCAGCACGCAGGCACGCGGAAGCGGGTAGGTCTCCAGCGCCACGGAGCCGGGCGAGTTGTCGACCCCGAGCAGGGGCAACTCACGCTCCGCCGCCCACGCGGCCAGGGCCCCGACGTCGCCGTGGTGGTGCACATGCTGGTAGCGGTCGGTGACCATCGCGCCCCGGCGGTTCCAGCGGCGGCGCCCGACGATGTGCACCGCCGCCGCACCGAACGCGTTCGCGGTGCGGACCACCGAGCCGATGTTGAAGTCGTGCTGGAAGTTCTCGATCGCCACGTGGAAGGGGTGCCGGCGGGTGTCCAGGTCGGCGACGACCGCCTCGCGGCGCCAGTAGCGGTACCGGTCCACGACGTTGCGCCGGTCACCGCCGGCCAGCAGCTCGGGGTCGTAGCGCGCCTCGGTGGGCCAGGGCAGCGGGTGCGGGCCGACCCCGACGGCGTCCGGTCCGGTGCCCCAGACCTCGTCCGCGGCAGGCTCGCGCTGCGGGGCATCGACCACGCTGGGACCCTACGGCCTCGCGCGCCGCAATCGCGCGTCGGCTGGTGATCAACGTGGGGGGCTGTGATGCGCCCGGTGCGGCGGGTCGCGCACCCCTGGTCACAAGGTTGATCGTGGGCCTACGTATAGAGGGCCTCGATCTCGGCGGCGTACTTGGCCTCGATCGGCTTGCGCTTGAGCTTGTTGGTCGGAGTCAGCTCCGCGCCACCCGGCAGCCACTCGTTCTCCAGCAGCGTGTAGGCCTTGATCTGCTCGACCCGGGCCAGGCGTTCGTTGGCCCGCGCCACCCCCGACGCGACCTCCGCGACGACGCGGGGGTCGGCGGCGATCTGGGCGATGCTCGCTCCCTCCAGCCCGTTCTTCGCCGCCCACATCGCGGCCACGTCGGGTTCGAGGGTCAGCAGGGCGACGTTGTAGAGCCGGGCGTCGCCGATGCAGATGGCCTGCCCGATCAACGTGGTGCCCGCCTTGAGCTCACCCTCGATCTTGCTCGGCGCCATGTTCTTGCCGGCCGAGTTGATGATCAGTTCCTTCTTGCGGTCGACGATCTTGAGGTACCCGTCGGCGTCGAGCTCGCCGACGTCGCCGGTGTGCATCCACCCGTCGACGATCGCCTCGGCGGTGAGGTCGGGCCGGTCCTTGTACCCGAGCATCAGGGTCGGGCCGGAGATCAACACCTCACCGTCCTCGGCGAGCTTCATGCCCACCCCGGGCATCGCCGGGCCGACGGTGCCGAGCTTGACCTTCTCCGGCGGGTTCAACGTGACCAGCAGGATCTCCGACATCCCCCACAGCTCCTGAATCGGCACCCCGATTGCGTGGAAGAACTCCAACACCGCGTACGGCGTGGGCGCGGCGCCGACCGAGGGCCACTCGAAGTCGTCGAAGCCGACCTTCTGGCGCAGCTTGGACAGCACCGCCTCGTCGGCCTTGGCGTAGTCCGCGAGCAGCTCGGCGGAGGGCGATTCGCCGGACTGCTCGGTGCGGACCTTGCGCAACCCCACGTCCAGCGCCCACTCCATGCCCTTGCGCCGCTCCGGGTCCGCCTCGTTCGCGATCGCGCCGGACAGCGCGCCGTAGAGCTTTTCGTAGATGCGCGGAACGGAGAACATCCGGGTCGGTCGCACGTCCGCCAGCGCCGCGGCGACGGCCTTCGGGTCCGGCACGGTGGTGATCGTGTAGCCGAAGCACATCGCGGAGTAGTGCGAGATGAACCGCTCGGCGATGTGCGCCATCGGCAGGAACGACATCACGCGCCCGCCGGGGCTCACCGGGGCGACGGTGTTCAGGTTGCGGCAGCCCGCCAGGATCGAGGCATGGGAGTGCTGCACCCCCTTGGGCTGCCCGGTCGTGCCCGAGGTGTAGATAAGGGTGATCGGGGTCTGGGGGGTGACGGCCTGCCAGGCGGCGTCGAAGTCGAAGCCGTCAGGGGCCGGGGTGGACTCCAGATCCGCCAGGGTACGTGCGGAGTCCGCGTCGCCCTCGACGAGGACGACCTGCGGAGCGGCGGACATCGCGCCGACGGCCTCCAGGACCCGGGCGAGGAAGGCGGGCTCGGTGACCACGATCTTGGACCCGGACTGCTCCAGCAGCCAGCGCACCTCCTCCGCCGGACAGGTCGCGTAGATCGAGAACGGCGCACAGCCCAGGTGCATCGCGGCCGCGTCGATGACGTAGGCCTCGGGCCGGTTGGTGAGCATCAGCGAGATGACGTCGCCGCTGCCGATCCCGGCGGCGGCCAGACCACCCGCGATCGCCTCCGCGCGGGCGGCGTACTCGCCGTAGGTGATCGCCACGGCGCCGCCCACCGTGCGCAGCGCCACCGTGTCCGGGATCTGCGCTGCGGTGCGCTGGAACGCCGCACACAGCGTGGGCTCGTCGAGCGTGGCCCAGTGGGCCCGGGTCCCGGACATGCGTCTCCTTCGTGGCGTGCGCCGGCGTTGTCGCTGGTCAGGCTCACGTGGCGAACGCGTGGTGGGCCTCGTTCCGCGACCCTACTGGTCAGCCCGCGTCCGCTGCCAGCGTGCCGCCCGGCCCGCCCGGGCGGTCGACCGCAATTGCCCGGATCACCGGTACGAAGGGATCGGGGACCGGTTCGTAGCTGAACCTGTCCGGGCCACTGAATCTGGAGGCCTGATTCCACTCCTCGGGTGACACCCGGTCGTAGTCGAAGGTGAACGCCGAGCGCTCCGCGACGTGCTCCAAAAAACCTTCGATGTGCGGCCGTTGCCCTCCCGAAACGGGTGGGCCTGGTTCACGTACACGAACACCTCCGCCACGCAGTAGGCGAACCCGTCTCGGTCCAACCGTCCCCAGTCGGTGCCCAGTACCCGGTTGTGCACGTCGTCGAGGTAGCGGTCGATTTCCCCTGAACCGACTTCGGCGAACCCACGCGGGCCGCCCTTGACCATGTCGACGGTGCGGTACTCCCCCGCCCATTCGTACACGTCCGCGAACAGGTGCCGGTGGATCGCGCACACGTGGGCGGCGTCGAAGGTTCTGGCCACGTCGATCTCGCCGGCAATCAACTGCCGGCCGCGCTGGGCGGTGGAGCCGTACTCCAGCATGCGCAGGACATCCGGATCGCGCTCGTCGAAGCGGTTACACAGCGTGCCGTTCCCGGTGACCGGGTTGATCGTCTCGGGGTAGAAGTAAGACTCCCAGGAGTCGAACCGCCCCGGCATCAGCTCGCCGCGGAGACCTTGCGGTGACGCTCGGCGGCCTCCCGGACCCGGCGCATGTACTCCGCGCGATCGATCGCGCCGCGGGCCTCGTCGGTGAGGTTCTCCACGTCCTCCCGGTTGGGCACCCAGCCTTCATGCCAGGCGGCCGCGAGGGATTGCACGACGGCGCGGCGCTGGTTGGCGTCAAGCTGCTCGAACAGCTCCGGCCAGCGCTCCTCGATCTCGAATCTCTCGCTCACTTCGCGCCTCCCTCCTGCGGAGAACCCCATTCTACTCTCCGCACCAGGATCGATCCGAGGACCGAGCCGCAGAAACAACGGCGCCTCGGCGCGGGCCGAAGATCCACAACTTTCCGAGATCCCAGGACAAACCGGACCAGAGCGCACTAACGTCTCGCCGCACGCCGTCAGGGGACGGCGCGTCTATCCGCCGGGGGGCGAGAACTATGACCTTCACTCTGTTCGCACGATCTGCACGCCGCAGCGTTGTCGGACTCATTGTCGCTTCGCTGGCAGTGGGCATGGCCGGGCCGACCATGGCAATGCCGCGCGCAGCCGATGATCTGCTGCCCGACTTGTCCGGCCACGCCTTGACGCGCTTTGCCAATTTCGCCACCCTGCCCGACAGCCGCGGGCTCGACGCCCCATCGATCGTGCACGGCGCCCTCGTCGACCCTGCCGGGGCAGCGTTGGGCGGAGCCCACATCCTGCTGGCAGCGTGGCCGTCGAGCGACACTATTGACGCGCTGCCCGCCGGCGGAGAGTTCGACGTACTACCGGTCGCACGCACTGTCTCGGGGCGAGATGGCACCTATGCCCTCAACGCTGCCCTCACCCCGGCCTTGGCGCTGCTGGCCGGGGAGAACGGGATCGACGTCGAACTCAACGTGTTTCACCGCGACCACCATTACGTCTTCTTGTCGCAGGTGAAGCCCCAGCTCGATACCGCATCCTGGGGCGCCAACCTGCTGACCGCTGCCCTGGTGCCCTCGGTCCGAGACAGCGTCGAGGGCGCGCTGACTCTCACCCTCGATCCCGCGTCCGGGGAGAACCTCAACGCCGCCGTCCCCGTCCGGCTCGGTCGCAATGAGCCACCGATCACCGAGGGAGATCTCTTCGGCTACCCGTGCGGAACGTGGCGCAAGCTCGGGCGGACCTCCGCGATGACGACCGTCGCCACCGCGGCGGTCTACAACGGGCCCTCGGTCACGACCACGTATGAGACCGGCGCCCAGACCACGACCAGCACCGGACTGAGTGTGGACGGGGCGATCAGCTTCTCGATCAGCGGCGCCCGCACCCGTTCAGCCCGCTTCACCGCGGGCTTCTACGACCTGGACTCCGGGCCGGGTGAAATCAAGGGACGGGAGTACCGCGTCGAGATCTCGCACCAGATCCTGCGCCGCGCCTGCACCGCCGGCCCGGAAGTTCGCAACGGGCGGTATAGCGTGCACTACGTGACCTCACCCCGTCGCATGACCGGCGGGTTCGACCACATCACCCCCCGCCTCACGCCGACCACGTGCCGCCACAAGTACACGGCTCGCACCAGGGGCCCCTTTACACGTTACGAAACTGAGGAAGCGGCGACCTACACCTCGGCCTTCTCCATCAATCCGATGGGTCGTGGAAGCTTCACCGGAGCCGCGCTGAGCGGCTACAGCAAGGCCGTCAAATTGGAATTCCGCTTCGACGGCCGCGGCGGGAACCGTGCGTGCGGCCACACCGATAAACCAGGTACCCCGGGCCAGCGGATCACGGCGTTCCAGAAATGAACGCCACGAGCATCCTCGGCGCATTCCTGGCGGTGGCCGGACTCATTCTGAGCGGTGGCTGTTCGGACTCCAAGTCCGTTGAGGGCCCTTTGATGTCGACCCGGCCCACCGCAGTCTTCGGCCTGGACCTGTCACCGAGGCAATCCGACTTCACGATGGCCCAGTTGTACCTGCAGGATCCCGGCCAGGCAGTCGAGATCCTGACGGTCGAGTCCGTGCGTTCGCCCAATGTGATGCCACTCGGAGCTATGACGGTGTGGCCGCGAGACTTCCGAAGCAATGACCTTCTTATCGGTCCGGGGTACCCCGAGAAGGGGATCAGCAAGTTGCGGCCCCTGGGGGAGATCGTCCCGGCCGAGCAGATGTCCTTCCAACCGAAGGGCTTTGCCGACCCGGTCGGCCTAGCCATCGTCGCCGGCTTCCGCTTGGTCGGCGGCGACGTCGGTGTGGTCAACGGCATCCGCGTGAAGTACTTGGCCAACGGGCGGGTCAAGTACCAGACGTTCAAGCAGGCGGCGTTCGTCTGCGTCCGGCCACGCGCCTGCGCTCCACCGAAGGGCACCCCCTCCAGCACCTGGGAGAACGGGATCTTGGCGCAGTTCGGCTTGTTACCTGAGGGAGAGTCAGAGTGACGGAGTGATGGAATTCAGATGCTCCCGACCTCGACACGCGCATTCGGGGGACGGCCCTCTCTGCAAAGCCGTCACCCTGGAGTTCCGCTCCGACGGCCGCCGTGCCGGCTACACCTGTGGCGACACCGGCAAACCGGCTACTGGGGGCCAGCGGATCACGGCGTTTCAGGAGTGAACACGCGGCGCAGACTCGGGACGCTAGCGGCGGCGCTCAGTGTCGCCTTGAGCGGCTGTTCCGACTCCCCCGAAGCGCAGGGCCCGCTGGTCTCAGCCCGGGCCACTGCGGCCTTCGGGCTGGACCTGGCCAAGGTGCCGGGCAATTTTCTGATGGGTGAACTCACCCTGCAAGAGCCGAATCGCGTGGTCGAGATCCTCGCAGTGGAATCAGTGCGTTCACCCAATGTCGTGCCGCTCGGGGCACTGACGGTGTGGCCCCGCGATCACCGCCGCAACGGGGCGTACGTCGACATCGGGTATCCCGACCAGGGCGTGGGCAAGCTTCGCGAGCTTGGTCAGATCGTGCCGGCCGAGCAGATGTCCTTTGTTCCCAAGGGCTATACGGAACCGATCGGCCTGACCATCATGGCCGGATTCCGGCTGACCGACGGCGACGTCGGCGTGGTCAACGGCATCCGCGTGAAGTACTTGGCCGACGGCCAGGTCAAGTATCAGACGTTCAAGTACCGGGCGCTTGTTTGCGTCCAGCCACGCACCTGTGTCCCGCCGAAGGGGACCCCCTCCAGCACCTGGGAGAACGGGATCTTGGCGCAGTTCGGCTTGTTACCTGAGGGTGAGTCAGAATAACGGAGTAGGAACCCCAGATGTTCCCGGCCGGCCACTGAACGGCCGCGCTAGCTGACCCCGTGCCACAGCGTCGCCACCCCCAAGTCGGCGAAGTGCGGATCTTTGGTCACCAAGGTCCAACCCCGGCCGCGGGCCGTGGCGGCGAGCAGCCGATCGACGGGGACACGCCGGTCGGCGGCAAAGGTGGCCACGGCGTCAGCTCAGCGTCGAAGTCCTCGGCCAACGTCCCACTGATCCCGGCGACCGATCCTGGCGCCAGGATCGCCCCGCTGGGCTCGCGCACGAGCCGGGCCACGCGACGCGCACCACGCCGGATCACGATCTCCTCACCCGCCTCGACCCGACGCACCAGCTCCGACAGCCTGGTATTCGCCTCGCGGAGCGCAATCTCCTCTGCCATCTGCCCACGGTGACTGCATCAACCGACCTGGTCAACCAAATCTGAGGTCACCCAGGCCCGTGCGGAGGGGCCGCAGCCAGCCGGTGCCCGGTCGACGAGTCGGCAGACGCGCGCGAAGTCCGGCAACAGGGCACGTTGAACCGATCCGCTCGGTAACCTCGGCTGGTGATCCAGTTGAGCGATGCAGGCGTGAGCACCACGGTGGCCCTGGGTCCGTCGTGGTTGGACCCCGAGAAGCTGATCCAGGATTTCGGCTTCATCGGGATCCTGCTGATCGTCTTCGCCGAGTGCGGCCTGCTGTTCGGGATCATCCTGCCCGGCGACAGCCTGCTGTTCACCGCGGGATTGCTGCTCGCGGACAACCGCTTCCTCGACGAACCGCTCTGGCTGGCCTGCCTCTTGCTGTGGGTCGCCGCCGTCGCCGGAAACCTGGTCGGCTACGAGATCGGTCGGCGAGCCGGACCCGCAGTCTTCAACCGGCCCAACTCGCGAATCTTCAAGCAGTCCTACGTCGAGCGCACCGGTGAGTTCTTCGACCAGCACGGCGGCCGGGCGATCATGCTGGCCCGCTTCGTGCCGATCGTGCGCACGCTGATCCCGGTCTTCGCGGGCGTGTGCAAGATGGACCGGCGCACCTTCGCCTTCTACAGCGTCATCGGCGGCGCCCTGTGGGCGAGCGGGCTGACCGCGCTGGGCTACTGGCTCGGCGGGGTCGACTTCGTCAAGGACAACCTGGAGTTCATCCTGATCGGCATCGTCGCCGCCAGCTGGGTCCCGATCGTGCTGCACTTTCGCGCCGAACGAGCCCGCGCCAAGGCCGCCGCCGTGGACGCACCCGAGGATTCCTCAGGGTCGCCCGAACACCGGACGCATGGCCGCTGAGCAGCTCAACCTCAGGCGCCGGTGGCCGCGTGCGCGCGTTTGGCGGCTTCGAGTAAGGCGTCCGCGGCTCGCCGGCCCGGGCGAACTCCGCGGGGATGACCGAGGTGTGGCCGTACCCCGACTTGGTCTTGAGCCGCAGGAGAGCGGCACGGTGTTTCGCGGCGTCGGGGTCGGCGCTCCTCACCAGAGCGACCGCATCGGCATGACCTTCGCCCTGAGCGTGGCGGCCGAGGCGGGCGCAGCAGATCACGTCGCAGGCAGCAATCCCGCTGTGAACGCACAACGTCACGAACGCATCCGAGACCTCGGCGTGTTCATCGGAGACGACCCGAACCAGGTCGGCGGCGGCCAGGAACTGCTCAGCCTTGCGCAGCCGACCAGTCCGGATCGCTGCGGTGCATGGCGCGCTACGCAAACTCAGACCTCCTGCCCGCGGAGTTGGTCGGCCAGCCATCGCCGCTCGCCCGCCACGGTCAGTCCCTCCCGCAGCACGTCGGCGAGCACCGGCTCTTGGGCGCCGCCGACACGGACTTCCGCGACCGTGAATTGCAGGGGGCGGGTGTCGTTGCCGAGCCATCGGCTCACGTCCCGCACCACGGAATCGACCTGGGCATCCCACTGCTCCTCGTCAGCACCGTCGGGGCGGATCAGCAGCAGGTCAAGGTCGCTGTCGGGGCTCATTGTGCCGCGCGCGGCCGAGCCGAAAAGCGCGGCGTACACGGCAGGGATCTCCCAGGCTTTCAAGCATTCGGACAACCGGCGGACGAAGGTGCGCATCAGCTCGGCCAACGCGATGATGTGCTCGGCCGCGAGGTGCTCACGATTGAGCTGATAGGCGTAGGCGTTGCCGATCCGTTCGGCGCGCACCGTGCCCTGCCGAGTAAGTCGCTGCAGAACCTTGCGGATCCCTTCCTCGGAGTACCGGTCGAGTGTGCGCCGCACCTGCCCGGTGGTCACCGCACCGTCGTGTCGGGCCAACACAGCGAGCACATCCCCGTCCAACGTGGGCGTGATCACCGCAAAGGGCCTGCTCAGCTCCACGCCATCATCCTCCCGCGCCGTAGGACATTTACCGACTAAAGTTGGTGTACCCGTATTATAACTTAGAACACAACGGTGCGCGGCTCTTGCGGGATGACTCGGTCGTCACCCGTTCCAGGGGTCGATCAGCTCCACGCCGATGCCGGTGAAGTCCGCGCGGTTGCGGGTGGCCAGAGCCGCCCCGCGGCTACGGCAGATCGCGGCGATTTGGGCGTCGGGGGCGCTGATCGGGCGCCCGAGTTCTGCCCGGGTCACCACGATGGCGGCGTAAGACACTGCGGCAGACACGTCGAAGGGCAGGACGCGGCCGTCGAAGTCCGCCTCCAGGACCGCGCAGGTCACCGCCGTCAATTGCTCGCGCCGGCTCCCCCGCGGCAGGCGCGCCACCCCGCAGAGCAGCTCCGCGGCAGTGATCGCGGTCGTGGCCAGGCTGGGACTGGGGTGGGCATCGAACCAGCGCAGCACCGCTGCCGACGGTTGCGGCCGCGCGAGTTCGGAAAGCACGTTGGTGTCAAGCACCCACGAAGGCATCCAGGCGGCGCCCGGCCGCGGCGGCGGCGTGCAGCATCGCGGCGGCAACCGGGTCGGCGCCGAGCGTCAACCCGCCGACGGCCTCGTAGTCGAGCTCGGCGGTGACCTCGAGCATGACCCGGCCCACCAGCGGGGCCGCGTCGGCGTCAAGGGTCACCCGGCGCAGGTCGACGTAGTAGTCCGCCTCCTTGCCGCTGGAGAGCGTGACCTTGCCGTGGACGACGGCGCGATCGACGATGAGCTTTCCCAGGGCGTCGCGGTCACCCACCGATCAGACTTTCAGCAGGTCGACCACGAAGATCAACGTCTCGCCGCCCTTGATCGCGCCGCCTGCGCCGCGGTCCCCGTAGCCCAGGTGCGGCGGGATCACCAGTTGGCGGCGCCCGCCGACCTTCATGCCCGCCACGCCCTGGTCCCAGCCGGCGATGACCTGGCCCGCGCCGAGGCGGAACTGGAACGCGCTGCCACGGTTGTAGCTGGCGTCGAACTCCTCTCCAGTGGAGAAGGCGACCCCGACGTAGTGCACGGAGACCGTCGCGCCGGAGGTGGCCTCGGCGCCCTCACCGAGCACGAGGTCGGTGATCTGCAGATCGGCGGGCGGTTCGCCGCCGGGAAAATCGACCTCGGGCTTCTCGCTCATGTGGTGTCCTCTCGGGTGGAACTGTGGTCCGCTGACGCGTCGGGTGCAGGCACCCGGCGTCCGATCTGACGGGTCGCCATCCCGATCGCGCCCACCGGCAGGTACCGCGCGGCGGCGACGATCGCCTTCCACTGCAGCCCCGGAATCGTGACGACCTTGCCCTTGCGCAGCGCGTCAAGTGCATCGTCGACGACGTGTTCGGCCGACAGCCACAGGAAATCGGGGATCTCGTCGGTGTTGAAGCCGCCGCGCGCGTGGAACTCGGTGCGGGTGAAACCGGGACAGGTGGCGACAACGCGCACACCACTGCCCGCGAGCTCGCCGGCCAGGGACCGGCTGAAGCTGGTGACCCACGCCTTGGCGGCCGCATAGGAACCACGCGGCAGGAAACCGGCCACCGAGGAAACGTTGATGATCGCGCCGTGCCCGCGCTCGCGCATCGCGTTGGCGGCGGCGTGGGAGAGCTGCATGACGGCCCGCACGAGCACGGCCAGCGACTCGTCCTCGGCCGCGAAGTCGTGGTCGAGGAAACGGTGCCCCAGCGCGTAGCCCGCGTTGTTGATCAGCAGGTCGACGGGGCGCTCGTGCTGCGCGAGCCGCTGCGCAACCAGGGCCCGGGCGCCGGCGTCGGCCAGATCGGCGGGCAGTACCTCGACCTCACGGCCATAGACCGTGCGCAGGTCGTTCGCGACCCGAGGAAGTCGTTCGGAGTCCCGGGCCACCAGCACGAGGTCCCATCCGGCCCCCGCGAGCCGGTGGGCGAACACGTTGCCGATGCCCGAGGTCGGGCCGGTGATCAGCGCGGTCGGCATGGCGGCGACCTTACCGGGCTGGTCTTACCCTGCTGGGATGGGCAACGCACACCTGGCCGGCCGCGACGTGATGCGAGCCTCGCTGACCGCGATGCTCGCGGTGGCACTCACGATGGGAATGCCGGTCGCCGGCGCCCGCGCAGCGGACGCGGGGACGCTGCGGGTGAGCACCGGCCTCGACGCCCGGGAGGCAAACGACGAGAGCCAGAACCCGTCGATCTCCTCGGATGGGCGCTGGGTGGCCTTCTCCTCCGACGCCTCGAACCTGGTCGCCGGGGACACCAACCACCTGCGCGATGTGTTCCTGCACGACACCCGGACCCGGCGGACCACCCGGATCAGCGTGAGCAGCGAAGGTCGGCAGGGCAACGCCGGATCGTTCAACCCCTCGATCAGCGACGACGGGCGCTTCATTGCCTTCGATTCCTTCGCCTCGAACCTGGTGGCAGGTGATCGAAACCGCGACGGCGACGTGTTCGTGCACGATCGGATCAAGGCCAGCACGACGCGGGTTTCGCTGACCCCCGACGGCGCCGAGGCCGACGGCCCGAGCGGGTTCGCGGTGATCAGCGGCGACGGCCACGTGGTCGCCTTCGAGTCCAAGGCGACGAACCTGCGGGTGGGCGGGGGGCCGATCACCGACATCTATGCCCGCGACCTGCGCACCACCGCCCTGGACTGGGTGAGCCGTTCAGTCACCGGCGGTAGCGCTGCCGGGGGGAGCGGGGAGATCAGCCTGAGCCGCGACGGCAACCTCATCGCGTTCACCTCCGCGGCGTCGAACCTGGTCCTGGGCGATGTGAACCGCGTCGATGACGTGTTCGTCCGCGACCGGGTCACCGCCGTGACCGCGCGGGTGTCCCTCACCTCGCTCGGCGGGGAGTCCAACGGGCCCAGCCGCGAACCTGCGCTCTCCGATGACGGGAACGTCGTGTCGTTCTCCTCCGAGGCGGAGAACCTGACCGGCCTCGACCCGACGAACCAAGCTGTGCCGAAGTTCCTGCTCAACCCCGACGGGGTCCTCGACGTCGGCGACGACAACTTTGTGGGCGACGTGTTCGCCCACGATCGCCGCACGGGAAAGACCGAGCTGGTGAGCGTCTCGTCCATGGGGACGCAAGGCGATTCGGAGAGCTATGCCTCCGCGATCAGCGGTGACGGAAACCTCGTCGTGTTCGTGGCCAACTCCGACCTGCTCGTCGAGGGAGACGCCAATCGCCTGCGCGAGGTGTTGATCCGGGACCGCGCCGCGGCCACGACGACCCGCGTGGCGCTCTCCGCGCGGGGCGCCGGGGCGCGCGGAGTCAGCGTCCAGCCGGCGATCAGCGCGGACGGTTCGGCCATTGCGTACGTCTCGGAGGCTCCCGATCTGGTGGCGAAGGATCGCAACCGGTCCAGCGACGTGTTCATCCGGCGCTGAGTTCGCCCAGTCGGTGCCGGACACAGGCCGGGAATGCGGTTCCTAGCGCTTCGGTAAGGCTGGGACGCCGGTCAAGCACCGGGAATGGGTCTGGATCGGGTCAAACCTGGACTCGATGCCTGCTAGCGCGCTCATACTGGCGCCCATGACGAACCGGCGAATCACCACGCCCGGACGCGTTCCCCTGACGGCGCTGCCGGCCCCTGGAACGCTGGAGGCCGACCACGAGGGCGCGGCCGGCACCCGGACCGGTGCGGTGCTGACGCTGGTTCGCCCGACCAGCTACGAATGCGCGAACTGCGCCGGACGTTTTCCCGCCAAGCGCGTGAGCGCGTATTGCTCCCCGCGCTGCGACGCGGAGGCTTGCGTCGTGCGTGATGGGCGCCGGCATCGCGCCGAGCGTGGCAATGACCTCCCGGCTCCGCTGCGCGCTGCACTGCACGCCGAGGTCCTGCATGCCCTGACCGGGTGTGAGTGGGACAAGTGGTCGGGTGACCCCGAACCCGACCCCGTCCAGGCGCCGGAGGTCGCGCCGCTGGCCGAGTACCTCAACCCGAACATCCCCGCGAGCGACACCTTCGCCCTACGCGGCAACCAGGTGCGGGTGCGCGTGCTGGCCAAGACGATCCTGCGTCCGTGCGATGCGCCGAACTGGGATGGCTCCTGGCGCGAATGGGTGGACGCGCACGCGGAGTGAGTCCACCCCCATCACGGGTGCTGCCGTCAGCGGTGGGTGGGCCAGGCGATCAACTTGCGACCCTCGGCGTCGAGTGCCGTGAGGGCGCCCGTGTCGCGCCGCTCCACGATGGCGGCGTAGGCGATCCAGCTCGTTCCCGGAACCTGGTGCACGGGCACCTCGATTGCGGCCGTGCGCGGGTCCGGGCGGTAGGTGACCGAGGTGGTGCCCGGCGGCGCCAGACCGGCCACGCACGAGCGCCCGGCGGCGCGATTCTCCAGGCGCAGCGACAGGATGGGCGGTTCTCCCGGGGCCGCTGGGCCGGTCGGGATCAGTCGCCACGGCCCGCCCACTCGGGTGGGGGTCAGCACCCACAGCCGCAGCCCGTGCGCGGTGTTCCCGACGATCGGACGACAGCGCAACGACCCGGCCCCCAGCTCTCCCAGTTCGACGGTGTCGATCGGCGGCGGGGCGTCCTCCACGACCCGGAAGGTCAATGCGGTCGACCGCTCCGGCGCCGTCAGGACCAGGTGCGCGTCTCGGATCTCCCAGTCCCGTGCGCCGTGGGCGAAATCTCCCAGCAGCGCGTCGACCGAGGTGGCCACCTCCCCCGAGCATGTCCAATCCGTCGTGGTTCCGCCGTCAAGCCAGAGTGCTGATCCGCTCTGGCGCGCGGGGCCGGCGATGGTGTTGCAGCCCCGGATGAGGAAGTTGCCCTGCTCGTCAAGGCGAAGGGTGATGTCCAGATCGGGGCGGGCGGACAGGATGCCGGTCGCGGTGCGGATCGTTTCCAGCTGCCAGCTCGTCCCGCGCAAGGGCGGCTCGGCCGCCGCGACTTCCACCGCGCGATCCCCCGGCGCGAAGTCCGCGGCGAGGCGATCCCCGTCACCCGAACACCCGGCCGCGAGCAGCAGCGCGCCCACCAGGGCTGGCCCACTTCGCGCTCTCATAAGGAAGTTAACGACCCCGATTCGGCCTCGTCACACCTGATCGACCCGGCTTTCGGTCACCTTGAGGTCTAGCGCGTCCCTGGCCTGGGTGAGGTCGACGGCGACGATGTCGCCGCCGGTGACCTTGCCGGCCAGAACCAGTCGGGCGAGCTGGTCGCCGATCGCGGTCTGGATCAGGCGCCGCAGCGGGCGGGCGCCGAACACCGGGTCGTAGCCGGCCAGCGCGAGCCACTGGGCAGCGGCCGGGCTGACCTCGAGGCCGATCCGGCGCTCGGCGAGACGCGCGGCCAGGCGCGCCACCTGGAGGTTCACGATCTCGGCCAGGGCCGCGGTGTCCAGGGCCTTGAACACCACGACGTCATCGAGGCGGTTGACGAACTCGGGCTTGAAGCTCGCGCGCACCGCGGCCATGACCGCGTCCGAGCGCGTGGCGTCGTCCATCGTGGGATCGAGCAGGAACGCGGAACCGAGATTGGACGTCAGGACCAGGATTGTGTTGCGGAAGTCCACGGTGCGACCCTGACCATCCGTCAGACGACCCTCGTCGAGGACCTGCAACAGGACATCGAACACCTCCGGGTGGGCCTTCTCGACCTCATCGAGAAGGACGACGGTGTAGGGGCGCCGTCGCACGGCCTCTGTGAGCTGCCCGCCTTCTTCGTAGCCGATGTATCCGGGCGGGGCCCCAAGGAGGCGGGCGACGGAGTGCTTCTCGCCATACTCGCTCATGTCGATGCGCACCATCGCCTGTTCGTCATCGAACAGGAAGTCCGCGAGCGCCTTGGCGAGCTCGGTCTTGCCGACCCCGGTGGGCCCGAGGAACAGGAACGACCCGGTCGGGCGGTCCGGATCCGCGATACCGGCGCGCGAGCGGCGCACCGCGTCGGAGACAGCCCGCACGGCGTCGAGCTGGCCGATCAGGCGCCTGCCCAGCTCGTCCTCCATCCGCAATAACTTGGCCGACTCGCCCTCCAGCAGACGGCCCACGGGGATACCGGTCCAGGCCCCGACCACGCCGGCGATGTCCTCTGCGGTGACCTCGTCGGCGACCATGACCGTTCCGCGATCTGCCGGCTCGGCAGCGGAGTCCTCGGCGATCTCTCGCTCGAGAGCGGGGATGTCGGCGTAGAGCAGCCGGGAGGCGTGCTCGAGGTCTCCGTCGCGCTGGTAGCGCTCGGCCGCGATGCGCGCCTCGTCCAATCGCTGGCGCAGTTCGCCGACCCGGTTCAGACCGGACTTCTCCCGCTCCCACCGTGCGTTCAGCGCATCCAGTGATTCCTGACGTTCCATCAGATCTTTGCAGAGCCGGTGCAAGCGCTCGACCGAGGCCGCGTCGGCCTCCCGGGCCAGCGCCATCTCCTCCATCTTCAAGCGGTCGACGGCTCGGCGCAGTTCGTCGATCTCGACCGGTGAGGAGTCGATCTCCATTCGCAGCCGGGAGGCCGCCTCGTCAACCAGGTCGATCGCCTTGTCCGGCAGGAAACGTGCGGAGATGTAGCGGTCGGACAGCATGGCAGCGGCGACCAGCGCGGAGTCGGCGATCGAGACCTTGTGGTGCGCTTCGTAGCGCTCCTTGAGCCCGCGCAGGATCGCCACCGTGTCCTCGACGCTGGGCTCGCCCACGAGCACCTGCGCAAAGCGTCGTTCCAGGGCCGGATCCTTCTCGATGCGCTCGCGGTACTCATCCAAGGTCGTGGCACCGACAAGGCGCAGCTCGCCGCGGGCGAGCATCGGCTTGAGCATGTTCCCGGCGTCCATCGACCCCTCCGGCGCCCCGGCGCCGACCACCGTGTGCAACTCGTCGATAAAGGTGACGACCTGCCCGTCGGAATCGGAGATCTCCTTGAGCACGGTCTTAAGTCGCTCCTCGAACTCGCCGCGGTACTTCGCGCCGGCGACCATCGCGGACAGGTCCAGGGAGATCAGGCGCTTGTCGCGCAGCGACTCCGGCACGTCGCCCTCCACGATGCGCCGGGCCAACCCTTCGACGACGGCGGTCTTGCCCACACCTGGTTCACCGATCAGCACCGGGTTGTTCTTGGTGCGGCGCGAGAGGACCTGCACGACGCGGCGGATCTCGGCGTCGCGGCCGATGACCGGATCGAGCCTGCCGTCCCGGGCCAGGGCGGTGAGGTCGACGCCGTACTTCTCCAGCGCCGCCAAGGTGTTCTCGGGATCCGCGGTGGCGGTCATGATGTGGGGTCTCCCTCGAGGTTGCGTCCGAGCAACTGGTCGCTATAGCAGCCACTTCTTCGGACGCAACGGATCAGCGTGGGGGGCGTGGGGGGCGTGGGGGGCGTGGGGGGCGTGGGCGGGGTCCGGGGCTCCAGACGACGACGGCGGTGCCGGGGCCTGGCTCATACACCGCGGGCAGGTTCACCCGGCGGTAGGCCTCCGAGCCCGGGCGCGAGCGGTGCTCGTGCAGGGCAGCAGCGAGGTAGGCGACCTCGGCCTCGGCCTCGGCCAGGCGGGCGCGCAGGGCGTCGTTGGCGTTCTCCAACTCCAGAATCCGTTTGATTCCGGCCAGGTTGACGCCCTCCTGCTGGGAAAGCCGCGCGACCTCCCGCAGCCTGGCGATGTCGCGAACGGAATAGCGCCGACCGCGCCCCGTCGAGCGCCCGGGGGAGACCAGACCGAGCCGGTCGTACTGGCGCAGCGTCTGGGCGTGCAGCCCGGAGAGCTGGGCCGCGATGGAGATGACGTAGACGCCCGCGTCGTCGAACTCGCTCATCACCGCTACTCCTCACTCGCCGGGGCCTGGCGGTCCGCGGGCGCGCTCCCCGGGGCGGCGCTCGTCGGGGCCACGTTCGCCGCCAGCAGGGCAGCGCGGGGATCGTGCTCGGCCGTGGCCGCCGCGAAGGACTCCAAGGCGGCACGGGCCTTCGCCGACAGCGACTGGGGCACCTCGACGACCACGGCGACCAGCAGATCACCACGGGTGCCGTCCTTGCGGGCGACACCGCGCCCACGCACCCGCATCGTGCGCCCATTGGCGGTGCCGGGGGCCAGGCGCAGCGTGACCGGTGCACCGCCGAGCGTCGGGACCTTGATCTGTGCGCCGAGGGCCGCCTCGGCGAAGGTCACCGGGGCGGTCAGCGTCAGGTGCTCACCCTTGCGCCCGAAGACCGGGTGCGGTCGGACATGGACGGTGACCAGCAGGTCCCCGGCCGGCCCGCCGCGCTCGCCGGAGGCGCCCTTGCCCTTGAGCCTGATCCGCTGGCCGTCGGCGACACCGGGCGGGATCCGGGTGTTCATGGTGCGCGAGCTCTGCCCGCGTCCGCTGCCCAGGCAGGTCGGGCAGGGGTTCTCGACCACGAGCCCGCGGCCCCGGCAGACCTGGCACGGTTCGGACATGGCGAACCCGCCGAGGTTGCGGCTGGAGTGCCCGGTGCCCTCGCAGTTCGCGCAGACCCGGGGCGTGGTGCCGGCCTTCGCCCCGGTACCTGCGCAGGCGCGGCAGGCGGCATCGCTGGTAAGGCGCAGGGAGACCGTGACGCCCTCGACGGCTGCGGCGAACTCGATGCTGACCTCGGTTTCGACATCGGCCCCGCGCCGGGCGCCGTGGCCCCCGCCGCGGTTGAAGATCCCACCGAGGATGTCTCCCAACCCCCCGCTGCCGCCGCCGAACACGTCGCCGAAGTCGAAGTTGGACCCGCCGCCCGGGCCGCGCCGCGGTCCGGTCCCGAACAGTGCCCGGCCCTCGTCGTACTCCTTGCGGGCAGCCTCGTCGCCCAGAATCGCGTACGCCTCCGAGACGGCCTTGAACTTGTCCTCGGCCTCGGGATTGTTCTTGTTCTGGTCGGGGTGCAGCTTCTTCGCCAGCGCGCGGTACGCCTTCTTGATCGCGGCCGCGTCCGCGGACTTGGTCAGGCCGAGCAGGGCGTACAGGTCCTTGTCGAGGTAGTCCTTCGCGCCCATCTCGCCCTCCTTTCGCCGTTCCTAGTCGGTCTCGCCACTGCGCTCAGGAATGAGCTGCGCACGTTGTTTCCTACGCGTGGATGGCCTCCCATACGCGTGGCGGGTCCTCTCATACGCGTGGATGCATTTCGGCCCGCGATTTGCCCGATTCGTACCGTCGCAGCTCATTCATGAGCCTGGAGGGGGGGTGGGTCGGGGGAGGCGGGGGACGGGGGGGCTGCGGGTTCGGCGACCTTGACCC
>JBQTII010000126.1:0-19065 GCA_052388275.1 Sporichthyaceae bacterium | reverse complement strand
CGGCGCCCGCATGCGCGGGCGTAAGCGCGGGACTTGGCGACCCAGTCGAGCTCTTCCCCGAGCGGCAGCACGCGGTTGGCCGGGCGGTAATCGGGCAGGCGGCCCTCGAAGTAGGTGGGATCGCAGGACAGGGCCGGCCGGCTCGCCCCGACCCCGCGGGGGTCGAAGCCGATCCAGTCGTAGAGATCGCCGGCGCCGCCGGGAACGAAGCCGCCCAGCAGTGCCAGATTCAGCCCGGAGCCACCGGGCCCGCCGGGATTGCCGAGCATCACCCCCCGGCGCTGGTTTTCCGGCACGCGGGCCCGGACCCGGGACAGCGCGAGGGTGATCGCTCGATCCCGCGGCCGCGAGTGGTCCAGCGGCACCCGCACGAATGCGCACTCGGCATTCCCGCGTCGCAGGTCAGGGTCGGTGCACGGCGTCCACCGGATCCTCACCCCGGTCTCGGGTGTTGACGCGGACTGTCCGAGCGCGCCGGGTCCGGGCAGGACCGCGGCCAGCACGATGGCGCAGCTCGCCACCCCGGCCCAGCTGCGGAGCCGGCCGCCGCTTGTCAGCATCCGTGCAGGTTAGGCGTACCTAACCGCGCAGATCAACGCGGGACCGGAGTTCGGGGGCAGAGCACGTCCGGCCGGAACCCGGTCCGCCGCGCCGGGAGCTCGCCGCTGCGTAGGTAGGCCGCGATCGCGTTGTCCACGCAGCGGTTGCCGCTTAACGAGCTGGCATGCGAGGTCGATCCGACCTCGGCGATGAGCACGCTGCGACCGAACTCCTCCCGCACGGCCAGCGCTCCGGCGAGCGGGGTGATCGCGTCCTCGGTGGTGTTGATCAGCAGCATCGGCGGGGAGGCGCTGCCGTCGATGCGCGGCGCCCGGCCTTGGGCCGCGGGCCAGGTGGTGCAGGGCCCGGCGAACCACCGGGTGTTCCAGACCGCGAACGGTGCCTGGCGCTCGAGGGCGAACCCTTCCTGCCGGATCTGCTCGTTGTTGCGCGGCCCCGGCGCGTCCGTGCAGATCTGGGCCAGGAACGCGGCGTACTGGTTGTCACCGCCGTTGCGCACGCGCAGCAGCAGCCGCCGGATCGGATCCGGACGGCCGTCCTCCCACAAGGTGAGGGCGTTGGCCAGCAGCGGCCACTGGCCGTCGGAGTAGGCGGCCAGCAGGAACACGTCGTTCCATTCGGCCGGCCCGATCGTGCCCTGCGGTTCGGTGCGCAGCGCCTCCTCGACCGCGTTGTAACGCGCCTGCACCTCCGCCGCGGTGGTCCCCAGGCCGTAACGGGCATCGCGGCGGGCCGTCCACCGCCAGAAAGCGGCCATCCCGCCCTCGACGGCGATCGGCATGTCGCGCCCACGAGGGGCATAGCCGAAGCGGTCGGGGGCGATGTTGCTGTCGAGCACCATCCGCCCTACGCGATGCGGGAACTGCGTCGCGTAGAGCTGGCCGAGCAGCGTGCCATAACCGAATCCGACGTACCCGAGAGTGGGCACCCCGAGGGCGGCCCGGATCGCGTCCATGTCGCGGACGGTGTCCAGGGACTTCATGTGCTCCAGGAGCTCACCGTGCTCCTTTCCGCACGACTGGGCGTAACTGGTGGACTTCGACAGCCAGCTCGCCTCGTCACCGAGAACCAGCAGACGGTTGGCCGGGCGGTAATCCGGCAACTGGCCGTCGAAGTAGCCGGCTTCACAGCTCAGCGACGGCCGGCTCTCCCCGACCCCGCGGGGGTCGAACCCGATCCAGTCGTAACGGTCTCCGACGTTCTGCGGCACCGCGCGCCCCAGCAGGGCCAGCCGCACCCCGGACAGGCCCGGTCCGCCGGGGTTGGTCAGGATGACGCCGAGCCGTTCACGGGCAGGAACCTTGGCCCGCACCCGGGACACGGCCAGCTCGATGGTGGGTCCGCCCGGGCGGTTCCAGTCCATCGGGACGGTGACCGAGCCGCAGCGTGCCTTCTGCACGAACAGGTCGCGGTTCGCGCAGGTGGACCAAATGATCCGATCGCCGGTGCGAGCGGTGGCCGTGGACGGCAGGCTCACCAGTGGGGCCAGCAGAGCACTCGCCAGCGCTGCGACCAGCAATCCCCTGCGACGCATGTGCTGCCTTTCGCCGGGGCGTCCACGAACGGGCGGCCCTGAACCGGCCGCCCGAAGTTCGGCAAGTCTAACCCGAGACCGCCTCGTTCCGGCAGAACGCCAGGACCCGGCGCCAGGCCAGCTCGCTGGCGGCCTCGTCGTACTCCTCGGCGAGGGAGGCGTCGGTGAACAGGTGGCCGGTGCCCGGGTAGTCGTGGATCTGGATCTGGCCACCGGCGGCCTGCACTGCGGCGGCGAACGCGTCGATCTGGTCCTGCTCACGCCAGGGGTCCTCGACAGTGGTGTGCACCTGCGCGGGGACACCCGGCGGCCAGGTCGTCGCCGCATCAGGGTTGCCGACCGCCGGGTTCAGCATCGCCGGATCCAGGGCGCCGCCGAAGAGCACGACGCCCGACACCGGTCGTTGCAGCGCGATCAGTTCGGCCATGGCGCCGCCGTTGGAGAACCCGGCGACAATGAAGCCGTCGGCCAGGGGAGCCACCGCGCGGGCACCGCGGTGGAACAGCTCGGTGAATCCCAGGTGCTCGGCGAAGATCATCGCCTCGCGGTAGTCGTCGAAGGCCTTTCCGTCGTACTGGTCCACGACCAGCACCTCGTGACCGTCGGCGGTGAACCGACCGGCGGCATCGAGGATCCCGGGCCGGATCCCAAGGACGGAATGAAACAGGGCGATCTGGGCCATGGCGCCCATCTTCGCGGCGAGCCGGTGGTCGATATCCCACGGGGGGCCCGCCGGACGCAACGTTTCGTCGCGTACGCGCAATGGTTTGCGCTGTGCGGGCGCCCACCCGGGCAGACGATCGAGGTATGACGATGCCCGCCTCTGCCGCACCCGACCTTTCTGCCTGCCTGCGCCCGGACCCGGGTATTGCGAGCCGGCCGGCCACCATCACCGCGCTGCCGACCACGCGCACGCCGCGCGCACGGCATTACCTGATGTGCCGACCCACCTACTTCGAGGTCAGCTACGCGATCAACCCGTGGATGAACCCGGATGTCCCGGTCGATCTCGATCTGGCGATGCGTCAGTGGGAGGGTCTACGCGATGCCTACCGCAGGCTCGGACACACCGTCAGTTTCATCGAGCCGATTCCTGGCCTGCCTGACATGGTGTTCGCTGCCAACGGTGCCCTGGTCGTTGACGGCAAGGTGCTCGGCGCGAACTTCAAGGCCGACGAACGCAAGGCAGAGGGCCCGGCCTATCTGCGCTGGCTGGCCGAGTCGGAGCTGTTCGGTGAGTTCGCCACCACGGCGGCCATCAACGAGGGCGAGGGCGATTTCCTCGACCTGGCTGAGGTGATCCTGGCCGGTACCGGATTTCGCACCGAGGTCGGCGCCCATCGCGAGGCGCAGGAGTTCTTCGGCAAGCCGGTGATCACCTTGGCGCTGGTGGACCCGCGGTTCTACCACCTGGACACCGCGATCGCGGTGCTCGCGGACAACGACATCGCCTACTACCCAGGCGCGTTCTCACCCGGTTCGCGGGCCGTGCTCGCCCGGATGTTCCCGGATGCGATCGCCGTCGGTGCCCGCGACGCGGCGGCGTTCGCCATGAACTCGGTCTCCGACGGCCGGCACGTCGTCATCCCGGCCGAGTGCGCCGGCTTCGCGAGGCGGCTTCGGGCTCACGGCTACGTGCCGGTTCCCGTCGAGTTGGGGGAATTCCGCAAGTCCGGTGGCGGCCCGAAGTGCTGCACGCTGGAGATTCGCGCATGAGCGAGCGTAGCGAGCGAATCAACAAGGACAGTGCACTGTCGTTCTTGGGGTGGCCGAGCTCTAGCGAGGTAATCCGATGAGCGCTCTACCGGCTGCCAGGAAGGTGACGAGACGTCAGATCAACGGTGACCTGCGTGATCGGGCGGCGCACAACTATCACCCGCTGCCGGTCACGATCACCTCGGCCTCGGGTTCCTGGGTAACCGACGTCGACGGTCGCCGGTACCTGGACTGCCTCGCCGCGTACTCTGCGCTGAACTTCGGCCATGGCCATCCGGTGCTGCTGGCTGCGGCGCGCGCCCAGCTTGAGCGCCTCACGCTGACCAGCCGGGCGTTCGACCACGACAGCCTGTACGAGTTCTGCGCCGAACTGGGCGACCTGGCAGGCAAGGACATGGTGCTGCCGATGAACACCGGCGCCGAGGCCGTGGAGACCGCGATCAAGGTCGCCCGCAAGTGGGGGTACACGGTCAAGGGCGTTCCTGCCGGCCAGGCGAACATCGTCGTCGCCGACGGCAACTTTCACGGCCGCACCACCACGATCGTCTCCTTCTCCACCGACACCGATGCGCGGGCGGACTTCGGCCCATTCACCCCGGGATTTCGGGTCGTGCCCTATGGCGACGCGGGGGCGATGGCGGCCGCAATCGATCACAGCACCGTCGCGGTGCTGATCGAGCCGATCCAGGGTGAGGCCGGCGTGCTGGTGCCCCCGGCGGGCTACCTGCGCGAGGTTCGGGACCTGTGCACCGCGGCCAATGTGCTGTTCATCGCCGATGAGATCCAGTCCGGTCTCGGGCGCACCGGCGCCTTGTTCGCCTGCGATCACGAGGGTGTCGTCCCAGACGTGTACACCCTGGGCAAGGCGCTCGGCGGGGGCATCGTGCCGGTCTCGGCGGTGGTGGCCGATGCCGAGGTGCTGGGTGTGCTCAAGCCCGGTCAGCACGGGTCCACCTTCGGTGGTAACCCGCTGGCTTGCGCGGTCGGGCGTGCCGTCGTCGGCCTGCTCACCGACGGGGACCTGCTGGACTCCGCGCGCGACCTCGGGGCGCACCTGCACTCGCGGCTCGCCGAGCTGACCCCGCTTGGCGTCACGGCCGTGCGCGGTCGGGGCCTGTGGGCCGGCATCGACATCGACCCACGGGCCGGTACCGGGCGTGAGGTCTGCGAGCGCCTGATGCATCGCGGCGTGCTGGCCAAGGACACCCACGGCTCGACGATCCGCCTCGCCCCGCCGCTGATCATCACCGCGGCCGAGCTCGATTGGGCGCTCGACGCACTCGCGCAAGCCCTCCGCACCCCCTGAGCGGGGCCCGCTTGCGCACGGCGTCCGTTGTGGTCGTCCGTTCGCAGGAATCGTCCGAAATGCGCAGCCATCAAGGCCGACGTGCTCTCGTGGGCTCGCTCAGTTGAGGCGGGCGCGGGCGGTGCGGGCCTCCTGGCGGACCTGCAAGGAGACCAGCGGCCTGTCCTCGGCGAGCAGGTCGGCGTAGGCCTCCAGCGCGATGGCGGCCCGGACGAAATCCCCGGAGCGGGCCAGAGCCTCCCCGTAGGCGCGGTGCAGTTCCACCGGGCAACCGTGAATCAGCAGCGACATCTCGATTGCCCAGAGCCGGGTCCGGGCCGCTCCGATGCGCGTGAAATGACCCGCCTCGGCGTGCCCGCGGATGTTGGCCAGAATCCGCAACATGGTCTTGGGGGTGTCCCAGGGCCGCAGATCGTGGGCGGTCGGGGCGTGGCCGAGCAGGGAGTAGGCGGCCGAGCCGGGGAACGGCACTCCGCCGTTGAAGGGATCCACGAGCACGAAGCCCGGCTCGGGGCCGCCGACCTGCCCCGCATACTCGGGATCTCCGATCCCGACGACGAAATGCCCCGGCAGCCCGATGCCGTGGGCGGGTACCTGCAGCCGCGCGGCGATCTCCAGCCAGACAACGGACAGCAGGATCGGCAGCCCTCGCCGCCGCCGCAGCACCTCAGGCAGCAACGAGGAGCGCAGGTCGGCATAATCCGCCGTGCTCCCACCGAATCCGATGTCGCCCCCCAGGGTGGCGCGCAGGTGCCGACCGATCTGGCCCACGGCGGCGTCCCCGGGCAGACCGGCGGCAACTATCTCGGCGATCGAGTCCAGACGAGCGAGGTCGGCCGCGACGTTGACGCTGGAGTCCAGGTCGAGCGCCAGCAGCAGGGCGGCCCTGCCTACCGACCCGCCCGGATCGTTGGCGGCGGCGGCGAACTCCCCCCTGCTCACGAGCGCGGAACCTTGCGGACGGGCGCGGGGGGAACGACCTTGCCGGCCACGAGGTCAGCGACGGCCACCGGGATCAGGCTGCCGTCCTTGCGGCGGATCGTCAGCAGGTCGTTCTCCCAGCTCAGGAGCTCCCCGACCACGTCACCAAGGCCACCTTCGGGATGCGTGCGGCGCACCGACACCCGCGATCCGACGTCCGCGGCGGACAGCGCCATCGCGTACTTGATCACGTAGCGCGATGACATTTGGCAACCCCAGTTCGACGTCCGCCCGATTGCCGGGATACTAGGCGTTGGACGTGGTCGAACCGACCTGGCCGTGCACGATTGCCCGCGTGCGCGAAACGCCCACCTGGGTCGCCTCGCCGCCCCGTGGAGGAGGAAATACCCGTGACCTATGTGATCGCCCAGCCCTGCGTCGACCTCAAGGACAAGGCCTGCATCGAGGAATGTCCGGTCGACTGCATCTACGAGGGCGGGCGGATGATGTACATCCACCCGGACGAGTGCGTTGACTGCGGCGCCTGCGAGCCGGTGTGCCCCGTCGAGGCCATCTACTACGAGGACGACACCCCGGATCAGTGGAAGGACTTCTACAAGGCCAACGTGGAGTTCTTCGACGAGCTCGGATCCCCCGGTGGCGCCGCAAAGCTCGGCAACACCGGCCGGGATCACCCGAGCGTGGCCGCGTTGCCGCCGCAGGAGCACGAGGAATAGTCCTCCTCGCTGATGCCGCTGCACCTGCCCGATTTTCCCTGGGACCGGCTGACCCCGGTGAAGGACCGCGCAGTGGCCGCGGCCGGCGCGGGCGGGCTCATCGACCTCTCGGTGGGTACCCCGGTCGACCCGAGCCCAGCGCTGGTCCAGGCCGCGCTGATGGCTGCGGCGGATGCTCCGGGATACCCGCTCACCGCCGGGACACCGGCGCTGCGGGCGGCGATCGCGGGTTTCCTCGCGAGCCGGTTCGGCGCCGTGGACCTCGGACCCGAGGCGACGCTGCCCGTCATCGGCTCCAAGGAACTGGTCGCCTGGCTGCCGACCCTGCTGGGCCTGGGCGTCGGCGATGACGTCGTACATCCGGAGCTGGCCTACCCGACCTACGACGTAGGGGCCCGCCTGGCCGGGGCGCGCCCGGTCCCGTGCGATGACCCCGATCACCTGGCCGAGCCGGGCAAGGTTCGCCTGGTCTGGATCAACTCGCCGGCCAACCCGTCCGGGCGCGTCCTGGACCCTGATCGGCTGCGGGCCTGGGTGCGCTGGACCCGCGAGCGGGGTGTGCCGCTGGTCTCGGATGAGTGTTACGCCGAGTTCGGGTGGGACACCGACCCGGTCTGCGTGCTGCATCCCGACATCTGTGCGGGCTCGCACGACGGCCTGCTGGCCGTGCACTCGATGTCCAAGCGGTCCAACCTGGCCGGATACCGCGGCGCCTTCGTGGCCGGGGACGGCACCCTCATCGCGACGCTGCTGGCGGTCCGCAAGCACGCGGGGATGATCGTGGCGGCCCCGGTGCAGGCCGCGATGATCGCCGCGCTGGCCGATCCGGTCCACGTTGCCGAGCAGCGCGAGCGCTACCGGGCCCGCCGCGCGGCACTGCGCCCGGCGCTGGCCGAGGCCGGGCTGCGGGTCGAGCACTCCGAGGCCGGGCTCTACCTGTGGGCGACCCGTGACGAAGACTGCTGGGCGAGCGCGACGTGGTTCGCCGACCGCGGGATCCTGGTGGCGCCGGGGGACTTCTACGGCGCCGCGGGTGTGCGGCATGTCCGCCTAGCGCTCACCGCCACCGACGAACGCATCGCCGCGGCAGTGGCCCGCCTCGCCTGAGTTCAGGCCGCTCAGCCCCGGGCGATGATGACGAAGAACAACGCGACCGCGATGACGACCGCGACGGCCGCCACCAGCACAGGCACCATGGCGCGCGAGGGCGGTTGGTAGGCCTGCTCGCGCTCGACGAACGCGCGGAACATGTCGGTGTCGGCGCCGGGGTCCACTTCGTCAGCCATACCGGGACAGTACGCGCGTTGATGATCTCCGCAATGCCGATTCACGCCAACGTCGCGAAAACGACCACCGAGCGGTCGTAGCCCTCGCCCGCCGTGAACGTCCCCCCGCAGGTGATCAGGCGCAGGACCGCCCGGTCGGTGCCGCCGTAGACCGCCGTCGTGGGGAACTCCGCGGCGGAGAACGAGGCCACCAGATCCACCACGAATGACGCGGGTAGGCCGTCAGCGCGCTCGACCTCGATCCGGTCCCCGCGCCGCACCGCGCCCAGGTTGAAGAACGCACCTCGCCCGCCCGGGGAATCGACGTGGCCGACGATCACCGCCGGCCCGATCTCACCGGGACTCGCCAGCCCCTGGTACCAGCCGGCCGGTCCTTGCGCCGTCGGCGGCGGCACCGTCAGCGTCCCGTCGGGATTGAGCCCGAGGGCGATCAGGTCGGCGTCGATCCCCACTCGATCCAGCCGCAGGTGCACGGGGACGGCGCGCGGCAGGGCGTCCGCGGTAGTCGGGGTGAGCGCGGCCGGTGGCAGGGGTTCGGCCGTAGCGGCCGCGGGCTGCGGCGGTGCCTCGGAGCGCAACGCCAGGGACGTGGCAATCGAGACCGTGCCGGCGATCGCGAGCAGGGCGGTCAGGCGCGTCAGGGCGGCGACGCTGAGCGGCCCGCGTGCCGGTCGCGGCCGGGTGTGGACCTCGGATGCGTCATCTGGTGCGTCCTCCGGCACCGGGTGTGCCGCCCGCACAGGTCAGGTCCGGGCCCGGCGACGGTCCAGCGCGGCGACGGCGGCCACGAGCGCTGCGATCAGGGCGAGGATCCCGGCCGCGAGCAGCCAGCCGGCGGCGTCCGAGGAGTCGTTGCCGATGCCCGTGGCAGGTGCGCCGCTGGGGATGACCCCGGTGGCGGCGGCGCCCTCGCTGCTTGACTCGGGGGCCGCGGTGGGGGTGGGGGCCGCGGTGGGGGTGGGGGCCGCGGTGGGGGCGCTTGCGGTGGACGCTGGGCTTGCGGTGGTCGGTGGGTCAACGGGGAGCGCGGGGACGGTCGTGCTCGCTGGGTCCGCAGTCGCGGCCGTCGCCTCGGATGCAGAACCGGACGCGGAACTCGAGCTCGACGACGCGGAGCCGGTCGACGTGGTGCTCAGATCGGCTGGGGCGCCACCGGTGGCCGCAGGCAGTCCGCCGCCGGGTACCTCGCCCGCCCCGGTGATCGCCGGCGCGCTCGAAGCCGCGGAGGGCGCTGGGGCGAGCGCGGGCGGTGCGCTCGGAGCCGGGGCGACCGCGGGCGCCGTGGCGGGCGGAGCGGCGAGCGCGGGCGGCGTGGCGGGCGCTGGGGCGAGTGCGGGCGGCGCGGCGGGCGGTGGGGCGACCGTGGGCGTTGGGTCGGTCGCGCCGGCTGCGGGCGGGGGCACGGCCGGGGTCGTGACGGGCGGGGGTGTCGCAGCGGGGGTCGCCGTGGCGCTCGGCGCGGGGAGCTGGCCCTGCACGAACAGCGTCGTCTCGGGCTCGTCGTCACCGGAGAGCCGTCCGACCAGGGACAGGACAGCGGCCAGCAGGGCGATGGTCAGGACGCCGCCGAGTACCCAGCGCCCATTGGTGGCGTCGGCGCGCCGGACCTCGTCGGGGATGCCACCGGACGGCTTGGCGGGATCTGGCGTGGGCGGCATGTCCGGGTTTGTCACGGCCTCAGCGTAGAGGGTGAGCCCGTTGTGGTCACTGTTGATCACCGGGGCCCGGCGTGCTCACCGGACGTCGACGTGAACGTGATCTCGGTGCATGAGGACCGGGTTAGCGGTGTCCCCGCCGGGCGGGGTGTACCGCCGCCAGCCCGCAGCTGACCGCCGGGACGTCCAGATCCGGCCGTCGTAGATCACAGTGGCCACGTCCAGGGACTGCGCGTTGGCCACCAGGTAGTGCGCGGCCGCCCAGCCGTCCCGCCGGCTCTCGGCGGTGATCGGCCGGTAGAACAGGTCAACGGCGCGCCCGTCGTAGTGCGCCGAACCCGCACTGTGCCCGCTGCGCACCCCACCCGGAGCGAACCCGCCCGCCGGCAGATCTCCGAAGGCTGCGCGCACCTCCGCCAGGACGCGCTGAGCCCTCGGGGTGAGGCCGGCCGGGCCGATGGACTCGGGCTCGGGTGATCCGGTGCGGATCGCGCAGGTGAAGGCCGCCTCGGAGTACCCCGTCAACGTCGAGGCCAGGGCCCGCGCCCGGACCTCGTGCTTGCCGTAGGCCTGCGGAAAGCCGCTGCGCTGGACCTGCTGCGCAGCGTCGTTGATGTCCATCTTCGTGTAGCCGTCGATCTTGATCAGGGCGTCGTAGAAGACACCTGCGGCGTACACCGGGTCCATCACCTGAGCGGGTGTGCCCCACCCCTGGGAGGGGCGCTGCTGGAACAGCCCGAGTGAGTCGCGGTCGCCGTAGTCCAGGTTGCGCAACCCGGACTCCTGCAGGGCGGTTGCCAGGGCGATCGTCGCCGCCCGGGCCGGGAGCCCGCGGCGTGCGGCCACGGCGGCGATGGTGGCGGCAAAACGGGCCTGCTCAGGGCTCACCCGGGCCTTCGCCCCGCCGGCGCGCGCGGTGCAGGCCTCGGTGAGCACGATGCGGTCCGCGAGGATCCGCACCGCGACGGCACCGAGGCCGATGAGCAGGACGAAGGCCAGCACCGCGCCAACGAATCTGCGCGCCCGTCGTGGTGCCCCCACCCTGCCCCCGGTTCCCTTCTGGCCAGCCGCCTTGTCAGTCGTTGGCATGGAGCGCGGCGTTGAGCCCGCCCCATTCGCCGGTGCGCGGCACCGCCTCGATGGCGCCGGTGAGGCTGTTCCGCCGGAACAACAGATTCGCGGCCCCCGAGAGTTCCCTGGCCTTGACGATCTCGCCGTCAGGCAGGCGAACCTTGGTGCCGGCCGTGATGTAGCACCCGGCCTCGACCACGCTGGCATCGCCCAGGGAGATCCCCAGACCGGCGTTCGCGCCGAGTAGGGCCCCTGTGCCGACCCGGACGACCTCTTTGCCGCCGCCCGACAGCGTGCCCATGATCGAGGCGCCGCCGCCGATGTCCGAGCCGTCACCGACGAGGACCCCGGCCGAGATCCGGCCCTCGACCATGGAGGCGCCCAGCGTCCCGGCGTTGAAGTTCACGAAACCTTCGTGCATGACGGTCGTGCCCGGCGCGAGGTGCGCGCCGAGCCGGACCCGGTCCGCATGCGCGATCCGCACCCCGGCCGGGATGACGTAGTCGGTCATCCGCGGGAACTTGTCGACGCCGAACACCTGGACCGGGCCGTGGGCTCGCAGCCGCAGCCGCACGCTCTCAAAGTCCTCTGGGGCGCACGGACCGTAGTTGGTCCAGACGACGTTGGCGAGCAGGGCGAACTGGCCGTCGAGGTTCAGCCCGTGCGGGCGGACCAGGCGGTGCGAGAGCAGGTGCAGGCGCAGGTAGACCTCGGCCGCGTTCTGTGGGGGCGCGGCGAGATCGTCGATGACCGTGTGGACGATCTCCAGACGGACCCCGCGGCGGTCGTCCTTGCCGGCCAGTGCGCTCAGCTCGGACGGCGGCGCGCTCCCGTCCGGCGCACCCAGGGCGGGGGCGGGGTACCAGGTGTCGAGTGTGCGCCCGTCGGACTCGGCGATGGTGGCCAGGCCGTGGCCCCAGGCGCCGGGGTGCGGAGGGGTGTCCGGAGCGGGGGGAGTCTGCGTCACCCGGTCACCGTACCCAGCGCAGCGCCGCCGGGCCCGCGGATACCGTGGTCGACATGACGAGCCCCGTGCCAGTGACGCGCGAAGGCGGCGCCGAGCTCGACCTGCATCTGGACGCGATCGCCCTCGCTGCTGATCTGGTGGCGCGACCGTCGGTGAGCGGGACCGAGGGTCCGCTGGCCGACGCCGTCGAGGCCGCGCTGCGCGCACGTGGACATCTGCAGGTGGATCGGGACGGCGACGCGGTCCTCGCCCGGACGTTCCTGGGCCACGGTGAGCGCGTCGTCATCGCCGGGCACCTGGACACGGTGCCGGCCGCGAATCTGGCGGACGGTAGCAGCAACCTGGCCGCGCGGGTGGATGGTTCGCGCCTGTATGGGCTCGGCGCCTGCGACATGAAGGGCGGCGTGGCGGTAGGGCTGCGCCTGGCAGCGACGGTGACCGCGCCGGTCCGCGACGTCACCTACATCTTCTACGACAACGAGGAGGTCGCCGCCGCCCGCAACGGCCTGCTGCGCCTGGTGCGCAACCACCCGGAGTGGCTGGCGGCGGACTTCGCGGTGCTGATGGAGCCGTCCAACGCCGGCGTCGAAGCCGGCTGCCAGGGCACGCTGCGGGTGGACGTCAGCACGCGGGGCGTGCGTGCCCATTCGGCCCGATCCTGGAAGGGCGTCAACGCGATCCACGGCGCCGGCGAGGTGCTCGCCCGGCTCAACGCCTACTCCCCGTGCAACCCGGTCATCGACGGACTGACCTACCGCGAAGGGCTCTCGGCGGTTGGCATCCGCGGCGGCGTTGCGGGCAACGTGATCCCCGACGAATGCGTCGTCAGCGTCAACTTCCGCTTCGCCCCCGACCGGTCCCCGGAGCAGGCGCTGGCGCATGTGCACGAGGTCTTCGACGGGCTCGAGATCGAATGCACCGACCTTGCGCCGGGGGCCCTGCCCGGGCTGGACCGGCCCGCGGCGGCGGCCTTCCTCGCCGCGACCGGCAAACCCGCCGCCCCGAAGTTCGGGTGGACCGACGTCGCGCGCTTCTCCGAGCTCGGGGTGCCCGCGGTGAACTTCGGCCCGGGGGATCCGTCGCTGGCGCACACCCGCGATGAGTACGTGGAGACTGCCCAGATCACCGAGTGTGAGGCTGTGCTGCGGGCCTGGCTGACGGGCGCCTGACGCTCTGCTTGCCGGCGTGCTGAAGCAGACCACAATCGTGACTGATGGTGTGCCCGCGGCGGGTCCTCGCGTCACTCTGGTTGCGGTTGTGGTCTGGAGCAGCGACCGCCGGCGACCGCGGCGTCTTACTCAGGCGGGATCTTGGTGAGCATCGCCACGATGGTCGTAATTCCGGCGTTGACGGTAAGGAACTGATCGTTGACGGTAAGGAACTGGCCGGAGATCTGCTCGAAGTTGCGGTCGATCTGCTCGAAGTTGCGGTCGATCTGGTCGAAACGCCGGTCGATCTGGTCGAAGCGCCGGTCGATCTGGTCGAAGCGCCGGTCGTGCTCGTCCAACCGCCGGCCGTGATCGAGTTGCGTCTCGCGCAGCGCATTCAGCACGCCGGTGTGCGCACGCAGCCGGGCGTGAACCTCGCCGACCTCGGTGGAGGCGGCCGCGGCGAGGACGCGGGCGGCGCTGCTCTCGGCCTCGATGCGGTCCAGGCGTGCACCGAGCGGTTCAGGAGAGGTCATGACGCGACGGTAGAGCGGGCACGACTCGACGGCAACGCCACGCGATCAAGCTGTGGACAACTCAGGCGATCCCTCGGGGCTGTGGACGATCTGGCGCTGCGGGCGCACGGCGTCCTGCCTAGGGTGAGACCTATGACTGACCGCACCCGCCCGGAGTTCTTGCTCGTGCACGGCGCCTGGCACGGGGGGTGGTGCTGGGCGGAGCTGCAGGCGGCCCTGACCGAGCGCGGCTTCGCCGCACGCACCGTGGATCTGCCCAGTGTCGGCGGGATCGCCGAACTCGCCGATGACGCCGCCGTCGTGCGGGCGGCGCTCGCCGAACGCCCGGTGCCGACGGTGCTCGTCGGGCACTCTTACGGCGGTGCGGTGATCAGCGAGGCGGGCGCGGACGCGGCGCACGTGAGGCACCTGGTGTACCTGTGCGCCTTCATGCTCCCGGCCGGGATGTCGGTGCTCGACGCCGTCGAACACGAGGTGCCGGCGTGGATCGAGGTCGACATGGACACCGGCATGGCGACGGTCCCCGACCCGCGGACCGCGTTCTACCTGGACTGCGCCGAGACGGCCGCAGCCGAGGCGACCGCCCGGTTGCAACCGCAGTGCATGGGCGCCTTCGCGGCGGAGCAGAGCGCGGCGGCCTGGCAGCAGCTCCCGAGCACGTACCTGATCTGCACCGAGGACAACGCGATCCCGGCGTCCGCCCAGGAGGCGATGTCTGCCGGAGCGCACACCGTCGTCCGCATGGACGCCTCGCACTCGCCCTTCATGTCTCAGCCCGGTGCCGTGGCCGACGTGCTCATCGCTGCCGCGGGCCGCTGAACTCGCGCGCGGCACAAGTCGGGGTGACCGCGCGGCCCCCCGACTGCTCCATGGGCGACCCGGTACCTTCGCGGGCATGGTGGAACCGGCAGGTGGCAGCGGCGACGGCGCGGGGGCGAACGGCGGGCGCCCTCCCGAGCGGCACCGCGGACCGGTGATCCTGCGCCGGCGCCAGACCCAGGGCAGCACGACCGACCAGCGCCTGCTGGACAGCAGCGGCCCGACCGACTGGGTGCACACCGACCCGTGGCGGGTGCTGCGCATCCAGGCCGAGTTCGTCGAGGGCTTCGGGCTGCTCGCCGAACTCGGCCCGGCGATCACGGTGTTCGGCTCTGCGCGCACGCCACCGGGGCACCCCGAGTACGAACTCTCCCGCTTGCTGGGTTCCAAGCTCGCCAGCGCCGGCTACGCCGTCATCACCGGCGGTGGGCCTGGGGTCATGGAGGCCGCGAACAAGGGCTGCGTGGAGGCGGGCGGTACCTCGGTTGGTCTGGGGATCGAGCTGCCCTTCGAGCAGGGGCTCAATCAGTACGTCGACCTGGGCATCGATTTTCGCTACTTCTTCGTACGCAAGACCATGTTCGTCAAGTACGCGCAGGGCTTCGTGTTCATGCCCGGTGGCTTCGGCACCCTGGACGAACTCTTCGAGGCCCTCGTGCTGGTACAGACCGGCAAGGTCACCCGTTTCCCGGTCGTGCTCGTGGGCACCGAGTACTGGTCGGGCCTGCTCGAGTGGATCAGCACGCGCATGGTCGAGGCGGGCAAGATCTCCCCGCAGGACCTGGACCTGATCGAGATCACCGACGACATCGATGCGGTGGTGTCGATCATGAAGGACGCCGACGAGCGCCGTCGCAGCCAGGAGATCTCCTCCACCAACGCCCTGGCCTCTGACATCCGCGCCCTGCAGACCCGTTACCCCTGAGCGGTGTCCGCTCACTGACATGGCCTCGATCTGCGTGTTCTGCTCCTCCAGCGAGGCGATCCCCGCCCGTTACGTCGAACTCGGCGCCGAGGTCGGGGCCGAGCTGGCCCGGCGCGGGCACGCCCTGGTCTCCGGCGGCGGCGCGATCTCGATGATGGGTTCCCTCGCCCGCGGTGCGCGGGCCGGGGGCGCGCACACCACCGGGGTGATCCCCGAGGCCCTGCTCACCCGCGAAGTCGCCGACCATGGCGCGGACGAACTGATCGTCACCGCGGACATGCGCGCACGTAAGCACGAGATGGACGCCCGCTCCGAGGCGTTCCTGGTGCTGCCCGGCGGGATCGGCACCCTGGAGGAGCTGCTGGAGATCTGGGTCTCCCGGACGCTGGCAATGCACGAGCGCCCGGTCGTCGTGCTGGACCCCGACGGGGTGTTCGATCCGCTGCGCGAACAGATCCGCGCCCTGATCGCTGACGGCTTCATGCGCCCCGCCGCCGCCGAGGTCCTGCACTGGACCCGCGCGGTCGCCGAGGCGTTCGACGCGGTGGAGACCGAACTGCGGGCGCCGCTCGCCGCCGCGCGGCCCCAACCCGGCGAACTGCTCGAAGCCGAGCCCTGATCAGGCGGGGTGTCAGCCGCTAGGGGCGCCGCTCAGCCCGCCGGCCGGCTGACAGGCGCCCGCACGGGATGTCGGCCCGCAGGAATCAGGCGGGGGGTCAGGCGGCGAGGGCGGGGGACTCGCCCTCGCCGTCCGGCTGGGCCAGGGGCTCGGTGAACACGAAGCGGCGGTAGGCCCAGAACCGGAAGATCGTGCCCAGGCCCATGCCGATCACGTTGGCCGAGATGTTGTCCGCGAGCGGGCTGGTGAAGTTCAGCAGGTAGTGCGAGATGCCCAAACAGCTGAGCGCGATCACCAGCGCCACGGCGTTGAGGGCGAAGAACAGCACGTACTCGCGGCGCAGGTTGCTGCGCTCGCGGTGGCGGAAGGTCCACTGGCGGTTGCCGATGAACGCCACCGTCGTAGCCAGCACCGTCGAGATGATCTTGGCGGTGATCGGCTTGTCGTTGAGCGGGCCATCGCCCGAGCGGAGCAGGTTGAACGTGGTGATGTCGACGATGTACGCGACGGCGCCCACGACCCCGAACTTGGCCAGCTCCTGCAGCAGGTGCTCGACGCGGGCATGCAGCGCGCGGACCAGGGACGACACGGGGTGAAATCTACCCGGCCGCTAGCGTGGTACCCGTGCCTGACCCATACCGGCCCCGCGCCCTCGTCCGGGCGTGCACACCGTGAGCGGGCGCAGCGAGCGAACCAGAAGGGACAGTGCACTGTGGCTCATGGGGTGGCCGAGCGCTAGCGAGGTAATCCCATGAGCGGCCGCCCGGTGGTGGGGATGGTGGGCGGCGGGCAGCTGGCCCGGATGACCGCCCAGGCCGCGATCGCGCTCGATGTCCGGCTGCACGTGCTGGCCGAGTCCGCGGACGCCTCGGCGGCGCAGATCGCGGCCCAGGTGACCGTCGGCGACCCCGACGACCTGGAGACGTTGCGCCGGTTCGCCTCCGGCGTCGACGTTCTGACCTTCGATCATGAGGGCGTACCCACCGAGCACCTGGCCAAACTCGAGGCCGACGGCGTGCTGGTGCGCCCCGGGTCCGCGGCGCTGCTGCACGCGCAGGACAAGGTCGCGATGCGCACCCGGCTGGGTGCGGCCGGGCTGCCGTGTCCCCGCTGGACCCAGGTCACGCACCCCCGGCAGGTGAGCGCGTTCGTCGCCTCGCTCGCCGGGCCGGTGGTGGCCAAGACCCCGCGCGGGGGCTACGACGGACGCGGCGTGCGAATCGTCGAGTCGGCCGAGCAGATCGAGGACTGGCTGGCCCGGGGCCCGGTGCTGCTGGAGGAAAAGGTCGCCTTCACCCGCGAACTGGCTGTCCAGGTCGCTCGAAGCCCGCACGGGCAGGCCGCGGTGTACCCGGTCGTGGAAACCGTGCAGCGCGCCGGGATCTGCCGGGAGGTTCTCGCCCCGGCCGCGATCACCGACGATCACGCCCTCGCGGCCCAGCGGGCGGCGCTCGCGATCGCCGCCGACCTCGACGTCGTCGGGCTGCTCGCCGTGGAACTGTTCGACACCCCCGCAGGGGTGCTGGTCAACGAGCTCGCGATGCGCCCGCACAACAGTGGGCACTGGACGATTGAGGGCTCGGCGAGCAGCCAGTTCGAGCAGCACCTGCGCGCGGTCCTGGATTGGCCGCTCGGCGCGGTGACCATGACCGCGCCGCACGCCGTGATGGCCAACGTGCTCGGCAGCGAGGATCCGGAGCGCTTCCCGGACCTGTTCGGCGGCTACCTGCACTGCCTGGCGCACGACCCGGGGCTGCGGATCCACAACTACGGCAAGGCGGTCGTTCCCGGGCGCAAGGTCGGCCACGTCACCGTCCTCGGTGATGATCCGTCAGACTTGCTTAACCGGGCGCAGCACGCCGCCGCCTTCCTGCGAGGAGAGATCTGATGGCGTGCGACCTCGACATTGGACGGTGGATGGTGCCACCTCGACCCAGATCCGGAGATGACACCGATGAGTAGTCCACTGGTCGGCGTGGTCATGGGGTCCGACTCGGACTGGGCGGTGATGGAGGCCGCCGCCGACGCGCTCGCCGCGTTCGACATCGCGCACGAGTGCGATGTGGTCTCCGCGCACCGGATGCCGGGTGAGATGCTCACCTACGGTCAGCAGGCCGCCGGCCGGGGGCTGCGGGTGCTCATCGCGGGCGCGGGCGGTGCGGCGCACCTGCCGGGGATGCTCGCCTCGGTCACCCCGCTGCCGGTGATCGGGGTTCCGGTGCCGCTGAAGAACCTCGACGGGCTGGACTCGCTGCTGTCCATCGTCCAGATGCCGACCGGCGTCCCGGTGGCCACCGTCGCCATCGGCGGGGCCCGCAACGCCGGCCTGCTCGCCGTCCGGATCCTGGCGGTAGCCGACCCGGAGTTGCAGGCGCGGATGCTCCAGTTCCAGGCCGACCTCGGCGCTGCGGCCAAGGCCAAGGGCGCGGCCCTGCGCCGGGGCTGATCAACAGTTGGCGTCGGTGTAGGCGGCGATCCGATCGTCGGCCTCCTCGATGGCGGTGTCCTCCAGCGCACAGAAGTCCCCGTCGGCGAGACGTTGGGTACCTACCCGCACCGCTTCGGCGTCGGCCTTGTGGTCTCGGGGAGCGGCGCCGATCACCCCGAGGCCGCCGGGAACCTCCCGCGTTGGTCACGGCATCCAACCCGTCGAGCGGTTCGAACCCCGCTTTGAGTTCCGGAGTGTCTCGTTGAGACACGGGACCCGTCCTGCGAGAACCCCCCGGAGGCCTAATGAACAACTCGACCATCCGCCGCGTCGCCGCCGCCACGGCAGCGGTGTGCTGTGCCGGAGCCCTGGCGACGGGGTGCGGGTCCTCTGGCGATCCGTTGACCGAATCCGAGTACGCGGCCAAGGCCACGAAGATCTGCGACAAGGGCATCGAGCGGGTCCTCGACCGCAGAGAAGAGTTTCAGCGGACCGTTGACCTAGAAGACGGGGGCGGCGACATCGCACGGGCGAAGTTTCGTGATGGGGCCTTGGACGCGCTCGACACAGCGTTGGACGACCTCGATTCCCTGACGCCGCCGCCGGGCCTGCAGTTTCCCCACGACTGGATGGTCACAGCAGGAAGGAAGGCGCACGAAGCGATCCGAACGGACCCTGCGTTCGGCAGTGCGTCCGCGTTGGACGGAGGTGTCGACGAATCTCTCAACATTGAGTCCTGTGCGAACTTCTACGAGTTGGAGTTCACCACCTTCGGAGGCTGACCCGGACTCCCCAACCCACAAGTGCCACGCCGACCAGTTGGGTACGGCCCCGGC